>DASRSO010000210.1:0-4611 GCA_035656375.1 Cyclobacteriaceae bacterium | reverse complement strand
CCATGGTCCCAACGGCACGATCTATATATTTTTCGACAACGACATTGTTTTCCGAGCAAAGATGAAGATACCAGAGCATGTGGCATGCCGAAGCCGATGCCAGCAGGAAATCTTCTGGATTGTATCTCGCTTTGTTACCACGAAATGCCGGATCCGAAGACCCGGGAATTTCGGGTTTTCCGTCGACGGAAACGATATGATCCCGATCGTAGCCCAGATAGGTCGCAGTCCCGCTTCCCCGGTTTCCCGTCCAGGTCACAGTTGCGGTATAAGAATGATTCTTTGACATAGTTCCCCAGGATTAATGAGTTTAACGATTGTTGATCCGCTCGGGCGCCCATCGCAAAAATATTTCCGATTAACTTCTGAAGGCAATAAAAACTCGCACAAACAACTGAGAAATAATCATGATTAACATGATAAATTCTAATAACATGACCTTCCATCAAGATTTTGCTCTTAACCAACTTATTCACCATACGGTCCGGTTTTTACAATACACAGCTAACGTGCTCTATCTCCGCTGATTTTTGCGATAAATAAGATCGTTGATACTCCGTGTTTTCTCCAACTGTATTCCTAATTAAGACCAAGTGAACCATTCCCCGAATCGATACGTCTGATGAGAATATTTCAAACAAAACGTACCGCATCAATCGATAAGTTGCGCACCATCATAAAATCAGACTCTGGGCAGGGAAAATACCGCGCTCCAGACCTCAATGATTAAAAACGCCAATATGAAAGTTGCAACAGCAATTGCGATCACAATTGTTATCTGGGCGTCAGCATTTGTGGGAATCAGGGTGGCTTTAAAAAATTTCGACCCAATAGATCTTGCGGTAGTGAGATTCCTGGTAGCATCGTTGTGTCTGCTAATCATCGCCCTCATCTCCAAAAAAGTAAGAATTCCAGCAAAGAAAGATCTGCTGTTAATAAGCCTCAGCGGGCTGATTGGAATTACGGTTTATAACGTCTTTTTAAACCTCGGCGAAATGACAGTTTCCGCGCCCTCAACCTCGTTCATCATGAATATCATCCCACTTATAACCATGGGACTTAGTTATGTCGTGTTCCGAGAATCAATTTCCTTAAGGAAACTTGTTCCTGTAGTGATTTGCCTGTCGGGAGTGGCAATCATTTCCTTTGGAGAAAGTGCCTTCAGTCTAAACGTTGGAATAGTTTACATCCTCGTCGGAGCCGTGTCAATGAGCGTATATTTCATCATCCAGAAAAAAATTTTAGCAAACTACTCCAGTCTTGAGTCCGTATCGTACACAATCTGGTCCGGAACTGCCTTTCTTCTGCCTCTTCAGCATAATGCAATTGCTGCCGTTGTCAATGCGCCCATAAGCGCCACATGGACAGTTATTTATTTAGGCATTTTTCCTGCAGCACTTGCCTATGTACTGTGGAGCTATGCTATTCAACACAATGGCCCGGTAAAAACTTCAGTATTTCTATTCTTTGTTCCAATCACTTCAATTGTGATCTCATTCGTGTGGGCCGACGAAATGCCAAATATTACAGCATTGACTGGCGGTGCGGTGATTGCGTTCGGAATGTCTATGTACCACTTGCCCAACCTTAAAAAAAATCAGCATTAATAAAAGAATCTAAATTTTTAAATGCTTCCGAATAGGTATCCACGTTATAAGCCGAGGTCGTTTGACGGCAATCAAGCTGGACCGTACCGCCTTCCTGGCGTGCAGTCAAACTCCCTTCACCTTGTTATGATACTGCATAGATTGTACTACCTCGTTGAGCTCAATCCACACCCTGTTAACATCGGCCATGGTCGTTTTCCAATTTGCAAAAGCAGCCCTGATTCCAGCCTTCCCATACAATGTTGTCGGTGATAAATACACCAGGCCGCGCTTGTTAATGCTCTCAAGGAAGGAAGCAACATTCAGTGAGTCGTCCTTCAACGTGAAACAAACAATGTTGAGTATAACAGGCGATAACAATCCGAAGAACTCGGATCGTTCAATCAAATGCCCTAAAACCCTTGCCAGCCTGCAGCGCTCATCAATCATTTCACCAAAACCATTTCTACCATAAGCAATGAGACTGAGCCAAGCCGGCAGTGCACGTAATCTTCTCGAGTTCTCAGGAAAGAAATTATTGAACTTGAAACTACCCTGGCCACTTCCGAGATAGGCAGCGTTTACATTCTGAAACACCTCCCGTTGAAGATTTGAATGAATCTCATTGATAAATACAATACCACTGTCATAGGGAAGATTCATCCATTTATGGGTATCGACAGTAATACTGTCAGCCTCGTTCCACCCATTTAACAGGTGCTTGTGCCGGGGAGAGCACGCCGCGAATCCGCCAAAAGCCGCATCGATATGCAGCCAGAACGAATATTTTTTCTTCAACTTCACAAGACCGGCAATGTCATCAAACGACCCGGTATTCACGGTACCAGCGCTCGCTGAGAAAATGACCGGCTTTCCATATTGCATCTTCAACGTTTCCTCAAGTAGTTCGAGATTGACAATTTCAGAATTCGGCATTGGGGGCAGTATGACGATATTTTCCCTGCCCATTCCAAGCATCGACACAGCCTTGCCAATGCTTGAATGCGGTTGACATGACAGAATAGTCGCCGTGGCCTGAGTTTTTAAACCTCTTTGCGCGACATTAAGCCCCTGCTCCATTCCAATCCATTGCCGTGCAACAGCAAGCCCAGTAAATGAAGCCATTGTGGCGCCCGTAACAAACCCCGCAGTCATTCCTGCAGGAAGACCGAGCAATTGCTTTATCAGGTCAAGGGTTTCTAACTCAATAAATGCAGAAAGATCGCCCGGATCTTCCGTCCCCATCTGCGGACAAAAATCGTACACACTTGTTAGCCAGTCTCCCGCGAGAGCGGCTGGGGTAACGCTACCATTGATATATCCGAGAAAACGAGGCCCCGACCTCGCAGTCAATAACGATTCATATCGTTTTTGAAATAACTCAAATGCTTTCAGAGAACCGATGCCTGTTTCAGGTAAAGGTTCCGGGTCCGATAACGGCAACGTTGCACACAGTGTCCGTTGATCGATCGAGGAAACGTACTCTGCCCCATAATCCGCAACGGTTCTTAACAAATGGTGAACATCCTCCAAGCCTGTATCCATCATCTTATCAATAAAGAGGGAATATCACCCGATTCACACCGATTTACAAATTACTTTTTTTCATAGACGTAATGAATAAAACGCGCTATGATGCAGATAACAATTTGATGATGTTTGAGGCCTAACTTAATTTAAATATCAAATGAGACGAGCTTCTATTCGCGCCGCATCGATCGTGGAATCGGCGACGTCAGGGATGGCTGCACAAGCCCGCGCACTTAAACTTAAAGGGGTCGACGTGATTAGTCTAAGTCAAGGTGAACCTGACTTTCCGACGCCTGAATTCATATGCGATGCCGCAAAAAAAGCGATCGATTCCGGGAAGTATTTCTCCTACCCTCCAACAGGTGGATACGTGGACCTCAAAGAAGCAATAGCTTTAAAATATAAGATTGAAAATGGCGTCGGCTACAATCCGTCGAACATTGTCGTCTGCAACGGTGCTAAACAAGCCCTTTCGAGCACAATTTTATCCGTGCTTGATCCGGGCGATGAAGCAATAATTCTTGGACCATTCTGGGTAAGCTATTATGCTCAGGTAACGCTCGCCGGAGGCAAGCCAATTGTAATTAACGGAAAATTCGAAAATGGTTTCAAACCGCCCATTGATCAATTGGAGGAAGCCATCAACAACAAAACGCGCCTGATAATCTTTTCTTCACCTTCAAATCCAACGGGCGTCGTATATCCAAAGAAGGATCTTGAACAAATCGCCAACCTTGTCCTTCGATATCCTGACGTCCTGGTGATATCTGACGAAATCTATGAACATATCAACTATACGAACGCTCGGGTAAGTTTTGCCTCCTTGCCCGGAATGTTTGAACGAACAATCACGATCAACGGATTCGGAAAGTGCTTTGCCATGACTGGGTGGAGAGTCGGCTATCTCGCGGCGCCCGAATGGATCGCGTCCGAAGTAACAAAGATGCAGGGACACCTATCCTCTTCAAATTCTTCAATTGCTCAGCGAGCCGCGCTTGCCGCGCTGACCGGGGACAACACCTCTGTCAGGAACATGGTGTCAGAGTACAGGCAAAGGCGCGACATGGTCCACAATTTATTTGGATCTATACCCGGCGTCGAGACGGTATTGCCTGATGGCGCTTTCTACTTCTTTCCAAAAGTAAGCCGCTATTACGGTTCCAAAGCAGCAGGAATAGAGATAAGGAACTCGGACGACCTTTGTACCTACCTTTTGAAAGAAGCACATGTCGCCCTGGTTCCTGGTAGTGCCTTTGGTGATGATGAATGCGTTCGACTCTCATACGCCGCCTCGCGCCAGGAGTTGTCCCCCGCTCTGACAAGAATACAAGAGGCAATTCACAAATTGGAAATGGTTCAGTATGCTTAGGAGCAGCCAAAAACTTGGTAGATAATGATTGATTTTACTGCCTTTATGTTCACAAGCATTGTTTTGACGCTCACACCGGGCAATGATACCATTTTTATACTCAGTCGAAGCATCGCCCATGGACCA
>DASRSO010000209.1:0-41198 GCA_035656375.1 Cyclobacteriaceae bacterium | reverse complement strand
TACTCGCCGCCCAATGTAAAGCTGGCGGTACATTCAATCTTCAACGACTCGGAAGACAGGATGTGGCTTGCCACAAATGCCGGCCTCTGGCAATTCGATAAGGAATCGAAAACATTTACAGAGTTTGAAACGCACGACGACAAGGCTGGTGGAAAAGACTTCATTTATAAAGTTGCAGAAGACAGCAAGGGCGATCTGTGGCTTGCAACCAAAGCAGGCCCTCGGCGACTTCTGCGAGAAACACTGAAACCCGGTGAATTACCCGGCAATAATCCTAAACTCAAGTCGAGCTGGGTTAAAAATGTATACTGCGATCGCGCCGGTGACATCTGGATAGGAACCCAGGGAAACGGCGTCTTTCGTTACAATAGTCATAACGGCGAACTGGTCAATTTTCAAAAAGGTACCGGCAGGAACAACATCAGTCACAACGACATCCTCTCATTCGCCGAAGGCCCTGACGGCAATGTTTGGATCGGAACAGAGAACGGCGGCATCTGTATCTACCACGAAAAGGACGGCTCTTTTGTTAACCTTCAGAATGTTGACGGCGACAACACCACGCTATCGAATAACTCCGTGTATGCATTGTATCGCGACGACCAGCAAAACATGTGGGTCGGCACATATTCAGGCGGCATCAACTTCATGCCGCGCTTCGGGGAAAAATTTTTTCTTCAGCAAAAGACCGACGGTAGAGGGAATGGTTTAAGCAGCGACATCATTCTCGATGTGATGGCCGACTCGGATGGAATAATCTGGATCGGTACCGATGGCGGGGGTCTCGATAAGTACGATCCGCGTACCGGGAAATTTACGAACTACCGTCATGATGATCGCAACAGCAGAAGCCCGGGTAGCGACTACGTTCTTTCGCTGTCAGAAATTTCCCGTGGTCTTCTTGCCATCGGTTATCATCGTGGAGGATTGGACCTGGTGAAGACGTCGACTGGCGAATTCATTCACTGCAGCCTTAAGTCAAATCCAATCGAGCCTTCTGTATCGACAGTCAATAAAGTTTATAAAGACAATAACAATACTCTTTGGGTTGGTACGTGGGGCGCCGGTCTCGGAATGTTTGATATTAATGGAAAGAACGTACGATGGTATACATCTGCGCAAGGGTTAACCAGCGACTTCATTCATTCGATCGGTGAAGACAACGACGGGCGCGTGTGGGTTGGAACAGACAACGGTGTAAGTGTAATAACACCCGGTTCCGACAGGATAATTCAGTACGTAAACGATGAGAACGTAGAAGGCAGCATTGCCAACAATACCGTGGATGATATAGAGACTGACAAGACCGGTAACCTGTGGCTGGCGACTGCAGGCGGCTTGTGCCGATATGACAAAGCTTTGAATTCATTCAGGGTTTATCGTGAGAACGATGGCCTGCCGAACAACATGATCCGCTCGGTTGTCGAAGACAACGCGGGTTACTTGTGGGTCAGCTCGAATAAAGGCCTTTCGAAATTCAATCCCCTCGAAGAAACATTCAGGAACTATACGATTGAAGATGGCCTCCAGGGCAATTTGTTCAAGCCCGGCTCGGCTTGTATCACCAAAGATGGATGGCTGTACTTCGGCGGATCGAACGGACTTAACTCATTCCACCCCGATAGCCTTCACGACAATACATTTCTACCGCCTGTTTATTTTACTGATTTCAAACTGTTCAACAACTCTGTTCGTGTCGATGGCGATGACTCGATCCTGAAGAAGCATATCAACATTGTGAAAGAACTCAGGCTTCGTTACGATCAATCGGTGTTCACCCTCGATTTCGCAGCGCTCAATTACACGTTCCCTTCGAAGAACCAGTATGCTTATATGATGACCAATTTCGATAAGGATTGGAACTACGTGGGCAATAAACGGTCTGCAACCTACACCAATCTCGATCCGGGCACATATGTGTTCAGGGTGAAAGGCTCCAACAACGACGGCCTCTGGAACGAAGCAGGCACTTCGATCAAGCTTACTATTGTTCCACCTTTCTGGCTCACATGGTGGTTCCGTATAACCGCGGTGCTTGGAATAATTGGTCTTGCAACGCTTGTAGTTGTTTATCGTTTCCGCAGGATACAACGACAGAATTCGGAGCTTGAAGTTAAGGTAGCAGAACGTACCGCAGACGTCAGTCATCAGAAATCTCTGGCCGACGCCGCGAGGATCGAAGCCGAACAGGCCAACCGCGCAAAGAGTACGTTCCTCGCCACAATGAGTCACGAGATACGAACTCCGATGAACGGTGTGATCGGGATGGCCGCCATGCTCGAAGAAACGCAGTTGAACTCAGAACAGAAAGAATATGCACGGATCATCCGCAATTCGGGAGAAAGCCTGCTGATCGTTATCAACGACATCCTCGACTTTTCCAAGATCGAGTCGGGCAAGATGGAACTCGAGCGAATCGACTTCGACGTACGAAGTTGCGTGGAAGATGTGCTCGACCTGTTTGCGAGCCGCGCTACAGCTTCTAACCTCGATCTTTGTTATCAATTCGACACTAACGTACCAGAACGTATCCTTGGCGATCCGCAGCGTCTTCGCCAGATAATGGTGAACCTTGTAGGGAATGCAATCAAGTTTACGAAAGAAGGAGAGATCTATATTCACGTTGGTGTTGTTGATCAAACCAACGACAACATAACGCTGTCGTTTAAAGTACGCGACACTGGTATCGGCATCCCGCCCGAGAAGATTGATCGTTTATTCAAGTCATTCTCGCAGGTTGATGTGTCCACATCGCGCAAGTTTGGCGGTACAGGCCTGGGACTTGCCATCTGTAAGAAACTGGCCGAGTTGATGGGCGGTGATATCGCCATCGACGAGTCGAGCTCGAAAGGAACGACATTCGGGTTTACCATTGTCGCAGAGAAAATAAAATCACAAGACGAAAAAGAAAAAGTTTCAATCGACCTCTCCGGAAAAACGATTCTTGTTGTCGACGATAATGTTTGCAGTGGAAAGACTTTAAAAGATCAACTCGAACGATGGAATGCGAAAGTTGTGATGGCACTCTCTGCACGCGAGGCCGATGGCCTGGTGGCCAACACTGCATTCAGTCTGGTTATCACCGATCTTAAGATGCCCGACACCGATGGTCACACGTTTGGTAAGTCGATACGCTTGCGGTATGCAACCATCCCGATCGTGCTCATGATCCCGATCGGCGAAGCGCGTTCGAACATCCAGGAGGAAGTGTTTGATGCAATCCTTTCGAAGCCTGTTAAGCATGCCGCGCTTGCAGCCCAGCTGAAGCATGCATTCGATCACTCGGCTTCGAGCAAAGCACAGCGCGCGGGTGCTCAAAAGCTCACTGCCGACTTCGCCGCGTCACATCCGATGAAGATCCTGATCGCCGACGATAACCCGGTCAACCAGATTCTTGCCAATCGCGCCCTTACCAAACTCGGTTATAAACCGTCGATTGTGGCCAACGGCCTCGAGGTGCTCGATAGCCTTTCCGTTAATGAATTCGATCTCATTTTAATGGACGTTCAGATGCCGGAGATGGATGGGTTCGGCGCCACAAAAGCAATCCGCGACAGTGGTAAGTCACAACCGTGGATCATCGCCGTTACCGCCAACGCCATGCAAAGCGACAGGAAAGAATGCATCGAAGCGGGGATGAATGACTACATCAGCAAGCCGATCAACTTCGACCTGTTAGTGAAAGCTCTTGAGCGGGCATCGAAACAGATGGTTCGCACATGAGGTTAGTGCAATTGGCATGATTTTTTGCCATTTTGCCGAGTCGGACTGGTTTTTTTTCGTGTCCGAATAGCAAATTGGACAAGTAAATGGCGTTTTCTCGAATTGGGACTAAGTGGGGGTTGGGTTGGATCGTGCTGCTGATCATTTTTATCGGTAGTTGCGCTGCACTTCCTTCATTCCAAAAAGAAGAGAAAATCCTTCCCGCAAAAAGCACCGATCTCACAGTTTACTTCAAAGCGCCGGAGTTGCCTGAGAAGTATTACATGCCCAAAAAGAAGGAAAGCAAAAAGATCAGGTCGAAGCAGGTTGCTAAAGCTGCGAAACCTTACAGGCCATTGTTCATGAACCCGGTGATGGGCGCATCGCGCAGCTCAATCATCAGTTTGTACGGCGATGCACGCGATGGTGGCAAACGTAAACATGAAGGCATCGACATCTTTGCACCCAAAGGAACATTTATCGTCGCTCCATCCGATGGAGAGATAACGAGTGTCGGTTATAATTCACTTGGCGGGAAAGTGATCTGGATGAACGACAGCAAGAGCAAGCACTCGTACTACTTCGCACATCTCGATTCGCAGATCGTTGTGAAAGGAATGTTGGTGAAACAGGGGGACACACTTGGAACTGTGGGCAACACCGGTAATGCCCGTCGCACGAGATCACATCTGCACTTCGGTGTTTATAATAAGAATACAAAAAATCCCGTGACCTATATCAGATCACGGGATCAGTTTGTCTCAATGACGTCGGTTGCGGCGTCTGAGTAACTCTTTTTCATCTTCAGCCATGGCTGCACGCCTTCGATGGAAGGAGCGTCTGAGAATCGTATCAGCCCGTTGCCGGCGAACTCACCACAAATGGATATTAATTGTTCTTATATGATTTATCCAAAAATACATACCTGTTGTCATTCGGCGCATCAACAGACTTCGATTTAACATCGATCACCATGACCGGTGGCGTAGTGTCGTTAGCGTCGGCGGCCGGCCATTCAGGGAGGTTTGCCCCGTTAGGATTTCCAGTCTTGATGAAGTTTGCGAAGTAGTTCGACATAGTTTCCGACACCGCGTAGTCGTCGGCTGTCCACGCGTACTCTTTCACCAGGTCGAGGTTGCCCATGCAGTATTCGATCTCACACGCGTGTGGTGCACCGATCGGTTCGGGCATTGTCATCGCGGGCTGACCGCTTCGTGCAGTGCCACCGGCCAACCCGGGAGTCAGGCTCTTATCGACCAGTGGAGCGCGCAGCTTGCTGTACAAATAACGATACGTAGGCTTGCTGCTATTCTTGCGATGAAGATCGAACCACTTCCATGTACTGTATGAAATGAATCGATCAGAAGCGAGTGACGTCGCCGACCATTCAATCTCTTTTGCGTTACTATGCGGATACAGCTTGAGAACTTCTTCGTAGTCTTGCGGATATGTTTCTTTTACTTTCTTCACGTAGTTCTCTTCCGATAACGGTTGTCCCTGCATGAATGCCATGGCGGGAATTTCAGATGAGTTCCACCCCAACAACAACGGCACATCGGCGTGTTGCTTTGCTTTGTAGATGTCGGAAATTGATTTTGGTAATACATACCCGTCGATCACCATCGGGAATCCAAAACGTTTCGACTCCTGGTAGATCTCGAATACTTCACGAGTAGTTAACGCACGAAGCTCGGCCAACGTCTTATAGCCAGCTTTAGTGGCGAACTCCTGGCCAATCTTTTCTGCTTCGGCTAATGGAATGGGTGCAAGCGTGGGGTTGATGCCCGCACCGCTTTCACCGATCGCACCAGCGATCAGGCCTTTCGAAAGTGGAGAAGTCATTTGTGCACTTACCGCGATCGAACCTGCGGATTCGCCTGCGATCGTTACTTTTTTGGGATCACCACCAAACGCATGAATGTTTTGCTGAACCCACTTCAATGCTGCTGCCTGGTCGAGCAACGCGTAGTTACCCGACGATTTGTTGGGAGATTCTTTCGTGAGCTCCGGGTGTGACAGGAAACCGAATATATTGAGACGATAGTTGACTGTTACTGCAACGATACCTTTTTTGGCCATGGCCGCTCCGTCGTAACGAGGCTCCGAACCGTCGCCTGCAACAAAGCCACCGCCGAAGAAATAGACCAGCACCGGTAATCCTTGTTGACCACGGGTGGCAGGAGCCCAAACGTTCAGGTAAAGACAATCCTCACTCATTCCCGCTGATCTCGAATGCATGTCGCCGAACACGATGCCCTGCACCGGGCGTGGTCCGAATGCTTTTGTCATCTTCACATCCTTCCAGTTGTCGGGAGGCTGTGGTGCTTTCCAGCGAAGGTCGCCCACCGGGGGTTTTGCGAATGGAACGCCGAGGTAGATCTGCAGGTTCTGTTTGGTGTCGTACAGTCCCTCGATGGTGCCGTTTGAAATGGTGGTTCTCACAGGGAAGGTGAAGTCAGTTTGCGCTGTTGCGGACACAGCGACCGCGACCAGACAGGGTAGGAGTATGTTTCGTAGCATTGGACAATTGATTGTGTATTGGGTACACAATGTAGAAAAAAAACTGCAAAACAGAGGAATACGATGGAACCGCAAAACAGATGATTACATGAATTTCGAACGGAAGAAGTGGCCGACAGCCTATCGGTCAGTCAGATAGTTGCCCGACAGCCCACTTCTGCGGTTCTGCATTCATGTATTCATCTGTTCATGTATTCACCTCTTCCTCGGTTTGTATCAGCTCTTCGCCGGAACCAACTTTACCAACAATCCCGGCCCTTCCGTTATAACATAAAGGTATCCATCCGGGCTCTCCGCCACATGCCTCACCCTGCCGAGGTCTTGTAACAGCTTCTCTTCAGTAACGTATTTTGTTCCGTTCAACTGAACCCGTGCCACATGACGGAAGGCGAGCGCACCAACAAGAATGTTTCCTTTCCACTGTGGGTAGCGGTTGCTGGTTACGATGGTGATCCCGCATGGACCGATCGACGGCACCCAGTAGCGTGCAGGATTCTCAACGCCGGGAAGCTCTTTGTTCTCGGTGAGTATCGTGCCATCGTAGTTGATGCCGTAACATGTCTTGGGCCATCCGTAATTTTTTCCTTTTTCGATGAGGTTCAACTCATCACCACCCTTCGGTCCATGTTCGGCAGCCCAGATGCGATCGGTAGTGGCATCATATACCATGCCTTGCGGATTGCGATGGCCGTAAGTCCATATTGTCGGGTTTGCGCCTTTGGTATTCACAAAAGGATTATCGGCAGGAACGCGACCGTCGTCGTGGATGCGGTGGATCTTGCCGTGGTCGTTGTCGAGTTCCTGAACTTTCGGTTGTGTTCCGCGTTCGCCGGCTGCAACGAACAGGAAGTTGTTCTTGTCGAAAACAAGACGGCTTCCATAGTGATGTGTGGCAGTGATGTACGGCCTGGCTGTGAAGATATCGCTGAGCTCGGTTACCTGGTTGCCATTTAGTTTGAAGCGGGCAACTGCAGTTGTTGAACCACCTTCAACTGGTTTCGAATAAGCGATGTAGATCCAACCATTCTGTTTGTGGTTAGGATGAAGCTGGATATCGAGGAGGCCGCCCTGACCTTGTGCCAGAACTTTAGGAAGTCCCGAGAGTTTTTCGCCGGTGTATTTGTCGTCTTTGAAGATAAGGATCTCGCCGGCGCGTTCAGTTACGAGCAAGCGCCCGTCGGGCAACCATGCCATTCCCCATGGGTTGGTTAATGACTCGTAAACTTTTTGAACAGTGAAACGATCATCGGCGGGAGGATCGTTGGAAACAGGTGCATCGGTCGAGCTTGTGCAGGAAATGTATAACAGGGCGACTGCCATCAGGCTTGCCGCCGCGGAAATGTATCGTTGGAATTTCATAATGTCAAAATTAGGCATTATTCCGTTCGGAGCGTCCTGGCCGGGTTTGCAAGCGCCGCTTTCGCCGACTGGTAGCCGACAGAAATGAACGTAATGCCAATCATACCCACCAAAATACATGCGAATACCCACCAACTGATTTCGGTGTGGAATGCGTAAGCGCTCAGGTACTTGTCGACGCTCCACCAGCCGATGGGAAACCCGATCACTAACGATGCGAGTATCAGCCACACGAAATCGCGCCACAACAGTGTGACGATCTGGCTGGCTGATGCGCCGAGTACTTTGCGAACGCCGATCTCCTTTGTGCGGCTTTCGGCTGTAAATGATGCCAGGCCGAAGAGTCCAAGACAGGAGATGAATACAGCGATGATTGTGAAATACATGGAGAGTCGTTCGATGAGGATCTCGTTGGCATACATTTCACCGAATGGTTCATCCATGAATTTGTATTCCATGGGGAACTCGCTTTCCATCGATTTATAGAGAGTTGTGAGAAACCCGACGACTTCGGCAGCCTTGCCGTTTTGGTAACGCACGAATATTTTGTGGTCTATTTTGCGGGCGTTGGCGAGGATGATCGCCTGCATCGGCGCCTGGAGTGTAAGGCTGTTGAAGTCTTTCACAACCCCGATGATCTTTCCTTCGTGCGGAGCTACGAGCTTGGCGCCGATTGGATCTTTCAATTTCATTTGTCGCACAGCCTCTTCGTTGACAATGAAGTTGAGTGTATCGCTCGCGTTCTCTTTCGAGAAATTTCTTCCGGCGACCAGTTTCAGTCCAAGGGTTTCAAGATAGTTTTCGTCGATGTGCATCCAGCGGAACACAATGTTGTCTTCTGCGGTCTTGCCGGGCCATGCGGTGTCGTTGAGCACCATGCCGTTCTGAATTCGCATTGGATTGAAACGGCCTTCTGCTACAGAAACGATCGCGGGGTTGGCGAGAGCTGCGTTGCGAAAAGCATCGTAGCTCTTCATGATATTTTTACTTGCGGGAAAGTATACGATGTTGTCACGATCGAAGCCAAGATCTTTATTCTTCATGTATTGAATTTGCAGGTGAGCCATTGCCGCGCACACTATCAATATAGTCGACATGGAGAACTGAAAGATGACGAGGGCTTTGCGGATGTTGGCACCACCCACGCCTTTGAACTTTCCTTTCAATGCAAGTACAGGTTTTACTGACGAGAGGAGGAAGGCGGGATACATTCCGGCCATGATACCTGTCATGACTGTAATGATAAGTGTCATGCCTATGATGGTGAAGTTAAGGCTCACTTCTTTTCCAGTCAGGATGTTGAAGGTTGGGAGGAGCAGCTGCACGGTGATCAATGCAAACACGAGCGCGATGAATGCGATGAGTACAGATTCGGAAAAGAACTGCCCGATAAGTGAACGACGTGCCGCGCCCGCAACCTTACGAACGCCGATTTCTTTCGAACGATTGATAGATCTTGCCGTTGCGAGATTCATAAAGTTGATGCAGGCAATCACCAGCAGAAAGATGCCGACGATCCCGAAGATCCGCACGTACTGGATCATGTTGGTGTCGCCATACAATCGCAGGTCGGTTAGCGGGAAGAGGAACACTTCAACGTTTTTGTCCCAACGCACCCAGATCCTGGGTTTCACATGTTCTGAGGTGATCTTGTCAGTCAACGCGGCAATGTCCGTCCCCGGTTGCAGCAAGACGAGTGTGTTGCCTCCTGTCCATGCGCCCCACTCTTCATTGTATTGATCCATCTTAGCGTATACACTGTAAGGCAGAACGAAGTCGAACTTGAAGGAAGAGTTCGAAGGATTGTTCCTGAAGACGCCCGTTACTTTAAACTCGTTTCCATTAACGCGAATATTTTTACCGTTGGCATCTTCACCCGGGAAATATTTATCGGCAAGCTTTTGCGAGAGCACGATCGAGTTGTTGTCGTCGAGTGAGGCAGTTCCCGAGACCACCGGTATGGTAAGTATTTTAAACATCGACGCATCGCCGTAGATACCATTCTCGTAGATCGATTTGTCGCCTGCCTGCATTAACACACGGTCGTCGGTAAACCTGCAAGATTCTTCCACTTCGGGGAAGTCGCGAAGCGCGCCGGCCAGTTTCCCGGTGGTAGCGACATCGTTGAATGCGCCGTCGGGGTAGGTGTGCGTGAACATTATTTGATAGACGCGGTCGCGTTTTTCGTGCTGCGTATCGAAGTTAATTTCGTCCCACACCCAGAGCATTATGAAAATGCTGGAGGCAAGGCCGATAGCAAGCCCGCTGACATTAATAATAGTGTAGCCGGCGCTCCGGGCGGAAGTTCGGACGAAGATCTTTAGGAAGTGGGAGAGCATGGGAAATGATTAAATGACGGTTGTCTCAATTTACAAAAAATGCCTCCAGAGATTCTCCAAAATGTACCCCTTATCTTCGTGAGGTGAAGATCCTGATCATCGAAGACGAGAAAGAATTGTCGGTCAGTATGGTAGAGTTTCTCCAATCGGAGAGCTACCTCTGCGAAACGGCTTACGACTACGACTCGGCGTGGGAAAGGCTTTCATTGTACCAGTACGATTGCATTTTGCTCGATATCACCCTGCCGGGTGGGAATGGGCTTCAACTCCTGAAGAAACTGAAAAAGCTCGACACATCTGTTGGTGTTATCATCATCTCTGCGCGGAACTCTATCGACGACCGGGTGACCGGGCTTGAGATCGGCGCAGATGATTACCTGCCGAAGCCGTTCCACCTTGCGGAGCTTGGTGCGAGAGTGAAGGCACTAATCCGAAGAAATAAATTTGATGGAGCTGATGTGGCTCGTTTTGAAAACCTTACGGTGGACTTTGGAGCACGCGCGGCAAGTGTTAATAACAAAACCCTGGATCTCACCAGGAGTGAGCTCGATCTTTTGTTCTTCCTGGTTGCAAATAAGAACAAGGTCGTTTCGAAGAATGCGATTGGCGAACATCTTTCCGGCGACGATGCCGACAGGATGGACAACTATGACTTCGTGTATTCACATATCAAGAACCTAAAGAGGAAACTTGCTGAGGCGGGTTGTGAGGACTTCATAAAGACGGTTTACAAGTTGGGCTATAAATTTGAGGGATGAAACTGCTGAACCGTACCCTGCTTGGGTTCCTGTTGTTTTCGGTTGCGGTGTTGCTGATCGCCACACCCGTATTATATCTGGTTATCAACAACATCATTATCAGTAAAGTTGATGAGACACTTCTCGTTCATAAGAAAGAAATAGAGACGCGACTACAGAAGGTGGAGGATATCAGCCAGTGGGAAGATCTTGACGGTGAAGTTTTTGTGGAGCCAACGAGTGCAACGCTTCGAGGCGACAGCATTTACACGGTTAATAATTCACGGGTGCTTTCGTCTATCGTGGAGATAAAGGGTACCCGCTACGAACTCGAAGCGAGGATCTCGCTTGTTGAAAGCGATGACCTGATCAGGGCACTGGTGCTCACGCAAGTGATACTGCTTGTGGTGTTGATTGCGGGAATGTTAATGATCAACTGGTGGAATTCAAAGACGATATGGCGCCCTTTCTACAGGACCCTTGGTCTTCTAAGTTCATTCAATCTCGAAAAGAACAGTACGGTCAACCTGCCGTCGTCGTCGATCACTGAGTTTAATGATCTTAACGCTGCTATCGATGAACTGATAAAACGGGACCAACAGGCTTATAAGAGTCAGCGGGAGTTCACGGAAAATGCCGCACACGAGATGCAAACTCCGTTGGCGGTCTTTCAATCGAAGCTCGATCTCTTACTGCAGGCAAAACCTTCGGAGCAACAGGCACCCATAGTCGAGTCACTTCTCGACGCAACGCAACGGTTGAACCGTCTGAACAAAGCCTTGCTGTTGCTATCAAAGATCGACAACCGGCAGTTTTCCGAAGGCGAACGTGTGGACCTTGCTGCGATAACATCTCGATTGATCGAAATATACAAAAGCGAGGCTGCTGTTACCGTTACAGGATCGGGAACATTGAAGCTTAATGCAACCCTTGCTGACATACTGTTGTCCAATCTCATCTCGAATGCGTTTCGTCATACCACACAGAAATCTGAAGTGGTGATCAAGATCGGTGAAGGGAGCTGGACTATCAGCAATCCCGGTGCACCATTGCCAATCCCCGCTGACAGGATCTTTGAGCGATTTCAAAAAGGAACAAGTAACAACGACAGCCTTGGACTGGGGCTGGCCATTGCGAAGAAGATCTGCGATTCCAGCGGCCTGACACTAACCTATCTATTTTCCGATTCAAGACATCACTTCATAGTTAAATCCTAAAACTCTCCAAAATCGGTGCATTAATTTGTCGTCATGCGTTGGTTGATCTTCATTTCTTTCGTTTTGTTTTCACTGACATCCGTTGCACAGGTAACACTGTCGGGAGTCGTTAAAGACAAAAGCACCCAGGATGTGATTCCATTTGTAAATGTGGTCATCAAGCACGTACCCGACAGTGCTTTTGTGTCGGGCACGATAACAAACGACGAAGGGCGATTTACGATCGCTAATATCAAGCCCGGTGACTATGTGATAGACATAACATTCATCGGCTACACATCTGTTGTTCAACCGTTGCTTGTTGGGCGGCTGAGTGATTTTCTTGATCTGGGTGTTTTTGAAATTTCTGAAAGTACAACAGTACTCGGGAACGTGGTTGTCGAGGGCACGCGTGATGCCGTTGCAGAGACACTGGATCGCAAGACGTTCAAGATGTCAGACAACATCAATCAAAGTGGCGGTTCGCTTCTGCAGGTTATGCAGAATCTCCCTGGTGTTACCGTGAGCGAAGGGACCGTTAGGCTTCGCGGCAACGACCGGGTTGCTATACTGATCGATGGCAAGCAGACAGCCCTCACGGGTTTCGGGAACCAAACCAGTCTCGACAACATTCCCGCATCTGCCATCGACCATATCGATATCATCAACAACCCATCTGCGAAGTACGATGCAAACGGTAATGCCGGTATCATCAATATCATCTTCAGGAAAGAAACGGTCGAAGGATGGAATGGTAAAGTGGGCATGGCTGCCGGGGCCGGCGCCTTGTGGGTAAAGAAGGAAAATTTTCCAACGATCCGGCCACAGTACCAGGTGACGCCCAAACTGAATCCCAGTATCGCGCTGAACTACAGGAAGAAGAAGATCAATTTCTTTTTGCAGGGTGACAACCTTTATACACGTACACTTAATAAGAATGAGTTTACAGATCGCTATTACGATAACGGCGATACCATCAGGCAACAGCTGAAAAGAAATCGCGAAACGAACATCGTCACGGGAAAGACGGGCTTCGATTGGTACAAAGACGAATCGAATACGGTTTCACTATCGGCACTATTCAGCAGCGAGAAGATCCTCGATCGTGGCGATGAACCATTCTTTAATGGAGATCTTTCAGAACGTTTCCGTCTCTGGCAATTCCTGGAAGATGAACTGAAGACAACGGTGACCGCAACGGCATCCTGGCAACATAAGTTCAGGCAGCCCGGACGGTTGTTCAATGCCGGCTTTAACTATACGTTTCACCGTGAGAACGAAAAATATTTTTTCACCAACATCATGCCCTCGTTTACGGGACTCGATGCTTTTAAGTTGATTTCCGACGAGCAGGTTGCCGACCTGAACCTCGATTACATTCAACCATTGCGTTACGGACGCTTCGAAACAGGAGTGAAGTTGAGGAGACGATATATTCCAACGAACATGCAGTTCTTACCGGGCCAGAATTCTCCCCTTGATGTCGATGCCGGCGGCTGGGCAAATTATGGCGAGCTCATACCAGCCGTCTATGGCAATTACATATTCGAGAGCAGATACTTTGAAGTTGAGGCTGGTCTTCGTGCGGAATATGTGAAGGTTGACTATAATGTAAATCCCGAACACCCGGTCTATCGAAGCAGTGGATATGCCTACGCACAACCGTTCCCGAACCTTAGGTTTGCCTGGAAAGCAAACGGCCATAATACCCTTTCGATCTTCTACAATCGCCGTGTCGACAGGCCAAATGAAGTCGACATTCGGATCTTCCCAAAGTATGACGATGCGGAGATAATCAAGGTCGGTAATCCTGCGCTTCGTCCACAGTTTACTAATTCATTTGAGCTCGGTTACAAGAACAGTTGGGCCGCCGGGTATCTCTACGCTGCCGCCTATCAAAAGCGCATGGACGCGACGATAACCCGGATCGCCAGTGTTGTTCCCGGAAGTACATTGGTGTACAATATTTTCCAGAATGCCGGTCGCAGTAGCATGACGGGTATTGAGGTTATACTATCACAGAATATTGGTAAGATCGTGTTGTTGAACCTGAACCTGAACGGTTATAAAAATGTGATCGAAGCTTTTTCGGTTGTAAACAAGTATCCGCAAGAGAATACTTTCAGTGCCGATCGGCAGGAGATCATGTCGGGAAGTGTGAAGTTGAATGGGCTTATCCATCTTCCTCGTAAATGGGACTTGCAGTTCACCGGCGTGTTCATGGCTCCGGATATTGTGCCGCAAGGAAAGGTCTATGCTCGCACGTACGTCGATGCAGGCATAAAGAAGACCATTCAGAAGGGCAAAGGAGAGATCTTTTTGAACGCAACAGACCTTGCGAACACGCTACGAATCAAAAAGGAAACGACTGGTGATGGTTTTCATTTGCTATCCACAGACTACTACGAAACACAGGTGTTCCGGCTCGGGTATACTTATAAATTCTAACTTTGTGTCCCTAACACAAAAAGTTTTTGCCAGCTGTACTGATCATCGATGACGAACTGACCCTGCGTGGGTTGCTGGCCCGCATTATTCAGCTTGAGGGTTATCATGTGTTCGAAGCCACCACAATTAAAGACGGACTGAAAGTTCTTGCGCGCGAAAACATACAGGTTGTCGTATCGGATGTGAAGTTGCCCGATGGTAATGGGGTGGACCTCACTGCGAGAATTCATGCAGAGTTTCCCGGTGTCGAGATCATAGTCATAACCGCTTTCGGAACGATCGAAGACGGCGTGAGGGCGATCAAGAACGGTGCATTCGATTATCTTACCAAAGGTGATCACCAGGAAAAAATTATTCCCCTGTTGAATAAAGCATCCGACAAGGCATTGCTTCAACAGAAGGTGATGAGTCTTGAGTCGCGGCTCCAGAAGAAATTCGGCTTCGAAAATATAATCGGTACGAGCGCATCAATCAGGTCATGCCAGGACCTCGCCATGAAAGTTGCAGCAACAGATACGAATGTGTTGTTGCTGGGTGAAACCGGAACCGGTAAAGAAGTCTTCGCACAAGCTATCCACTACGAAAGCAATAGAAGATCTAAACCATTTGTTGCTCTGAATTGCAGTGCGTTCCCCAAAGATCTTCTGGAAAGTGAATTGTTCGGACACACCGAAGGTGCGTTCACGGGCGCTATGAAGTCGAAGCGCGGCCTGATCGAGGAAGCACAAGACGGTACGTTGTTCCTTGATGAGATAGGCGAGATGCCGGCCGACCTGCAGGCAAAACTTTTACGAGTTGTCGAAACCCGGGAGTATTATAAAGTAGGCAATCCGAAAGTGAGGCACGCAAACGTACGATTCATCACCGCTACGAACAGGGACTTGCAAACAGACAACTTCAGGCAGGATCTCTATTATAGATTTTCCGTATTTACAATACAACTTCCTGCGTTGCGCGAACGCAGGGAAGATATACAGTTGCTTGCAGAACATTTTGTGCGCGAGATGTCTAACAAAACGATCACAACGCCTTTCCTCGCTGCACTGAAAACTCATCCCTGGAAAGGCAATATCCGTGAACTGAAAAATATCATTGAGCGGAGCATTATTCTATCCGACGGAAACGAACTTACCGCCGACCTCCTTCCAGCAGACTTCAACACAGACGAAAGCGATTCACTTACTCTTGAGGCAATCGAAAGGCAGCATATCCGTAAGATCCTTAAAGCTACCGATGGCAATAAGGCGCAGGCTGCAAAGGTCCTGGGCATCGGGCTCACCACGCTGTACCAAAAAATCAAGGATTACGGTTTCTGAAAAGACCTTTCCATTTCCGAAAGGTTTAAGATTTCTATTTTTAATAATCAACTGATTATTAATCAGTTAAATCGCAGGCATCTGTTTTGGCAAGTAGCGCCAAAACATTGATTATGCTATTGCTTCTTGGAGTCTGTCTGACGCTCTTCTTCTACCTGCTTTACGCACTGATTTACCCTGAAAAATTCTGAGATCATGAATACTGAAATACCCGGTATAGTCTTCATTTTCCTGGTGACGGTTGTCATCGCTCTACCATTCGGAAAATACTGCAGCAAAATTTTTACGGAGTCGAAAACGTGGACCGATTTCTTCGAACCACTTGAGCGATTGATCTACAAGCTTTCTGGCGTTGACGTGAACCGCAACATGAATTGGAAAGAGAATACGAAGGCGATGCTCATCGTGAATGGGATATTTTTTCTGCTGGCGATGATCATTCTGCTTACGCAATCGTCTCACCCGTTTTGGAACCCTGACGGAATTGCATCGATGGAGATCACCACTGCATTCAATACGGCGATAAGTTTTATGACGAACACCAACCTGCAACATTACAGTGGCGAGACTGGTGCGAGTTACTTATCGCAGTTGCTGGTTTTCTGTTTTCTTCAATTTGTTAGTGCGGGAACGGGGATTGCGGCGATGGTATTATTGTTCAACGCGTTGCAACGCGGAGCAAAAGCAGAGCTCGGGAACTTTTATAAACTTCTTGTGAGGAGTTGTACCCGGATATTGCTGCCGTTGTCGGTTGTCGTTGCGTTGATCCTTGTGTGGCAGGGAACGCCGTCGACATTTGCCGGTTCGGAAACCGTTGTTACGCTTGAAGGAGATACGGTGAATATTGCGCGTGGCCCCGTTGCGCCGATGGTTGCAATAAAACAGGTTGGCACCAACGGCGGTGGATTCTTTGGGCCGAACTCGACACATCCATTCGAGAACCCGACTTACCTCTCAAACATCGTGGAGAATGTTGCGATCATGTTTGTTCCGATCGCGCTTGTGTTCTCATTCGGATTTTTCATGCACCGTCCGCGACTTGGTTACGCATTCTTCGCAGTGATGACCATGTTCTTCGTGGTGTTCACTTCGATTTCGGTGTATGTCGAGATGCAAGGGAATCCCGCGATAACGGCGCTTGGTATCGATAATTCACCGGGGAACATGGAGGGAAAGGAGACACGCGTTGGTGTAGCGGCGAGTTCTTTCTGGGGCGTGGCAACAACGTCGACCTCGAATGGTTCGGTGAACTCCATGCACGACAGTCATACGGCGTTGTCGGGTGGCGTGTTCATGCTGGATATGATGATCAATGCAGTGTATGGTGGTGTGGGTGTGGGGTTCATCAACTTCTTTGTATTCGTTGTGGTGGCGGTTTTCATTTCCGGATTGATGGTGGGTCGTACGCCGGAGCTGTTTGGGAAGAAGATTGAAGCGCGCGAGGTGAAGATCGCAGCGCTTGTTGCGATAGCTCATCCGTTCCTGGTTCTGGTTGGTACTGCGATAGCAGCGTTTACTCAATCTCACGATCCTGGTATCGGTTGGTTGAATAATCCATCGTATCACGGGTTCAGCGAAATGCTTTATGAATTCACGTCGTCGTCGGCTAATAATGGATCGGGCTTCGAAGGATTAGGTGATGCAACACCGTTCTGGAATATTTCTACCGGGCTGGTGATGTTGCTGGCGCGATTCATACCGATTGTTGGTCCGTTGGCGATCGCCGGATCGCTCGTCGAAAAAAGATACATACCGGAAACATCCGGCACTTTAAAGATAGAAAGTGTCGCTTTCAACGCGGTGTTGCTTTGCGTGATTATCATCGTCGCAGCATTGTCGTTCTTCCCGGCTCTTACACTCGGTCCTATTGCAGAACATTTTTCGATGTAATTGTATGAGCAAGCAAATCAAAAAAGAGATAAGCCTCTTTGAACCGTCGTTGGTCCGCAAGTCGATCAAAGACGCGTTTGTAAAACTTAATCCGCGGGCGATGATGAAGAACCCGGTGATGTTCTGTGTCGAGGTCGGCACAGTAGTCATGATGGTGGTATCGATCTATTCGTTTACGAAAACAGACCAGGGTACTCCTGTTTACAACATGACGATATTCGTCGTCCTGCTGCTCACGCTCATCTTCGCGAACTTCGCGGAAGCTTTGGCGGAGGCACGCGGCAAAGCACAGGCCGACACGCTTCGCAAGACACGCGAGGAAACTCCAGCAAAAGTTATCGAGGGCGACAAGATTACCATCAAGAGCTCTTCACTGTTGCAGAAAGGTGACGTGTTTTATTGCGAAGCAGGCGACATCATTCCTTCCGACGGTGAGATCATCGAAGGTATTGCTACGATCGATGAGAGTGCCATCACCGGCGAGTCTGCTCCTGTAATTCGCGAAGCAGGCGGAGATCGTTCGGGCGTAACGGGTGGCACAAAAGTATTGTCAGATAAGATTAAGGTCCAGGTGACCACCGAGCCCGGCGAGAGCTTCCTCGACAAGATGATCGCCCTCGTCGAAGGTGCGTCGCGACAAAAAACTCCCAATGAAATTGCATTGACATTGTTGTTGTCGGGATTTACGATCGTGTTTCTTTTAGTTACTGTAACCCTTAAACCTTTTGGTGATTACGCTGCCACGCCGATCACCATCGGCGCACTGGTCGCACTGTTCGTTTGCCTCATACCGACCACGATTGGTGGATTGCTTTCGGCAATCGGCATCGCGGGGATGGATCGTGCCTTGCGCGCGAATGTTATCGCGAAGTCCGGGAAGGCTGTGGAAACCGCTGGCGATCTCGACACGATCTTACTCGACAAAACAGGGACGATTACGATCGGTAACAGGAAAGCCACACGGTTTCACCCGGCGCCAGGTTTCAGCGAAGATGACCTGATGGAATGTGCAACACTCGCTTCCATGTCGGACGAGACTCCCGAAGGAAAGTCGATCGTGGAGCTTGCAACACGCAAAGGGTACAAGCACCCGGCATTGATCGGTGGTAGCTCGAGCGATTTCTCTTTCGGATTGCCGGGGGCAAAGGTTATCGCCTTCAGTGCCGAGACAAGAACGTCGGGCATAGACATTGAGGGGAGGATGATCCGCAAAGGTGCAGTCGACTCAATCAAAAAACTGGCTGAGCGGAATGGTCACCGGATTCCGCGCGAGATCATCGATGTTGTTGCACTCATCTCAAACAATGGCGGCACTCCGCTCATCGTAACTGATAACGCAGTTACCGTGGGAGTAGTCGAATTACAAGACGTAATCAAACCCGGAATTACCGAGCGCTTCGAAAGGCTGAGGAGGATGGGAGTGAAAACGGTGATGGTTACTGGCGACAACCCCCTTACGGCTAAGTACATCGCGGAGAAAGCCGGTGTCGACGACTTCATCGCGGAGGCAAGTCCCGAAGACAAGCTTGCTTACATCCGCAAAGAACAAGCCGGCGGTAAGCTTGTTGCAATGATGGGTGACGGAACCAACGATGCACCGGCCCTGGCGCAGGCAGATGTAGGAGTGGCGATGAACAGCGGCACTCAGGCGGCAAAGGAGGCGGGAAACATGGTAGACCTGGACAACGATCCTACCAAGCTGATTGAAGTAGTCGAGATCGGCAAACAACTCCTGATCACCCGCGGCACGTTAACAACTTTCTCGATCGCGAATGATGTTGCGAAATTCTTTGCGATCATACCTGCATTGTTCATTGCGTCGATCCCTTCGTTGCAGGCTTTGAACATCATGCGACTAACGAGCCCGGAAAGTGCGATCATGTCGGCGGTGATCTTCAACGCGATCATTATCCCGATCCTGATACCGCTTGCTTTACGTGGCGTTCAATATAAACCGATCGGTGCGTCGGCGCTACTGGCTCGTAACCTTCTTATCTATGGAATAGGCGGCATCGTCGTTCCTTTTATTGGCATCAAGATCATCGATCTGATTCTTACACCATTTTTATGAAATCACATTGGCTCATATCGATAAAACTTACTTTCGTTACGTTGATCGTTTTCGGAGTTATCTATCCGTTGCTGATCTCGGGCATTGCCTGGCTTACGGCAGTGAATCATGGCGAGGGAAACCTGGACCTCATCGGTCAGTCGTTTACATCTGACAAGTATTTCAACGGAAGGCCGTCGGCGATCAATTATAATGCAGCTGCTACGGGTGGTTCTAACAAAGGACCTTCGAATCCTGATTATTTAAAACAGGTTGAAGAGAGGATCAATAAATTTTTACAGCACAACCCCACGATAAAACGTGAGGACGTGCCCGTCGATCTCGTTACTGCTTCCGGTAGCGGCCTGGACGCGCATATTTCTGTAAAGGCAGCAAACGTGCAGGTGGCAAGAATTGCCAGCACGCGTGGCATCCCGGCGGAACTTGTACGGAAGATAATTGGCAAAAATACCGAGCGGCCCTTCCTTGGTTTGTTTGGTCCCGAGCGGATCAATGTTCTTAAATTGAACAAAGCCCTCGACGAATTATGAAAAAGTTACTCTTCATCGTACTTGTTCTTTTATCGGCACAAGCCATAGCGCAGGTAGTAAACACTGCAACCATGGACACAACTTCGTTCGCAATTAAAGGCAAAGTAACCGTTGAAGGTTATGTAGATGCGTATTACGCTTACAACTTCAATCATCCCGGGAAGGACCAGCCATACTTTGTTTCTATGGCACGGAACAACGAGATCAACATTAATCTTGCTTACATCGATCTGAAGTACAGCTCTTCGCGGATTCGAGCGCGATTTGTTCCCGGCTTCGGAACGTACATTAATGCGAACTATGCTGCCGAACAGGGTTCTCTAAAAAATATCGTTGAGGGTAGTGTCGGCGTCAAGCTGTCGAAGACCCGGAATATTTGGTTAGACGCCGGTGTTTTCGGGTCACCGTATACCAACGAGAGCGCAATCTCGAAAGACCATCTTGCGT
Source organism: Cyclobacteriaceae bacterium (assembly GCA_035656375.1). Taxonomy (GTDB): domain Bacteria; phylum Bacteroidota; class Bacteroidia; order Cytophagales; family Cyclobacteriaceae; genus ELB16-189. The sequence continues at coordinate 20,643 of DASRSO010000209.1, read as the reverse complement.
ACACCCGGTCGTTCGCGCCCGAATATGTTCCCTATTATCTCACGGGTGTCAAGCTCGGTCTTCCGATCACGGGTAAACTAAATGCGTACCTGTACTTGTTGAATGGATGGCAGCAGATCGAAGATAAAAACGACAAGCTATCGGCCGGAACACAACTTGAATACAGGCCCAATGATTGCCTGCTTATTAACTGGGACACATACGTTGGCGATGAACGTCCGATGTCTGATACAACCGTAAGCAAACGATTATTTACTGACTTGTATTTCATCTACACCAAAGGCGACTTTTCGGCAACCAGCTGTTTTTATGTTGGAAAGCAGAATGGTGTGTGGTGGAATGCGAATTTTATTGCACGATACAATCTGACGCAGAAATTTTCGGTGACTGGCCGCATAGAACATTTCAACGACCCGAAGTCGGTGCAGATCATTCCTGTCACCCTCGTGAACGGATTCCGGACGAGCAGCAGCAGTGTTGGCATTAACTACAAGCTTGCCGACAACATGCTGCTTCGTTTCGAAGGACGAACATTTTTCTCCGATAAGGAGGTATTCATTCGCGACGGCCTGCCCGTCAGGAACAGCAACACGATTACATCGAACGTAACTATCTGGTTTTGAAAGACGAGCGCGAACAATCGGTACAACACTTTCTCGACCTTATCCGCAAATCGAAGCGCGGTAAGTTCAAGGTGTATATCGGTATGAGCGCGGGCGTAGGGAAGACCTATCGCATGTTGCAGGAAGCACACAACATGATCAGGAACGGTATTGATGTTCGGATCGGTTACATCGAAACGCACGGACGGAAAGAAACTGCTGCCCTCGTCGAAGGCCTGCCCGAGATACCGAGGGCAAAGGTTTTTTATAAAGGCAAGGAGCTCGAAGAAATGGACGTGCAGGCCATCATCAACACCCGCCCCGAAATTGTTATCGTCGATGAGCTCGCACACACGAATGTTCCCGGAAGTAAAAATGAAAAACGCTGGCAGGACACACTTGAGATCCTCGATGCCGGTATCAACGTTGTCAGCGCCGTCAATATCCAGCATATCGAGAGTATCAATTCGCAGGTGCGGCTCATCACCGGCATCGAGGTAACAGAACGCGTCCCCGACAAGATGCTCCAACTGGCAGACGAGGTGGTCAACATCGACCTCACAGCCGATGAGTTGATTACTCGCCTTCGCGAAGGAAAAATATACGACGCATCTAAAGTCGAAACAGCATTAAAGAATTTCTTTCAACCCGAGAAGATACTTCAGCTCCGTGAGCTGGCATTGAAAGAGGTTGCCTCGCAGGTAGAACGCAAAGTCGACAGCGAAGTCGCTGTGAACACAAAACTCCGGCACGAAAGGTTCCTCGCCTGTGTGAGCAGCAATCATGAAGTTTCACGAATGATCATTCGAAAGACTGCGAGACTTGCCGGGTATTACAACTCAAAGTGGTACGTGCTCTATGTTCAGACTCCCCGAGAACATGGCGACCGCATCAAGCTTTCGGTACAACGGCACCTTATCAATAATTTCAAGACTGCCACCGAACTGGGGGGAGAGGTTATCCAGGTGAAGAGTAGAAACGTGCCAGCAACGATAGCGCGGATCGCACAGGAAAAACACATCACCACGGTTTGCATCGGGAAACCTCATTTGCGATTGTGGCAGGTAATTTTGCGAACAACCACGTTCAACCAGTTGCTTACAAGCCTCTCAAAATCCGATATTGACCTCATCATTTTGTCATGAAGCTAAAAAGCAAGATCTCGCTTGCGTTGTTATTCCTTTTTGGGGCCATCCTGGGCATCGTCATTCTCAGTTTGTATTATCTAACTGAACTCACCACCGATGCCGAAAATATCTTAACCGACAACTATGAATCGCTGCAGTACACAAAACGAATACTCGAAGGATGCGACAGTGTTTCTATCGATAGCACGCGGGCGATGCAAACCATCGACAACTTTATCCAGATGCAGGAGGCTAACGTTACCGAGCCTGGCGAAAAAGAGATCACGTCGCTTCTCCGAAACAGCTTTGAAAGAAGAAATTTAAGTGACGTCCGTAAGTTTTGTTTTTCCCTCCAGGATCTCAACCTCAAAGCAATCGACGATAAGAGCGAGATCACGTCCGCAACTTCCGAGAACGCTTCAAAGTATCTCGTCATTGTGGCAACGGTCATTTGCCTGATCACATTCACGTTCATCGTCAACTTTCCAGGCTACATCGCAAACCCGATCTCGGTTTTAACAAACAGTATAAAATCCATCGCCGACAGGAAATACGAAGAGCGACTTCACTTCGACCGGAAAGACGAGTTTGGCGAGCTTGCCGAGGCGTTCAACCAGATGGCCGAAAAGATGGATGAGTATGAACACAGTAACCTCGCGAAGATCATTTTCGAAAAGAAACGGATCGAGACAATCATCAATCGTATGTCCGACCCAGTGATCGGGCTCGACGAACGCAGGAGAGTGGTGTTTGCCAACGACCAGGCATTGACACTGCTGAACCTCAACTCAACGAATATCCTTGGCCGGTATGCTCCCGACGTGGCGGTGGAGAATGACCTGTTCCGAAGTCTCATTCGTGGTGAGTCGCCGACAATGGTGAAAGTGGTTGTAGGTGGTAAAGAAAACTACTTTTCACGCGAGAGCATCTCGATCAACTACCGGCCTACTGGCGAGAAGGATAATGTCGAGATCGGTGAAGTGATATTGCTGAAGAACGTTACTCCTTTCAAGGAACTCGACCTGGCGAAGACGAATTTCATCGCTACGATATCACATGAACTGAAAACACCCATTGCATCCCTGCAGATGGGCATACGGTTGCTTCACGATACCCGCGTAGGCGAAATGAACGAAGAACAGAAGGGCATCATCAACACACTTTCCGAAGAAACTGCACGACTGTCGAAACTTACGCATGAACTACTCGACCTCGCGCAGGTGGAGACAGGCAACATCAAGCTCAATCTTCAAAAAGTCAGTCCCCACGACGTTATCCTTTTTGCTCTCGAAACGGTGAAGTTTCACGCCCAGCGCAAGAAAATCGACATCCAGGTTGAAGCTGAAAACCTTCCCGATATCCGTGCAGATAAAGAGAAAACCACGTGGGTACTGGTGAATCTCCTCACAAACGCCATTCGCTACAGCCCAGAAAACGAGAAAGTAATATTAAGGTGTACGGTCCAAAAAATGCACGTCGAATTCTCCGTTCAGGATTTCGGTCCCGGAATTGAACCTAAACATATCAATCGGTTGTTTGAGAAGTATTACCAGATACCCGGGTCACCATCCGGCACCGGGCTTGGATTAACAATAGCGAAAGAATTCATCGAAGCACAAGGTGGAAGTATCAACGTACAGAGTGAGTTTGGGAAAGGAAGTATTTTTAGTTTTACGCTTACCCGATTGAATTAAAATTTTTGTTATAGATTTGTTCTATGCAACTGGGAACAAAAAAGATGAGGAAATTTAGTAGCGGCCTTCTTGGGCTCGTTATCCTCGTTTTCATTTTCTCATCTGTAGTACCAGCTCACAGTGCAGCACCAGAAAGCGAAAACAGAGACGCAGTTCAGACGTCGATCGCAACTCCGATACCTTTCAATACACCTTCTGAACAGCCTTTTTCAAGCGTCGTTGGCAAGGTTCTGTTTGTAAACACAACTTTCCTTGTAGAGAAATTGCTCGATTTGCCTGCCCAGGAAATCGATAACAATCCGGCGATTCTCAAAAATTCCTATCAACACAACGTCTTCTACGTTCAGGTCACGGCCAAAGCGCCCTAACATTTTCCCATAAGTCGTGACTTTCAATGCATAGTAACATTCTTACTATGCAGTCTATCATCATTCTTTTGATTTTGTGCACTATGTTATTTAGAAATAGACTGTGCGCATTACTCGTGCTGCTACTACTAACCGTGTATGCATTCAGCATGCCGGAGAGGCCGAGCGATACGCAACATCAATTGGTTGTCAAACAGGAGGTTGGCTTTTCGTTTCCTTATCTAATGAAAGAGGAAGCGAGCGCTTTCACACCACCGGTGTTTTTGAAAGTGTTCTTGCCGCCGCCATGCTGGAAACCAACTTTAAGAGGAGAACAGCAGTATATCAATACCAAACAACGGCTTCTGCCTGTTGTCTGGAATCCGACGATCCCTATTGCTTTAAGAAGGCTTACCATCTGATGGTTTTGATTGGTTTTTTGATTTGGGTCCTTTCTACATGAAAGGACAATGGAACTCTTATGTCTAAAAAAACAACAAAACATCTTAATCATGAAAACGCTTAAATCATCAGGTAGTCTTTTCGATAGTCTCAAGTCAGGATTTGCAGCTGTGGTAATTCCACTGGAGCTCGCAATTGCATATTTCATTTACTTTTTCGTTCTCGGTAACCCCGCGAACTTCCAGGGCGGCGACCCCGCCAATCATCCGATCGAGGGAAATTTTCTGGGACTGATCTACAAGGGTGGTTATCTCGTTGTGCCGATCCTTATCGCACTGTTGATGCTCGTGCTCACGTTCGCGTTCGAAAGAATGTTAACGATCAGTCGCGCAAAGGGCAGGGGCAACCTTCGCAGGTTCGTTCAGAAGATCCGGTTCCTCGTAGCACAGGGCGACATCCGTGAGGCACTCGTGGAGTGCGACAGGCAACGAGGCTCTGTAGCCAATGTGGTGAAAGCCGGCCTCTCGAAATACGCCGAGCTCGCACACGACGGTGACATCGACAAAGAGAAGAAGATCCTCATGATCCAGAAGGATATCGAGGAAACGACGCAGCTCGAAATGCCAATGCTCGAACGAAACCTTGTGATCATTGCAACTATTGCTTCGATCGCAACGCTGATGGGACTTCTCGGCACTGTGTTCGGTATGATCAATGCGTTTGCCGCACTTGCAACAGCCGGAGCACCCGATGCCGTTGGTCTCGCTAACGGTATTTCCGAAGCGCTGATCAACACCGCTCTCGGTATTGCTACTTCGGCGCTCGCAATCGTGTTCTACAACTTCTTCACGACGAAGATCGATGCGCTCACCTATGGTATCGACGAAGCTGGCTACAGCATTGTTCAGAATTTCACCACACAGGCAAAAGAACGCGCGGCAGCGTAGGGGTTATCAATCATGGGAAAAGTAAAAGTTCATCGAAGTCATCCGACTTTGGATATGACACCGATGGTTGACCTTGCCTTTCTTCTCGTAACATTCTTCATGCTTACGACCAAGTTTGCGCCCGAAGAACCCGTCGTTGTCGATATGCCCAGTTCTGTTTCAGAGATCAAACTTCCTGAAACAGATATTCTGACCATCTCCATCTCGAAAGAAGGAACCGTTTTCTTCAGCATGGATGGCAAGTATACACGCCAGGAACTCCTCGGAAAAATGGGAGAGAAGTATGGCGTTCAGTTTACACCTGAAGAGGTTCACACATTCTCTGTACTGTCGAGCATCGGGCTTCCTGTGGGGAATCTCCCCGAGTACCTCGACATGGATCCTGAAACGAGGAAGACTGTGAATCAGCCAGGTATACCCGTTGACTCGTTGCATAATGAGCTCGCCGATTGGATCGTGATGTCGCGGATGGCAAATCCGAAACTTCGCATTGCAATCAAAGGCGACCAGGATGCACACTACCCTGTAGTGAAGAAAGTAATAGACACGCTTGTTGACAGGAAAGTCAGCAGGTTTAACCTGATCACCGATCTGGAATCTGAATCCTAACCATCGATCATCATGGCAGAAGTAAGTCAATCCGGTGGCGGAGGAGGTAAAGACGAAAAAGTTCGGAGCAAGAAGTCGTCGACAAAGATCGACATGACACCAATGGTGGACCTCGCGTTCCTGCTGCTCACGTTCTTTATGCTCACAACCACCTTCAACAAGCCTCAGACGATGGAAATCATTATGCCTGAGAAGCCCAAGCAGGAGGATCAACAACCTTTAGTGAATGAGAAAAAGGTGATCACGCTCGTGCTCGGCGACAAGGACAAGATATACTGGTACCAGGGCACTACTGAGCCCACGGTAGAACAGACCTCCTTTGCGAAGGATGGTATACGAAAGGTTTTGCTCGAACACAACGCAACCATTGCCGACATGCTGGTGCTCATCAAGCCAACCGACCAATCGCGTTACAAGAACGTGGTCGATATACTCGATGAGATGACAATTACCAACATTAAGCGATATGCGCTTGTCGATGTAACGCCTGTGGACCTGAAACTGATCAAAGAAAAAGGTGAAGGACTATGAGCAAGAACATAAGATGGGACGACCTGGTCTTTGACGGAAGGAACAAAGACTACGGTGCATACGACCTCCGAAAAGCATATGGTGGCAGAGTGATCGCTGCGTTCATCGTGGCACTTATCGCTCTCGGCCTGGTTATGGCATTTCCCACGATCAAAAAATTCTTCGAGGAAAAAGAAGTTATAGAAAAACCGAAGAAGGTAATTGATTACACCAAGCTCGAGGCGCCTCCGCCAATCGATGCGGCCAAACCGCCGCCACCAAAACTTGAGCTCCCGCCTCCGACAGTGGAGAAAATAAAATTTCTCCCGCCCAAGATCACGGAGCAAGAAGTAGACGAAGAGGTGCCGACAATCGAAGACCTGAAGATCGTGGAGCCTTCCGTTGAAACAACAGACGGCGACGCTGAAGTCGTATTCGATGAAGTTGTTGCAGAAGCCGTGCAGGAGGAAGTTGAGGACCCGAACATGATCTACACGGTTGTTGAACAAGCGGCCGAGTTTCCCGGCGGCGTGGGCGCGATGATGAAGTTTCTGTCTCAGAACATAAAGTATCCGCCGCAGGCGCGACGAATGGGGATCGAAGGATCAGTGTTTGTTGAGTTTGTTGTGAATGCTACAGGAACTATCCAGGATGCAAAGGTTATCAAAGGCATCGGGGGTGGATGTGATGAGGAAGCGCTTCGGGTTATCGGCAAGATGCCCGTGTGGAAACCGGGTAAGCAGAACGGCAGGCCAGTGCGGGTTCGGTTTGTGTTGCCAGTGAAATTTGTTCTCGGTTAGCCATGAAACGATTCATGATCATTTTGAGTGCGGTCATACTTTTTGACTGCACTCAAAAGCCCGGCGGCCCATCCGACACACCAACGTCTGGTTCGATAAAGATCGCTGTCGACGAATCGCTGAGACCGCTTTTCGAAGCGGAGATCAGTGCATTCCAAGGCATCTATCACAACGCGTCGATCACACCCATGTATGTGCCGGAGGCGGAGGCCGTCCAGTTGCTGATTGCAGATAGTGTAAGGCTTGCGGTTATTACCCGCAGCCTTACAACCGACGAGAAGAAACAGATCACCGATCAGAAGATATCGCCACACGAATCGAAAGTTGCAAGGGAGGGAATAGCCCTTATTGTAAACAAGAGCAACAACGACACCCTGTGGGATATGGAGAAGGTGAAAAGGGTTTTATCAGGTAATGATTATAAAGTTGTTTTTGACAATAATAATTCGGGGATAGCCCGGGTGATGCAGGATTCGATCCTCAAAATGGATCTGGTGAATGCTTACGCTGTTCAAACCAACAAAGAAGTAATCGATTACGTAACTGATAACCCCAACTCTGTTGGCTTCATTGGCGCCAGTTGGATCAGTGACAAGGATGATTCTTTATCGAATCATTTCCTCGAATCGATCCGCGTGGTAGGACTCGAACATAACAACGAATTCTATCAGCCATACCAGGCTTACATCGCGCAACGACTCTACCCATTGACCAGGTCTGTTGTTATCAACAGTCGCGAACCACGTTCGGGACTTGGCACCGGGTTTACATCGTTCGTAGCGGGCGACAAAGGCCAGCGGATAGTATTGAAGGCGGGACTCGTTCCCGTTACTATGCCGGTTAGAATTGTACAAATAACGAAAGAACTATGAAGCACAATAGAAAACATAATAAGTGGATGCAGATCCGACGAGGGCTGAATTCCAGTATAGAGTTCATCAAGGCATTTGGATTTATTTTATTTATAATGGTCATGTTCCTGATGTTGACATTGACCGTTGCATTCTCGCAAAGCGTCGCTGGTCTGAAGTTAATAGAGATCGGCCAGCCTCAAAAAGGAGTTGAGGCGTTGCGTAAAGCTGCAGAGCAAGATCCATCGCCTGCTAATTACTTTAATCTCGGCACGGGATTGTTGCAAACGGGAAACCTTAACGATGCGCTTGCTGCTTTCGAAAAAGGCGGTAACGATCCAATGAATCTTGTAGGAAAAGGGCGTGTAGCATTACGACAGAACAACCTGCAGGCTGCAAACGCAAACTTCGATAAAGCCATTCAGCAAACGAAGTCAAAGAACACGCAAGTTCTTAATGCTGTTGCCGAAGCATGGTTGGATAAACGCGAGTTTGCAGCTAAAGCAAAGGCCGTGCTCGAGAAGTCGGAAGGCATTGAACAAACATTCAAGGCAAGTATGCTCCTTGGTGATGTTTACCTCCTGGAAGGGAACGGAGGCCAGGCGATCTCCAACTACGAACATGCAGCCATGCTCGATGTTAGAAATGCAGCTCCGCACTACAGGATCGGTAACGTGTATGTTCGATCTACGAATAAAGACGCCGCAATAGAATCGTTTCAGAAAGCGGTGAACGTAGACCCTGGGTATGCACCCGCGTACAAGGAACTCGCCGAGCTTTATTATATGATGAAGAACGGCCCCGAGGCCGCGAAGGCGCAGGAGAAGTACATGGAGCTTTCCGAGAGTGGCGAGAATGGTAACGTTCGAATGGGATATTACCAGTTTATGAACCGCGACTTCGCGAAGGCGAATGATGCATTCGGAAAAGCCTATCAGGGCGGCACTTTGAAAGATAATGCACTGCGTTACTACGCCCTTTCATTGGTAGAGGCGGGCGACCTTGCGGAAAGTCAACGGATCTTCGAACAGTATTTTTCGAAAGCTAAGCCCGAGCAGATCGACGCATCCGATTATGCCCAGTACGGAAAGGTGTTGTTGAAGCTCGAGCAGGATTCGCTTGCAGTAGCGGCGTTTGAAAATTCGCTTGCGATAGACAGTAAACAGGTACCGCTTCGTCAATTGCAGGCAGAGACGTTGTATAAAGACAAACGCTATGCGGAGTCGGTAGCAGCCTACAAGCAGCTTATCGGCCTTCGCGCGAAGCCGAGTTCACAAGATCTCTATTCGTTGGGGAGAGCTTATTATTATAATGAGAACTTTCAGCAGTCCGATTCAACGTTCCGTAAGCTCATAGATCTTCAACCGACAATGACGGTCGGGTACTTATGGGCAGGACGTTCGAATGCGCAACTGGACCCCGACACGGAAAAAGGTTTGGCAAAACCATTCTACGAAAAGCTTATTGAGATCGGGCAGGCGACGGCCGACAAGTCGAGGGGTGATCTGAAAGAAGCCTACTCGTACCTCGGGTATTACTACTTCGTAAAGAACAACGCTGCGATGTCGAGGGCTAACTGGGAGAAGGTGCTCGCGATCGATCCGCAGGATGAACGGGCGAAGGAAGCGCTTAAAGCAATCAAGCAATAGCGTATGGAAGCGTCCGAGCTATCGATTGGTGTGACAGCCTTTACGTGCAATAAGTTGTTGTTCTTAATTCTTTCAACCGTTGCGTCGCAGCATGTTATCAAAGTTCTGCTGTATTTCCATCTCGTTTGTACAATTGATTTAAAACGTTTCATATAATGAACTCACTCATCTTTAATCCATGGCACCATGTGAATCATGGTGACGAGTCGCCCGACATACTCCAGGCTGTAATCGAGATACCGAAAGGTACCAAGGCCAAGTACGAACTCGACAAAACTTCCGGGATGCTTCGACTCGACCGGGTGCTGTATACATCGTCGTACTATCCGGCCAACTATGGACTTATTCCAAAAACACTGGGTGAAGATCACGATCCACTCGACATCGTCGTGCTGTCGCAAGTTGAGCTTCACCCAATGTGTATTGTTCGCGCAAGGGTGATTGGTGTGATGAGAATGGTCGACAACGACGAAGCCGACGATAAGATCATCGCCGTAGCTGCTGATGATGTGAGTGTGGGTCATCTTCAGCATGTCAACGATCTGCCCGACTATTTCTACAATGAGCTCCGCCAGTTTTTCGAGGTGTATAAGAAACTCGAAAGGAAAGTTGTACTGGTCGACGAATTCCAGGATGCTTCTGTCGCCAAAGAAGTGATTATGGATGCAATCGATCGGTACAACCACGAGTTTAATTCTTCTGCCGGCCGAAACGAGCATCTCCAGGCCTTCGCGAGGTTCCTCGCCATACACGGAACCAAAAGAAACTGGGTTAGGAGCGTTTGATGCAGGAGGGGTCCTGCGGGGCGGCCCGTTTGTGTTGTTTTACCGGGAAAGTCGCAAGGACCTACTCCTCTTATTTTTACTTTTGTGGGAAACTAAAACCACCCATGATCCGAACGATCCTGCTGCTTACAGCATCTAACATCTTTATGACTTTTGCCTGGTATGGTCACCTGAAATTCAAAGACCTCTCGTTGTGGAAAGCAATCCTTATAAGCTGGATGATTGCGTTCCTTGAATACTGCCTTATGGTTCCTGCCAACAGGATAGGCTACGCAGATGGGCTCACCGGTTTTCAATTGAAAGTAACGCAGGAGGTGATAACCCTTGTGGTGTTTGCAGGTTTCGCGATATTCTATCTTAAGGAGCCATTTCACTGGCGTTACCTTGCGAGCTTCGCGCTGCTGGTAGCTGCAGTTTATATTATGTTCAAAAAATAGCGCTCAATGCCCATTACCATCGCTGGAATTTCGGAGGCCGTATTTAGAATGAGTCTTATTACGAAAGTATCGGGCAATTTTTCTACGAATTCAGAAAATTGGATAGAATCGAGGCTTCATGTAAGGTTCATGTAAGGACTGATTTATTCTTTTAATTCACACCCTCGTGTTATCACGATAGCAAGAAAATTTTCATCAAATTCCTTGTTACAACATTCTTCATTTTCGGTAAATTCTTTCCGAGTTGTTGAATGATTATGTTACGGACGCCTCGCGCTTTAATCTTTCTTTCATTTCTATTTCTTTCAATCACATCATTTGCGCAGTCTACTTCATGGGTAGGAAGCACCAGTAACAACTGGAAAGTCGCATCCAACTGGACTAATGGAGTTCCGGATGCAACGAAAGACGCATTTCTTGGTGACAACAGTTTTACCGGTGCCAATCAACCCACGCTTCCTTCGGGAACAGGCAGCGGCACATGCAAATCGCTCACTGTTGGTGGCTTTCGTGCGACTACTTTGGTTGTGAACGACGACCTCACCGTGTCGGGAGCAGTTCTCTTTAACAGCAACGCGACGATTAGTCATACGGCTGGAAATTTTATTGTCCGCGGAAACTGGACTAACAATGGAAGCTATACCGGATCTGCGGCTACAATTCGTGTGTACATGCAGGGAACTGGTGGTGTTGTGCAGCAGATAGGCGGAACGACGATAACGACATTCAGGAGATTGTATGTTAGTACAGGCGCGTCGGTACAACTTACGAACAGCATTAACGTTGCGACGTTTCTCAACCTCGCCGGAATATTCGAGCCATCGACATTCCAGGTACAGGGAGCCGGTAGCATCGACCTCGGTTCGAATGCTTTATTGAAAGTGAATACCGGTTTATTCACCGGAAATTATAATCACTCCGGGGGAACAAACTGTAACTCCAACTCATCGGTAGTTGAATACACATCTACCACTCTTGCTCAAACAGTCTCCAGTGCATTCAATTATCGCGACATACGTATTGCCGGCACGACTACTAAAACACTGGCGGCGAATATTACAATACTCAGTGATATGTTCATCACGGGGGGCACGTTCGACCTGCAGGGTTTTACCGCGAACAGGTCGACATCAGGCGGAAGCCTCACGATGGCTGCAGGGACAACGATGCGAATAGGTGGAACCGGAACATTTCCTGCCAATTTCACAACACGCTCGCTCGCGGTAACAAGCACTGTAGACTACTACGGGGGCAACCAGGTCGTTACACCTTTGAGTTATGGAAACCTTACGATGAACTGTTCGTCATCGGGTATTACGAAGTCGTCGGCTGCGACTGCCTTTACCGTAGCGGGAAATCTTTTACTGAACTGTGCATCGCCCAACACGATGATCTTCAACGCCGCACAGAATGTCACCGTCAATCTCAACACGACGATCCAAAACGGTTCGACCTTCAACGGAAATAACTTTAACGTGGCAGTTAAAGGCAACTGGACGAACGCAGGCGTTTTCAACGCGGGTGCGGCGTGTACAGCTACATTCACGTCGAGTGGGGCGAACGCAATCTGGTCTGGAACGGGCACGCATACATTTTCGAATGTTACCATAACGGGCAACGGCACTACGATCGACGCTGCTACATTAATTAATGTGTGCGGAAACCTGGCGACGAGCGGTGGCGGTACGCTTACGCACACGACAGGTGGTGCAGGCTTCTGCATCATGAGTGGTACCACGAAAACGATAAGCGGGGCGAACATCATTTTCGACGACCTTTCTGTGACCGGGTCAATCACTACGAGTGCAACCTATTCTGTGGGTGGAGCATTCGCCGTGAGTGGATCGTTTACTGCAAGCAGTGGCACCATATCTATGATCGGTTCCAATAAGGTGATTGGCGGTAACGGTGCAATGACTGTCAGCTCGTTGAACATTCCAGGCATTGTTACGACCTCACGCGACTTTACAGTGACCGGGAACCTGTCGGTGGCGGGATCGTTGACGGCTTCGGCAGGTGTCGTTACGTTCAATGGAACGTCATCGACATTTTCGGGAACAGCGAACCTGTTTAACATCGCCATTTCTCCAAGCCGAACGCTGATCATGGGTGCCAACGCCAACCTGGGTATTGCGGGAACGGAAACATTAGGTGCCGGGTTTGTATTTAACGTTACAACGAACACCCCGAATACTGTTACGTATAACTCAACTGCCGCGAATCAGACAGTAAGCCTTGTTACATTCAACAATCTCGTGCTAACGAACGGTAACACGAAAACCGCCAGCGGTGCGAAAACAGTGAACGGCAACCTGACCATCGGCACATCGACAACCTTCGCAGCCGGAACTTTTACACACACTGTACTTCGAAACTGGACAAACAACGGCACATTCACGCCAGGCACTTCAACTGTTCAATTCACGGGAACATTCGACGCCACGATCACAGGTGCGACAACATTCAATACGTTCACTGTAAACAAAGGCCTCTCGAATGTTGTCACCGTGCTCAATAATATAATAACCACCAACGCGATAATCACACAGGGTACCGTTTCTACCGGTCCGAATTCTATCACAATAACAAGCACCAGGACCGGCAACGGGTTTATTCTCGGTACGATCACCCGCACGCACGCATTTGTCGCCGGAACCAACTATACGTTCGAAGGTCCCAACAACTTCATAAACTTCGCCCCGGTTGGAACGGTCACGTCCGTTACGGTGACTGTCACGATCGGCCTCATCACATCATTCCCCAATGGCGCAGCCATTAACCGCAACTATAATGTTAATGTGACTGGAACCGGGTACACAGCTACCATGCGGCTACACTATCAACAGGCGGAAGTAAATGGTAATGCCGAAGCGGCTATGAATTTGTGGTACAAACCAGCTGCTGTCTGGTCGAACATGGCCAGGTTAAACCTTGATGCTACTGCGAATTGGGTGGAGTTGAATAACATCAGCGCACTTGTAGGCGATTGGACCTGTTCAGATGGAGGAACTGCTTTCAACTGGTTGGGTGGCACGAGCAGTTCATGGTTCACCGCCTCAAACTGGAGTTCGAATACTGTTCCCAGCGTATCAGATATAGTCCGGATTGGTCACGTAGCATTTACGAATCAACCAACCATATCGGGGAGCGCTTCAGCAAAGGGTTTGAACTTCGGATCGGCACAACCCGTAACGCTGACTGTCACTACAGGATCGACACTCGACGTGCAGGGAAATATCGACGGCACATACCTGGCCAACGCAAGTCATAACATTATTCTCCAGGATGGAACAGTGTTGCTGAGCGACACCGATGTTGTGCTGAGCGACGGGACGCCCAATCATAATATTAACTTATCGATCGGAGCTTCAATAGTGAGTATTGTGGGTTCCCTGACGCAGAGTGGTGGAGCTTCGATCACCTTTACAGGTGCCGGCAACCTTTCGATTGGCGACAGCTTTATTTATAGCAGTGGAACCTTTACCGGTGGAACCGGAACGGTTACGTACAACGGACCTAACGACCAGTTCGTTGCACCGGTGCCTTACAATAACCTGACGGTAAATAAATCGTCTGGTGTTGCCGTAGTGAACACACCGGTAACCGTGGGAGGCAATGTGCTGTTGTTAACAGCAGGGGGTCAGCTCGAAGTGGATGATGTGTTTACTGTAGGAGGTAATATCACGATCAATTCCGGTGCAATACTGACCGACATCAGTTCGACCATCAACATTGGTGGTAACTGGGTAACAACCGGCACTTTCAACCCGGGCGATGGCACTGTATCGTTCAACGGAACAGGTGCACAGTCGGTAAATGCTACAACGTTCAACAATGTTACCGTTAACAAGGCATCGGGAACATTAACGGTTACGGGAAATCTTGGGATCAACGGCAACATCAACATCCAGAATGGCACCGTCGACGTTCAAACATTCGATGTTACCAGGACAACTACAGGCGGGACAGCAGCCCTGGGCGCTGGCGCATTTGTACGATTCTCCGGTACGACCTTGCAGATACAGAACTTCGCGGCGTTGACAACAGACCCGGCAAGTACAGTTGAGTACAATGGGACCACCGCACGAAACATACCGCCAATCACATTCGGTAACCTGATCATTTCAAATGGAGGTGCCAACGCCAAGACAATGATCGGCCCGACCGTTGTTCAAAGCAATCTCACAGTGAATTCCAACTCCACGCTTGTCGCGCCGTCAACTACACTTCAGGTAGGTGGAAACATAGTTATCGGCGGAACTTTCAATACAGGTACGAGCACGTTGGTGCTCACGGGTACCGCCAAGACAATCTCGGAATCCGGACTGATTACGTACAACAATATGGTTGTGAACGGGTCGTACACAGTAACATCGGGCGACGTAACGTTCAATGGAGACCTTACCGTTAACAGTAGTGCTTCAATCGACTTCGGGACCGCAATCGTGACATCGCATGGAGATTTCACAAACGCCGGAGTTACGTCGTCGGCGGGCGTTGTTACATTCACAGGTCTGCAGGTGCAGACGTTGCAATTGACTGGTACACTATCGGCGTCGACAGGCATCGTTAATTTCAACGGCAACGTTTCGCCTGTGCTAAATTCGAGTACGTCGCCGGCATTCGCCACGGTGAACATTAACAACTCCGCGCCAATACAGGCATCGCAGGGCTGGATTGTAACAACGGCCTTCAACATTGCCAGTGGCGCAACATGGGATGGTGGCGCATTGAACCACACCATATTGGGCAGTTTTGCAAACTCTGGAACGGTTACGAGCTCCGGCACCATCACGTTCTCGCCAACAACGAACGTAAACATCAATCTCGGCACCAACTTCTCTTCGACCGGTAAGGTTGTGTTTGCCGGAACGGGACTGATTACCCTGGCGGGTGCTGCTGCAACGTTTGACGCGATCGACGTAACGAACTCGAACGCGGCGGGTATAACCACACCAACCGGCTGGTCGCTTGCCGGCGATATTTTCGTGAGCGCCGCTGCTACACTTCATGCTTCATCATTCACGCATACGATCGCCGGGGGCTGGAACAACAACGGAACATTCGATGGAGGTACGTCGACCGTTGTATTCACGAGCAACACAACCACCGACGAGATCATTGGTGGTGGCACGACGAATTTCAACAACATCACATTTGCATCCGGCAGCAGCCTTACTGTCGTTGCTCCCATAAATATCATGGGTAACCTCACAAACAATTCAACATCGTTATTGTTCGAATTTGGAAAGGCAACATTCATCGGAACCGGGTTGTCGATCATCGGCGGAACGACCGCTACCGCGTTCGACGATATGGAACTGAATAAAACCGGATCTGGCTCGGTGCGGCTCGATCTTAATACAACTATCAACGACACATTTATTCTCACCGCTGGTGTTCTCGACCTGAATGCACGAACATTGTCGCTGCTTAACACACTTGGAACTGCAATACAACGCACCGGTGGTTATGTACTTAGTGAGAACACTTCGATGCTGTCGCGTATTGCCTGGACAGTTGGTGTCGACGTGAGCCTGCACGAGTTTCCTTTTGGAACATCGGCGGGAGTGTATATCCCGTTCAGGTTCACCAAGACGAATGCTACCGACGCAGACATCGTTACGCTTGCCACCTACGGCACGGGCGGTAACAACCTGCCATACCCTCCAACAGTTACTCATGTTGGAAGCACAACGGGAACAAACAACAGCGCAAATACCGTCGATCGCTTCTGGTCGATCTCGGTAAGCGGAACGGCCACCGCTACTATTACATTCACAGTGAGCCCGGCAGAAGCGAGTGGCATCACCAACCTGCAGGCACAACGTTGGAACGGCACAACCGCATGGGTAGCTCCAACCGGCGGTCAGTCGAATACAGCAACATCAGCTACCGCACCGGGCATTGCTGCATTCTCGATGTGGACTTTGTCGGGCAACAGTTCTGCACTGCCTATCGAACTATCATCGTTCAGCGGACGGCAGGAGGGAAATCATGTTGGTTTACAATGGACGACCAACTCGGAACGTAACAATGACTACTTCGACATCGAGAAGTCGTCCGACGGTGAGAAGTTTGTATCGATCGGGAAAGTGAAGGGCGCTGGCACTTCGACTGAACGAAGAACATACAGTTTCAATGACAACGAGATTGCGAAGGGCCGCATATTCTATCGGCTCAACCAGGTGGATGTAGACAAGGTGATGTCGTACAGCAAGGTGATCGCGATAAACGTTGAAAACACTGATCCGGTCGAGTTTAGTTTCTATCCGAACCCCGTGGTGGATCAGAAGCTAAACATTTCGTCGACGAGCCCGTATCGCGATGTCCTTTCGATCTCGATCATCGATCAGACCGGTCGCACGGTGTTGAAGGCCGAGGCAGCAAACTTTGGCCAGGAGGCTGTCGAAATAGGTACAGGAGAGCTGCCGCCGGGAACATACATCGTGCGACTGCAGTTCAGCAACTACACAAAGTCGCAGAGGATAGTTGTTGATCGATAGGCTACGTTCCTTCGAACAACACAACAGGTCCGATCAGTCCGGATTCCAATAATGGAGAAGTCTTCACGTAATGTTTCCATGTTGCGAAAGCTACACGTCCATCATCGGGCTTCGGAAGATTTTTCTGATACCATTCGGGTAATTCGGTGATCGCACCACTTGAAAGTTGGGCGAAGCCGGAGCCGCCGGGTGTTGTATACTTGTAGGGTTCCGGTTGTTGTTCGTCGCCGATGAGCCGGTTGGGCCAGAGGTTAGTCACTTTCACGATAAGTTCGTTGTCGCCTTTCACGAGGTGTTCGGTTGCGTCGATCATGAAGGGTCGGGTCCAGAGTGTTCCGAGAGATTTTCCGTTTAATGTTACTTCTGCGATAACTTCGACAGCACCCAGGTTGAGGATATAGCGGGTTTGTACTTCGTTAGAATTTTTTTCCTTTTTCTTTTTCTTAGGCTCGAACTTGAATTTGTTAGTGTAAGTGCACGTACCGGAAAAATATTTCACTCCGTCGTCGGAATGTTTGTTTAAAGGGATCAGGTTTTCGAGGGAGATCTTTGCCGGTGCGCCGGAGTTCGGCGGGAACGCGACGGACCAACCTGTATTAATGGGCTGTTGCTGTAAGCCTAATCCAACGAAGCGGCTTTTCGGAGTTGATACGAGCACCGACCTGACGGTAGCAGCTTCGGGGCCAGGCTTTGTTGACATTACTGATATCAATTGTTCGCTCGTAAGTGGGCCTGCTAGCGTCGGCATACGAATATCACCATTAAAAAACGAGGCACCCTCCGACAGGTAGACGTGACCCAATCCCGGGTGCACAATAAATCCGGACCTGGGTCCTTGCTTAGTCATCTCTCCGTTAACGAAGATCGAAGGTGTCCCATCGTTATATGTTAAGGCAATGTGTGTCCAGCTGCTGATATCCTTCTCCACAGAAAATACGAATGAAGGTCGCACGGAGGAATGCTCCCAAACGGCAACGCCATTTCTACCAACTGTCAGTCCGCACGTAGCATGACCCGATCCATATAATTTTTCTCCGGGCGACGGATAGGTTGCATAGTTATCGGTCCACGGCTTTTGGCCATCCATGAAATTATTAGTTGAAAGCATGACGTTGCTTTCGGGCTTTGCCCAAAAATGTATGGTGAAGGAGTTTTGTACATTTTGATGAAGTTGCCTTGGTTGAACCGGCACAGGTCCAGCGCCTGTTCCCTGCGGCATTGCATCCCTGAACACTATGAAGATAGACCCACACTCATTCATAGGCAGGTCTACCCGTGTCGAGGTTGGGCCATACAAAACGGCTTGCGACTTGAACGTAGTGCCCGACACAGGATCCCATACTTCCGGACGTTTCCCGGTAACGCGAAAGTGACAAAACAGGATCTCCTGCGATCGTCGTTGGTTAGTGATAAAGTAGACGTCGGCATTATCTATTCTCCGGTGAATGTGCATGATCGGGGCATCACCAGACGACGATCCAAACTCAAAGTCTGGACGAAGCTTCAGGTCTTTTAATACTTCTTCGATCGACCTGTTCCAGATCACCTTCCCACCATCCCATAACTCGTTTACTATCTTTCCAAAATCAGGATCGTCTTTGAACCCCGGTTGACCAACAGGCTTCTTGCCGACAACGGTCAGTCCGCCGTTTATAAACTCCTGGATCTTTTTAATGACCTTTCCCGTCATCGTGGGAAAGTCCTGAAGTACAAGCATGCTATACTGAACTCCATCCGGCAACGTCAACTTCTTATCAACAACTTTCGCTTTCGTGAGCAGTAATTCTGCATTGATCAAGTCGTAATCATAACCCTCCGGTGGAGGTGGAACCAGTTCGTTGCGCTCAACTCTTGTATAAACACCGGCGCTTTCACCAGTGAAATAAACCAGGTCTGCGAAGAAGGTTCCGGCCTGCAGCATGTATTGACAGCGCGTGAGATAATCCATCCACGCCTTGCCTTGTTCCCACCATGTGTTCGTCCTGTCGAAATGCGATCCCCACGGCCCCATCGTCATGCCCGGTGCAGCCGCAGGATGGGGTTGATGTGCGAAACGATGAAACACCATTCGGTTAAGGCCCTGCGTGAACATCTTATCGCCTAGTGCTTTCAGACCAAACGGATATTCCTGCCATTTGCCTGAGCCCGGCTCGCCTGTGTAAGATTCTGCAGCAACAATCTTTTGTCCATTGGTGTGGGCAATGGCGGCCGACAGCTTCACGGTGCGTCGCATCGTCCAGTTGTTTTGGAAGATCGCTGATAAGCCATTCCAGAATTCACCAACGTTCGTATCGACTCGCGAGCCGATCTGCATTTCCTCCATGGGCCCACGATCGTAAGGCTGGCAGTAGGAGATAAGATCGTTCTTATGACAGAGTTCCGTGAACTTGCCGTAGTAGTTGTCCGACATCAGTTCCCCCAGAGTTCTTCGGAAGTCCCAAAGAGTTTTATTCGTTGTAGCGACGTCCGTTACAATGCGACCGGTAAGAGCTGGCAGGAATGTGTCGATCGCGTAGCCATTCTTTTCGAAGTACACCTTCTCCAGGCCCTGTGTCCAGTTTTGCATGCCGACTTCGTAGCTGTCGATCAGCAACCCCGCTTTTCCGTTGACTGTGATCTCTTTAAGAGTAGGCAACAGGTGTTCCATCATTTTATTGAAGTGGAATTCGATCGCAGATGCGCTGAACTTGTCACACTCAAGTCCGACGCCCGTATCAGGAGCAGAGCGGTTCATCGTGCCGATCGGCGTATAGCCAATCCTTATGATGGTCCACTCACCTTTGGGCGCTCTCCAGTTCAACGTGTCATTCGCAATGAAGGCATCGGAGATATCGTGAAAAGTTACCGCTGGAATGTTCTCGTCTTTTAGATCCGCAACACCCTCGCGATTAAATGCGAAGTTGGCTCTCTTTTGCCAGTCACTCGCACGCGGTGTGTTTGAGAATCTTATCTGCGTGAATTCCCTTACATGATTGCATGCAAGTCGCAGGAACCTGAAACTGGCCGAAGGAATATTTTGCGTGAACGATACCTCGCCGCGTGGTTCATTGAATGCCGAACCTGTGCTGAACGTCGCCACGGTATTGAATGTTTTCCCATCTTCCGACGATTGTAAAAAGATCGGTCCACGCTGGTCGTCGTACGCCGCGGTGATGAATGAAACCTGTCGCACGTCGATCGGTTCCTTGAATTCAAATTGAAGAAACCCATCCTTTTCGATCTTCACCATTGATGGATCTTCACCTGTGATCTTCTTCAGATCGATCGCCGCGTTGTTCACCTTCACACTTTTCACGATCGACGCAAGAGGCCGTTCACCGGGCAACGTACTGCATGCAAGAATGGCGATGTCTCTATAATAATCCAATCGCTTGAGT
>DASRSO010000208.1:0-23912 GCA_035656375.1 Cyclobacteriaceae bacterium | reverse complement strand
GGGCAACATGGAAAGCAATGGTAAGTCGACCGACCGCGAGGGAGACAGGATATTGTATCAGACCGGACCGGTGATCTGGGGTGAACCAGGAACGAACGGGCAGCACGCATTCTATCAATTGATACACCAGGGAACACGGATCATCCCATGTGATTTCATTGCACCTGCGATAAGTCAGAACCCGATCGGTGATCATCATCAGAAATTGCTTTCGAACTTCTTTGCTCAAACTGAAGCATTGATGATCGGGAAAACTGAAGAACAGGTTGTGGCAGAATTGACTGCTGCGGGAATGAATGACGATGAGATCGACTTTCAAAAATCATTCAGGGTATTCGACGGCAACAAACCAACGAACTCGATCATGTTTCGACAGCTTGATCCTAAAACACTCGGCACATTGATCGCCATGTACGAGCACAAGATCTTCGTCCAGGGAGTGATCTGGAACATCTTCAGCTTCGACCAGTGGGGCGTTGAATTGGGTAAAGTTCTGGCGAAGAAAATACTACCCGAATTAACCTCGCCCTACGAAATCTCGTCGCACGATTCATCTACGAATGGGTTAATTAATTATTTCAAACGTTTGAAAACGGGTGCCTGATACTGACACTTGGAAAGTGTCGTCTAAGCCTTATTTTTGACAGCCATTTTATAATGAACGAGAAAATTTCGAAGATCGGTGTCTTCACCTCGGGCGGTGATGCACCGGGTATGAATGCCGCCCTTAGAGCCGTTGTCCGGGCGGCCATCTACTACAATAAAGAGGTGTTCGGTATCATGCAGGGTTACGAGGGCATGATCGATGGCGACATCGTGAAACTCGGCGCTCGTTCGGTGGGTAACATCATTCAACGTGGTGGTACCATCCTCAAATCGGCACGCAGTGAAGAATTCAGAACCAAAGAAGGAAGGGAGAAAGCGTTTCAAAGTCTGAAGCGATATGGCATCGACAGCCTCATTGCAATTGGTGGTGATGGCACGTTCACCGGCCTTCATAAGTTCTACCAGGAATTCAACATTCCTTCTGTTTGTATTCCCGGCACTATCGATAATGACCTTTCAGGTACAGACTATACGATCGGGTACGATACTGCAACGAATACTGCAGTTGAAGCTATCGATAAGATACGCGACACTGCCCTTTCGCACGACCGTCTTTTCTTTGTTGAAGTGATGGGCAGGAACTCAGGCTATATCGCCATCAACAGCGGTATCGCCGGGGGTGCCGTTGCAACGATCATTCCCGAAGAGACCACTTCGTTCGATGAACTGTTCACTATTCTTGAACAAGGTGGAAAAACAAACCGAAAGTCGAGTTTGATTGTTGTAGCAGAAGGATCGAAGATCGGCGGTGCCAACGAGCTCGCAAAGAAAGTTGCCGAACGAACGAATTACTTCGACATCAAGGTTACTATCCTTGGGCACCTTCAGAGAGGTGGTGCGCCCACTTACTTCGACCGGGTTCTCGCCAGCCGCATGGGCGTTGCAGCAGTAGAAGGACTCATCGACGGACAGAACGACGTAATGGTAGGTATTAGAAATAACAAGATTGTATTCAATAGTTTCGACTCGATCATGAGCACCCATCACGAGATCGACCCCGAGTCGCTCAGGATCGCTAAAATTCTATCTATCTAAACGACTTACTAAAACTTAATCATCTAATCCCAAACATTAAATGAAAGAGCTAACCGTAGGCATCGATATCGGAGGAACCAATACCAAATTCGGTATCGTTGACAGGCAAGGCAACGTGCACCACCAGGGTAGCATCGCGACGACAGATTACGAAGACTTTAAAGACTTTTTTGATGGTATGGCGGACGCGTTGCGCGAAGCAATGCACCACGTTAGCAAAATCGGAAAAGTAGTGGGCATCGGTGTTGGTGCAGCGAACGGAAACTATTACACCGGCACGATCGACAAAGCGACCAACCTCAAGTGGAAGGAAGAACTCCCGCTTGCAAAGATGTTCACCGAAGAGTTTGGGATCCCTTGCGTACTGACTAACGATGCAAATGCTGCAGCCGTTGGTGAAATGGTGTACGGCAACGCGAAGGGCATGAAAGACTTCGTGGTGATCACACTCGGCACCGGCCTTGGAAGCGGTTTTGTTTGCAATGGGGAGCTGCTGAACGGAAAGCATGGTATCGCCGGCGAAGTCGGTCACACATCGGTAAACCCAACAGGTCGTTATTGCAATTGCGGCAAGCGCGGTTGTCTCGAAACATACGTGTCGGCAACCGGTATCAAGAGAACAGTGTACAAACTGCTGGCCGATCACCTCGAGCCCAGCGAGCTTCGCGGCATCAGCTTCGACAATCTCAACACTAAAATGATCACCGAAGCAGCTATGCGCGGCGACGTTGTTGCGAAAGCTGCCTTTGAATACACAGGCCGTATCCTCGGAATGAAACTTTCAGAGACAGTAGTTCATACAGATCCCGAAGCAATCTTCCTGTTCGGAGGATTGTCGCAGGCCGGTGATCTTATCTTTAAGCCCACGATCAAACACATGGAAGCTAACCTGATGCCGTTGTTCCGCGGAAAGGTGAAGATCCTTCCGTCGGCCCTGCAGAACCAGGCGGCCCCGATCCTGGGTGCAAGCAGTCTTGTATGGGATTATTTGGATAAGAAAGCAGCCAAGCTTCAGACAGCCTGAAATAGTCAGGTATAGTGTACTAGACAGGTAACGCACAATTCAAAAGCGCGAACAGTAGCTCAACAGATCGATCAAATCTTTTTTGGATCTGAAGTTTACGTCATGTGCATTAATGTACATGTCAATTTCATTCTTGTGCTTTGGAAACAAGCTATGAACAACTTTTACCGACGGCAGCAATATCCTTTCGTTTTTTATAAAGAACCACGTGTTATCTATTCTGTACATTTTTTCATTGGAGTACAGACCTTCAAACACGATCCTTTTCATCAGTCCAAGCTGAACCTTTCCCTGGAACACAATTTCGATCATCCCCTGTACGGGGTGATTCATGTACGTGCGGCCATCGATGATCACTGTTGCAACTCTCTTGTGGGTGCTTAACGCCACAGTATCGTTTTTCTTCCCGATCACGTCCAGCCAACCTGTCTCCAAATTGTAGTTGGCATTCAGATACTCTTTCTGTCCGTTGATGTCAGTAAGCGCAACTTCCTCAAACTCGTCGAAGAAGTAAATGCTGTCTCTCCACAAAGAATATTTAAGGTCCGACGCTGCCGGGATGCTGAGTTTTCCCGAAGGCTCGATATAAACATTGTTGCAAAATGTCACAAGCGTTTCGAGGTCCTTCCCGTTCCGGTAGTCGATACTGTTCAGTGCAATAAAGTCACGGATCTTGTGACGGGCATCCGGTACCAGGGCAGGGAAGAGTAATGGGCCCGGCCGGTGCGCACGGCGAAGCGGATCGATCACATAGTAGAGATCGACAGGCCAATAATACCTTATTGACTTGTTTGGAGTGGTGCGCAGGTCGTCTATAACGGCGACAGGCATGCGATAGCCGTCGCTGAACTCATATACTGTCGACATCACTGTCTTCCTGGCTAGCGATAACGTTCCTTTCAGGATGATCTCGAGGTAACCCAAGCCAGGATAGTAAACGAACTTATGATCGCCAATGTAAATGACCTTCAGCTCTGGAAATTTCTTCAATTCCGTGATCCTGTCACCCTCAACTATATCAATCGTTTCGAGGTATGAATTGTAATTCATCTTCAACCGCGTTGTGGGCGAGAAGCCATTGGCAAACTCAAATCGTCCCTCCTGGAAAGCGGGAAATCTGTAAACACTATCTCTCCATTTTTGCTGGTCCCAGTATTCGTATGGCGGAAGGGTGTAGTAAGAAGAGTCTTCGGGGAGATTGTGCGACCAGTGATCGATCACGTCGCTTGAACCGACCTTTGCCTGCGACAGCGCAGATATCGCGGTCAGCAGTACAAGCTGAAATGTCCCCAAAAGAACAAAGGCCCGACGCATATTAAAATATACACCGGACCCTTGTTAAATCCTACTCCTGGCAGAACTGTCTCGACGCTTTTACCCCGTTTTAATCCGAAGATTTTCGCCGAGCAACGAAAACTGCTCCATCCACTCCTTGTCTTCTTCTTCGGGTGGAGCAGATCTGTTTTCGAGAGATATCTCGAAATAAGCATTCTGCGATTTATGTATGTTTGGTGTAAGCCTGAACTTCGTGAGCAGGGGGAACATCCGGTTCAACCTCGCTATCCTTCTCACGTTCGTTTTATCGGCGCCTACTTTGGTGATCTCTTTGAGGATAGCGTCGCCTGCGAGCCTCGATACATTATCCGGGTCTTCGATCCTCATGTTCCACTTTTCTATCTCACCCAGTATTCGTTCAACAGCTTTAACGTTGATCCGCTCGGCCTGGAACGCGTCGATCAGATCGGCGTTCAGTATGTATTCGAACGTGGTGCGATAGGCGTTTGGAATTGGTATCTCGTTGTTCGCCAGCGCGTTAACTAACGGATAGTCCCTGTTGTATGTTCTGCGCAGCGACTGTTCGAGCTCTTCAAGGCTCTTGCGCGCAATCATATCGAGGATCTTTCTCTTCTCATCTTTGAACAGTTGCCAGATCGTATACTTGTCGGGGCCGAAGTAGGTCTGCATGATACCGATCACATCACCCAGGCGGCCTTCATCGAACGCATGAGTAGCGCGGTATTGCATGCTCGCAAACTTGTCGGGCTCCATGTCGAGCGATATGTTACCGATGATGTTGTGCACACCAATACAAACCACCGCGAATGCAAAACGTTTCTCAGAACGCGTCACCAGTGATTTCACTTTGGTGATACCGAGCACGAGCTTCTGCTCCCCGGCTTCCTTCTTCAGGAAGAAGTCGTTCGTAGCGGTGTAGTTGAACAATGGCAACGATTCTGGTTCTTCTTCGAAGATCGACGACACAGCATAGTGCATACCCACACGCTGGAGGTTTGTCTTCGAAGGAAGCACGTACTTGCGATAAACGTTCGCGGCGTTTTCGAGCGACGGAACATTGCTTGGAGCACGTTCAAGCATTCGAACAAATTCCGTCTCGAGGTCGAGATCTCCGTTCTGGTTGGCGAGCTGTATCACACGACATGCATATTGCATTACCTGCGTGGTCTCGATACCCGATACTTCATCGAAGAACCATCCGCAACTGGTGTACATCAGCATGGCATGCCGTTGCATCTCCATCAGCCGAAATATCTTCGTCGGTTCAACATCTGAAAGCACGTGGTCTTTAAAAAATTTCTTCACGGTCTTATCCGTGCGGCTCATGATCACGTCGATGTAGTCGTTCCTTGCCGCCCACGGATCCCTGAGAAATTTTCTCCCCTCCTGCTCGAACAAACTCATCGACCTGTCGCGAAGCCAGTCGAGTGCCTCGCGCAAGGGGCCACGCCATTGCTGGTGCCAGCCAGGATGTGCACCGGAATGACATCCACAATTGCTGCGCCAGCGCTCGACACCATGTACACAACTCCATGAGCTGTTTTCAATTACCTGTGCTTCGAAACCTATTTCAACCTTCGAGATGAACTCCGCGTAGTTGGTAATGGTGGCGGTGTTATGTTTCTCGATGTAGTTTAAACAGAATGCGAGTGCCATGTCGCCATGACGGTGGTGATGGCCATACGTTTCACCGTCGGTGGCAACGTGAACGAGTTGAGGTACGTCTTCTTTGCCGAATGAATGAAGGAGGCTGTCGGCAAATCGCCGGCCGTCGTTCAATAAACCTGTGAAAGCGATGCCTTGCGAAACAGATCCGTTGTAAAAGAAAACGATGATCGATCTTCCCGAGGGCAAATTGACGCGATAGGCATTACGTGTGTCGACGGTTCCTTCGTTCACATCGGTCCATTGTGTTTCACCCACTCTCCGGATGGCTTTGGCTTGTCGCGGTGCAAGAATAGTAAACTTGATGTTGTTCTGTGCGAGTATCTCCAGCGACTCGGTATCGACGGCCGTCTCTGCAAGCCACATGCCTTCGGGCTTTCTCTGGAATCGTTTTTCGAAGTCTCGAATGCCCCAGATCACCTGTGTTTCTTTGTCACGGGCGTTGGCCAGCGGGAGGATGATATGATTATAAACCTGTGCTATTGCAGAGCCGTGTCCCGAAAAACGAGCGATGCTTTCGCGATCGGCCTCGAGCACCTGCTTATAGGTTTCGGCGTCGTTGTTCTCCATCCATGAGAGCAGCGTTGGTCCGAAATTGAAGCTGATCTTTCCGTAGTTGTTAACGATGTGGGTAATCACACCCTTGTCGTCCAGGATGCGTGAGGCAGCATTAGGAGCATAACACTCCGCGCTGATCCGCTCATTCCAGTCGTGATATGGGTGCGACGAATCCTGAACTTCGATCACTTCGAGCCAGGCATTTTCGCGCGGCGGTTGATAGAAGTGACCATGAATGCAAATGTACTTTTTGTTCTCCTGGGTCATGTCATCATGAAGCGAGCTCGAAGCCAGCTTCTTCCTCGTTCAACTTAATTACTATTACCGATAATGGTGGAAGTGTAACCGCAAATGAATAATCCTTTCCGTGGTACTTCACGGGTTTGGTTACTAACAATCCCTGGTTGAGGACACCAGAGCCACTATATTTTATATTATCCGAATTAAAGATCTCTTTCCATGTCCCCTTGATCGGAACGCCCACGCGATAATCGTGATGTACCGAAGGGGTAAAATTACAAGCTACGACAAGAGTGTCTTCCTTCCTCCATCCTTTCCGGATGTACAACATCACACTGGCCTCCCGATCGGAGTAGTCGAGCCACTCGAATCCACGATTGTCAAATGAAAATTCATACAGGGCGGGTTCATGCTTGTATAAATGATTCAGATCTTTAATGACCTTGTAAATTCCCTGGTGGAAATTGTACTCCAGCAAGTGCCAGTCGAGACTCTTATCGTGATTCCATTCGGCCGATTGGCCAAACTCCCCTCCCATAAACAGCAGTTTACTTCCCGGGTGGGTGAACATGTATGCGTACATCGTCCTGAGGTTGGCGAAGCGGTTCCACTCATCGCCTGGCATACGTCCCAAGAGTGATCCTTTTCCATGTACGACTTCATCGTGCGAAAGTGGCAGCATGAAGTTTTCGGTGAACGCATACATGATGCTGAATGTAATATCGTTCTGGTGATACTTGCGATGAATAGGATCTTTCTTGAAATACATCAGGGTATCGTGCATCCATCCCATCATCCACTTTTGTCCAAAGCCCAATCCACCAAGGTATGTGGGGCGTGAAACGCCAGGCCAGGCAGTCGACTCTTCCGCGATCGTTACAACGTCGGGGAAATTGCTGTACACAACTTCATTGAATTCTTTGAGGAACACGATCGACTCGATGTTCTCCCTGCCACCGTACTCGTTTGGTATCCACTCGCCCTGCTTGCGCGAATAATCGAGATACAACATCGAAGCAACAGCGTCTACACGAAGGCCGTCGATGTGATACTTATCGATCCAGAACATAGCGTTGCTGATGAGGAACGAACGGACCTCGTTGCGTCCGTAGTTGAATATGTAACTGCTCCAGTCGGGATGAAAGCCTTTGCGTGGGTCTGCGTGTTCGTACAAATGAGTGCCATCGAAACGGAAGAGTCCGTGTTCGTCGCCGGGGAAATGCGAAGGCACCCAGTCGAGTATCACGCCGATACCTTCTGCGTGAAACGCATCCACAAGTTCCATGAGTTGCTCAGGTGGGCCGTACCGGCTTGTAGGCGCGAAATAGCCAGTGAGCTGGTAGCCCCATGATCCGTAGAACGGGTGCTCCATTAACGGGAGAAACTCGACGTGTGTGAACCCGAGATCTTTCACGTAGCTGACAAGCTCGGTCTTCAACTCATGATATGTCAACGACCGGTTATCTTCTTCTACCTTACGGCGCCAACTGCCGAAGTGGACTTCGTAAACTGAGTACGGTTGTGCGGAGCCTGAGTTATTCCTTTTCTTCTTCTGCCATTCGTCATCCTGCCATGTATGACCGGCATCCCAAATGATGGACGCGGTCTTCGGAGCTACTTCAGCATAAAACGCAAACGGATCTGCCTTCTCGAGATGCTCACCACTGCCGGAGATAATATGATACTTGTACGCCTCTCCTTTCTTTACATCGGGAAAGAAGCCTTCCCAGATACCGGACTCATCCCAGCGCGGACTAAGTTTGTGATAACCTTTCTGCCAGTGATTGAAATTTCCTATCACTGAAACATCCTTTGCATTCGGAGCCCACACGGCAAAGAAGGTCCCATTCTTTCCCCGATGTGACGCAGGATGTGCGCCCATCTTTTCGTATAGCTTGAAATGCTTGCCAGTCTTGAATAAATGAATATCGAAGTCGGTAAGCAAGGAGAAGCCTGCTTGTTCGTGCTCTTCTTTTTTACCAGTCTTCTTCGTCATAGTTCAGACGGTTTAATTATTGCTTTAACTTTTTAACTCTTTTTCTTACGTTCTTCCTTTTCCTGGAAGTAACGGTTCACGTGATAATAAATTCCCCGAAGCGGTATGATCACCCAATCGGGGCGGCCATTGAGCTCATACCCGAGCTCATAGATCGCCTTCTCGATAAGATATGTCCTGATCAAAATATCGTCTTCGTACGAAAGCTTCGTGCCATAGCCCATCTTTTCGAGATAAGCACCAACAAAGAACCGGCTTACGTAGTGCTGCCACTGCTCCGCCCATTGTTCCAGGAACTCGAGATCTTGCTGACGATAGTTTTCGTTCAACAATATTTTCCCGAACGCGGCATAGTGGAACGACCTCATCATTCCTGCAACGTCTTTGTACGGGTTCTTCTTCAGACGACGTTCGCTGAAGCTGAAACCAGGCTCTCCTTCGAAATCAATAATGATGAAGTCCTTCCCCGTAAATAGAACCTGTCCGAGGTGATAGTCACCGTGTATGCGTGTGCGCACGGCGTCGATCTTAACCTGGTAGATATCCGCAAATGAGTCGAGGATCTTGTCTTCGAGGGCAAGTACCTTCTTTGCAAACTCACGGGTTTCGTTCGAAAGCCTGGGGAGCGAGTTCTCGAGCAACTTGAAACGATCGCGCAAAAGCTTTCGGAGGCCGCTGTAAAGTGAGCGCTGATAGTTCGTAGTGAACGGCTCCGGGGAGAACGCGGGGTTCGACTTATCTGACGCGAGGGCAAGGTGCATTTCGGCGGTGCGTTGTCCCAGGCGAACAACCCTTTCGTAGAAGCCACGTCCAATGAACTCCTGGATCATTTCGGGAGCTTCCTCGAATGTAAGCGTGTTCTTGTTTACAAGCTTGGGGAGCTTCTCTTTCTTGGCCTTGGTCATCACGCGCTCGTAGAAACGACCGACAGAATCGGTTGTCATCACCCACGCGTCGCCCTGGTTTTCGACTTTCTCCTGGAGAAGTCCAAGTACATATGAGCTGTTGTCGGTCTCGACGAGTTCGATACTGCCGGCGTATCGCGGAGCATTTCTGAAGCTTGTTGCTTCCGACAGATGGCGAACGATCTCGAGATCGGGATTGACTTCCTTCTCGAGTTTCCGGTAGAACTTGAAGAAGTATGAGTCGTTGTAAATGATCGAAGTATTGCTCTGCTCTGCTTTGAGGATCTTGGAGTCCACGTTTTCAGGGTCGAGCTTGGTATACACGCTCGACGTAAATGCGAGCACGCCTTCGTCTTCACGTATGCGCTGGTTGCGGGCCATACTCGAGAACAAATAATCGCGGAAACTCCGATCGTAGCTGCTATCTACTACAAAGCCTGTCTGTCCCTGTATCTCGGCACGACATACGACGCTTTGTGCTGTGTATTCTACTTTATCGAAAACGCCATCAGCAGGAATAAACACCATCGGTAGGAAATACAATTCCGGCAAACGTTGAACGTAATGCACTTCAATGATGCAAAGGAAGTGTGTATTGCCATCCACTTTAAGCGGGAACGACTTTTTTACCGTGAGCTTGCTGATGGCGCGTGCCTTGCCTCCAAACCAGCGGCACTTACGCATGAAAGGCTGAAGAACTTTTCGTTCCAGAACCCTGATCTCGTTGTAGTGGTTAAAGAATTTCTCCCACGACACGCCGGTCTTCACCAACGGCAATTCACCGCTGCCACTAATCGTCTCTTTCTTCTCGTTCGCATCGGCCTGAAACCAGAAGTATCCGTACGGTCCGATGGTGATATGATATTCACCACCTTCAACGGATCTGAAACGGTTCTGGCTGAAGACCTCGGTGATATCGCAATCTTTGAAGTCGGAAAGATCGAGTGTAGTTGCCTGGCTGAATTGAGAAAGGTTTGCAACGACGATGATCCTTTGGCTCTCATCGAAACGGACGAAGCTGAGAACTTTTGCATTAGAGCTCTCGATAAACTTCATGTCGCCGTTGCCAAAAACATTCAGGCGGCGACGCATCGCAATCACATTCTTGAACCACCACATCATGGAAGACGAATTCTCTTCCTGTGTAGCCACATTCACA
Organism: Cyclobacteriaceae bacterium; assembly: GCA_035656375.1. Classification (GTDB taxonomy): domain Bacteria; phylum Bacteroidota; class Bacteroidia; order Cytophagales; family Cyclobacteriaceae; genus ELB16-189. The sequence goes on along the minus strand of DASRSO010000208.1, from coordinate 13,428 downwards.
GATTCGTACCGATAAACCGGGTCGGTAATGATTGGCAGGTAAAGCTTCTGCGGGTTTGCCCCGGAGAAACCTGCATTTAAGTTCATATTCCATTGCATCGGCGTTCGCACACCGAAGCGGTCGCCGAGATAAATGTTATCGCCCATCCCGATCTCATCACCATAATACAGCACTGGTGATCCGGGTAACGACAAAAGTATGGTATGCAACAATTCCACTTTCCGGCGATCGTTGTTCAACAACGGTGCCAGTCTGCGGCGAATACCAAGATTATGTTTGGTATTTGGATCGGTGGCGTATGCTTTAAACAGGTAATCTTTTTCCTCTTCGGTCACCATCTCCAAACCGATCTCGTCGTGGTTACGAAGGAACAACGCCCACTGGGTGTTCTTCGGAGTTTTGGGAGTCTGGTCGATAATATCGATGATCGGGTAGCTGTCTTCAGTCCTCAACCCAAGAAAAAGCCTGGGCATCAGAGGATAATTGAAGTTCATGTGGCACTCATCGCCATCGCCAAAATAGGCTGCAGCGTCTTCGGGCCACAGGTTGGCTTCAGCGATCAGGATCCGATCCTTATAATTTTTGTCAATATGATTCCTCAGCTTCTTCACGAACGCATGGGTCTGTGGAAGATTCTCGCAGGGTGTTCCCTCCTGCTCGAAAAGGAACGGCACCGACGACAAACGAAATCCGTCCACACCAAGCTTCAACCAGAAGTCGGTTACACGAATGATCTCGAGTTGCACCTCGGCATTCTCGAAATTGAGATCGGGTTGATGACGATAGTAACGATGCCAGTAATAAGCTCTCGCCTCATTGTCCCATGTCCAGTTCGTTGAGTCGCCGTCGGCGATGATGATGCGGGCTTCCTTATATCGTTCCTGGGTATCGCTCCACACGTAGTAATCTTTATAGCGCGAGCCGGCCCTCGCCTTCCGTGATTTTTGGAACCACGGATGCTGATCGGAAGTATGATTGAGAATGAGCTCTGTAACGACACGCAGGCCGCGACGGTGTGCTTCTTTTAAAAACTGCTTGAAATCGGCAAGCGTACCATAGTCGGGGTGTATATCGCAATATTCGGTTACATCGTAGCCATCGTCTTTGAGTGGCGACGGATAGAACGGCAGCAACCAGATAGTATCTATCCCGAGATCCTCCAGGTAGTCGAGTTTTTGGATCAATCCCTGGAAGTCGCCGATACCATCGCCATTGCTATCGAAGAAGGCGCGCACGCTCAACTCGTAGATGATGGCATCTTTAAACCATTGTGGGTCGTTATGTTTTATCGGCGCTGCCATTTCTTTTTACATGTTCGAGTCGTGAACTGTTACTTTAAATAAATGGAACGGCATCTTGTGAGGATTTAACTGAACAAAGTTCCATTCCTGTGTCCAGGTATAATGTTCGTCTGTCATCAGGTCGTGCAACTTCAGGTTGATCTTATCTCCAAGTTTCAAAATACCTTTCGGTACCTGGATATAGCCGGCCTGTTGACTATGCTGGTCGAGGTTCACTACAACCAGGATGATATTCGAAAGGTCGTCGGTAGTTTTCAAGTAGGCCAATATTTGACCATTGTCGATCGCACAGAACGACGTATTCCATGTGGTCTGCAGGGCTTTGTTTTCCTTACGAAACCGGTTCACCATCGAAATGATATCGGTCATCCGATTGGTCTTCTTCCAATCGTGCAATTTAACTTCGTATTTCTCGGAATTAAAGTACTCTTCCTTTCCTTCCATCGGCACGTTGTCGTAAAACTCGTACGCAGGGCCATACATTCCATAGTTCGAAGATAACGTTGCCGCCAGTGCATACCGGATAATGAAAATATTCTCACCCTGGTGTTGCATATGGTATGGCAGAATGTCGGGCGTATTTGGCCAGAAGTTTGGACGGAAGTAATTTCTCGATTGCGTATACACAAGTTCGTTCACGTAGTCGATGATCTCTTGCTTGGTCACACGCCACGTGAAGTAAGTGTACGACTGGTTGAAACCGATCTTGCCAAGTGAAGCCATCACTTTTGGTTTGGTGAATGCTTCGGCAAGGAATATCGTGTCGGGGTATTGCTTCTGGACTTCGGCGATCGTCCACTGCCAGAACGGTATTGGTTTGGTGTGCGGATTATCGACGCGGAAGATCGTTACACCCTGTTCGATCCAGTAAATAAATACCGACTTGAGCTCATCCCACAACGCCTGCCAGTTGTCGTTCTCGAAGTTGAACGGGTAGATGTCCTGGTATTTCTTGGGAGGATTCTCGGCGTACTGTATTGTGCCATCGGGACGTTGGCGGAACCATTCGGGGTGTTCTTTCACGTATGGATGATCGGGAGCACACTGAAAGGCCACGTCCATGGCCACGTCGATACCGAGTTTCTTTGCCTGCCGGATGAGTTCCTTATAGTCTTCCAGTGTTCCGAGCTCAGGATTAATCGCCTTGTGACCACCTTCATCGCTGCCGATGGCCCACGGTGATCCCGGTTCGCCCGCAACAGAACGAACGTTGTTGTTCTTGCCCTTGCGGTTGATCTTGCCGATGGGATGTATTGGAGGAAAATACAATACATCGAAACCCATTGCTGAGATCCTCGGCAACAACTTGATGCAATCTTTAAAAGTACCGTGACGGCCTTTTGTTTGAGAACCCGAGCGGGGGAAAAATTCGTACCAGGTGCTGAAGAGAGTTTTTTCGTACTCTACGTTTACAAGAAACTCGGCTGTCGTTGTTTCGTTCTCGATCAATGGGTGAGTGTGAACAACATGAGCAAACTCCTCGGTAAGAACAGCAGCAACAGCCCCATCGTAATTCGCCTGATCATTCAATTTATTAATGAACGGCTTCACCTCGCCGTCGGAAAACCTTCTTAAGAAGTTCACCCCTTCCATCAACTCGGTATGCACATCCACTTTTGCCGCTGCTTTCTTCTTGAAGCCATCGAACCACGTATCGAAGTGATCGACCCAGGCTTCAACTTTGAATAGATATTTTCCTTTTTCGGTCACGTAGAACGGCGCCCACCAGTCGTCGTTCCAACTGGCATTCATCTCCACGATACTCCATTCGGCAGCACCTTCTTTTTTATAGAGAACTCTTGCCCGCAGGTGGTCATGGCCGTCGGCGAAGATTGTTGCTGAAACATCAACTCTCTCGCCGGCCGTGCGGCGTGCAGCGTACAGACCTCCGTCGATCACAGGCTGTACGTTCTCAATAATTACCCTGTTCTTTCCTTTCATCAATTCTTCAATATCGCACTTGAATATGCAGGCAAAACAATTTCGGTCTCACGAAGCTCCACTGCAGGATTGGTGTTGTAGTCGAGACGGAAGATTTCGTCGACCTCGATCGGTACAGTTACTTCTATGTCGGAGATGTTGTGCAGTACAAATAGTTTCTCATCGCCTTTTACCCTGTAGAACATGATCACTTCGTTCATTTCTACCGGGGCTAATTCTATCACACCGTATGTCATTGCTTCGCTGTCGTTACGATACTCGATCCAGTCCTTATAAAAATTATACATCGACCTGGGATCAGTTTTTTGAACAGCAAAGGGCACGACCGTTTTATCGGTTGAGTACCGCGGTTCCTCCCATTTGGTCTGGGCAGGATCTTTACCCGGTTTGTCCCAGATAAAAGGTTCACGAATAAATTCATCGGGCTTGAGACCTTTCATTCCGATCTCTTCGCCGTAGTATATATAAGGCGTTCCGGGCAATGTCATCAGTATTGAAGCTGCCATGCGCGCCTTTTGCTCGTCGTCGTGAAGCTCACTCAGGATACGATTCTGATCGTGGTTCTTAAGGAACGTTGCGTCGATGTAGTTCGAAGTCGATTTATTGTAGAAGTCGATGATCTTCTTGTATTCCCTGATCAGCCCTGTCGTGTCTTTACCTGCCGATACCGCAGCGGTTATCGCGTATCCCAGGTCGAAATTAAACAGAGCCGGAAGACCATTCAGGTACGGAGCAACGTCTTCGGCCTTCGACCAGACCTCGCCCACCAAATAAACATCCGGTTTGATCTTTTGCATCTCCTCGCGGAACCAGATCCAGAAGGCATGATTGTCGGCCGCGCGATCGGTCGGATAAATATGTTTGGCTGCATCGAGCCTGAAACCATCGACCTTCATTTCACTCAGCCAGAACTTCCCAATGTCGACAAACTCGGCTTTCACATCGGGGTTGTCGAAATTCAGGTCGGGCATTCCGGCCCAAAAGAATCCATAATAGTGTTCAGCAGTTGTATCGCCGTTCACAGCATGCCATTGAGTAATGTTGTCTGAATCGAACGACACCTGTTTCTTGGCAATCTGGTCCCTGATCGAATCCTTCTTTGCCCAAACATAATAGTCGCGGTATTTGTTATCCTTTCCCTTGATCGCCTCCTTGAACCACGGATGATCGGCGCCTGTGTGATTCAGTATAAGATCTACAATAACCCTAATATTTTTCTTGTGAGCCTCATCAACAAACTTCTTAAAATCATCGATAGTCCCATACTCGGGATTGATCGACTTGTAATCTGTAACGTCGTACTTGTGATACGTAGGTGAATTCATGATCGGCATAAGCCAGATCCCTCCCACTCCAAGATCCGACAGGTAATCGAGCCTGGATGTAAGGCCTTTGAAGTCGCCCTTCCCATCGCCATCACCGTCGGCGAACGACAGCACGAACACCTCGTAGTTCACCCCGTTAGGCCAATGATTTACAGGCTCTGGTGTACACGACACCATCAACACCGTGATCATTGCAAAAGCTGCTGAGAATATCTTTTTCATCACTTCAGTTTAAGTATGAACACCGAGTATGGAGGCACATCGATCTCGAATTGAAACTGTGCGTCGAAGCCAACATCCGTTCCGCTGCGCAAAAGATCGCGGGCAATGTATTGACCATTTTGGTCAAGTCCCATCATCTTTATCGCTTCGTCTGTCAGTTTTACTTTTATCCGTTCCTGCTTCGTTCCAAACCCCGCAACAATAATAAGTTTCTCCGTTCCATCCGTCCTGCCGAAAATCACATGGTGATCAGTATAGTTGTTCAGGGCCACGTTCGACTCTGTGAGGTCGAAATAGTCGCCCTGGCTAATAGCTGAATTGGTCCTGGCAAGTGTAAGCACATCACCATAAAACTGACGAAGCGCCAGCTGGTCGGGCGATAGCTGGCCCCCATCGTAAAGCTTATTGTTCACCCATTTCTGGTGCTCGGCGACGCCCCAGTAGTCGAATATCGTTGTGCGGCCATCGTCGCCACTGAAGCCCTCGTTCACTCCACCTGGCTCTCCCACTTCCTGGCCGAAGTAGATCATCATCGGGCCTTTGTCGATCAGCGCACTTACGGCCACTGCCGGTGTGGCCTTCCATGGATCGCCGGCAAAAAACTTAGAAGCTATGCGCTGCTCGTCGTGGTTCTCCATGAAGTGAAGCATATGATCGTTAATGCCCAGCAGGCTTTTCTGAATAGCAGGAACATCGGTCGACTTTGCGTGCTGGTTTACCAGCAAACGAAGTGTGTCGTACAACTGTACTTTATCGTAGAGATAATCGAAATGTCCCTGTTCGATATATGAGCGATAGGCCTGGGGATTGTATATCTCTGCAATGAACGCAATGTCGGGGTTAACGGCTTTCACTTGAGGAATTACCCATTCCCAAAATTCGACGGGAACCATCTCTGCCATGTCACAACGAAATGCATCTACGTCTTTGTTTGCCCAGTACACGAGGATGTCGAGCATCTTTGTCCATGTAGAAGGAACCGGATCGAAATGTTTGGTGCGATTGTTCTGTATGTCGACGCCGTAATTGAGCTTCACAGTTTCGTACCAGTCGCCGCTGCCCGGTGTAGCTGAGAAGTGATCGTTGCCGGTAACTTTCGCGGGTGATTCGGCAAACTGGCCGTCGCCCATTGGTGTCATTGCACTTTTCGGTGGACGAAAGTCCTGTCCAACGATGTAGTAGAAATTATTGTCGCGATCGAAGGCCTTTGCTTTATCGTCGCCTTCACCGAGATCTTTAACTCCTTCTGGTTTTGCGTCGGATTGATAGGCACGCGCCACGTGGTTGGGCACGAAGTCGATAATCACTTTCATTCCGTGCTTGTGGGTCCGTTCGACAAGTTGTTCGAACTCCTGCATCCTGTTGTTCACAACAACGGCGAGGTCGTGGTTTACATCGTAATAATCTTTGATGGCATAGGGTGAGCCGGCTCTTCCTTTCACCACATCGGCATCGTCGGGAGGAAACACGGCGTGTTCGAGCACGCCTGTGTACCAGATGTGTGTGATGCCCAATTGTTTGATGCCTTCCAGGGCGACGTCGTTGAAGTCGTTGAACTTACCGACACCGTTCTCTTCGGTGGTTCCGAATCTCTTATTTGTTGTATTGGTGTTGCCAAACAGGCGGGTAAATACCTGGTAGACCACCATTTTCGATGATGAGCTTTGTGCAGCGGGCATTGTGTCCGGAATTCTTTCTTTTGGACTCGTACAGGAACCAATCAAAACAGCAACAAGCAGTACGAGCTTCTTCATAGCTTTACTTCGCTTCCTTCTTGCTCAGGTAAAAATAAAATATCAGTACACCGAGGCAGATCAACAAGCCAAGGAACTCGCGTGCCTCTTCGATGTATGGGAACTGCATCTTCGCAAGATCGTCAAACAACAGGTATCGGTCGGGTGAACCCAGCCATTCTTTAAATCCATCGAAATACAGGATGGTCATTACGAGAAAGCCCGCGGCCATGATGATCATATACTGCAGCGGGTATCGCTTGAACACCGCCATAAATGAGATCACTGCCATGGCCCCATAGATGAGTATCCACAACAACGGGTCGGGGTCATTGAACTGAACGACGGCAAAAAGGATGAACAGGACTCCGAAGAAGATCTTGAGTATTTTCATTTTTACGCAGTGGCCAAAGATCGTAAACTATGGCCTTTTTTAACCCAGTTTTATTCAAAAATCGCCCCGGCGATGGTCCCTGTCATCATTGTGGCCAGGAACGCAGCCAGCATGGATTTCAGCCCGAGTCGCGACAAGTCGACCTGCCTGTTGGGTGCCATGCCCCCGATGCCGCCGATCTGGATTGCGATGGAGCTGAAGTTGGCGAAGCCGCAAAGTGCGTAAGTAGAAATGATGACAGACTTTTCGCTGAGATAGCCGCCGTTCTTAAAGGCTGTAAGGTCACTGTAGGCGAGGAACTCGTTGAGTACCATCTTCTTGCCGAGGAGGCTACCGACCTGCAGCGATTCGGACCAGGTGACGCCCATGGCGTAAGCGAAGAAGCGGAAGACCTGGCCGAGCAGGTATTCGAGACTGAGGCCCGAGTAGGCGTTGTCGGTGCTTGTGCGGATAACTTCGTTGATGCCGATCAGGTCTCCGAGCCCGGTAAGACCCCAGTTGATGGCGAGGATGATCGCGATGAAGGCGAGCAGCATCCCGCCTATGTTCAGGGCGAGTTTCAATCCATCGGCGGCGCCGGTAGCAAGGGCGTCGACCAGGTTCGAACCGATGGCCTCTTTGTTGACCCTCAATGAGTGATCGATCTTTTCGGGTTCAGTTTCGGGGAACACGATCTTCGACATAACGATAGCGGCGGGCGCATTCATGATCGATGCACACAAAAGATAAGTTGCAAAGGTGGCGCGACTTTGTTCGTCGGCGCCGCCGAGCATGCCGACGTACACTGCAAGTACACTGCCGGCAATGGTCGCCATACCGCCAGTCATCAAACAGAACAACTCCGAGTTTGTCATGTTCTTGATGAATGGTTTCACGAGCAATGGTGCTTCGGTTTGGCCCATGAAAATATTCGCGGCGGCGGAAAGACTTTCGGCGCCCGAGAGTTTCATGGTGCGGGTCATTACCCATGCGAAAACCCAAACGATCTTTTGAAGAATGCCGAGGTAGTAAAGACCGGTGGTAACGGCTGAAAAGAAAATAACGGTAGGCAATGCCTGGAATGCGAAAAGGAAGCCGAGGTTGTGACCTGCGGTTGGATCTTTGGTGCTGTCTTTGGCGAGACCACCGAAAAGGAACATGGCACCCTGGCGGGCGAAGTCGAGGAAGGCGACAAACTTTTCACTGATCCATTCGAAGCCGTCGTGAACAAAACCAACCTTAAAGATTGCGAGACCAAAGATGATCTGAAGGAGAATGCCGATGCCGACCGTTGACCAGTTGATTGACTTCTTGTTGGAAGAAAGAACGTAGGCAACGGCGGTCAGGAAGATCAGGCCGCCAAGTCCGCGGAGGATATCCATCGGTTCGTTTAGGGGTTAGGTTTGGATCAGTTCCGTTTGCTGAGCTCGTCCCTGATCTTTGCCGCTCTCTCGTAGTCCTCCTTCTCGATGGCATCCTTTAGTAACTCGTTCAGTTTTTCGACGGAATAATTTTTATAGTCTTCTGATTTCTTTGACGAAACCTCTTTCTTGACTTTGGCTTTTGGTTCTTTTGTTTCCGACTTTTCTCTTTCTTCCTCCTCTTCCTCGTCGGTGAGTACGATGCCGGCTTCGGCAAGTATGTTCTCGTACGTGTAGATTGGTGAATCGAATCTCAATCCAATTGCAATGGCATCGGAAGGGCGCGCGTCGATCTCTGTTTTCTTGAGGCCATCGGTGCACACGATCTTTGCAAAGAAGACTCCTTCTTTCAGATCCGAGATCACGATCTCTTCAACGTGAAAATGAAATGTGCTTGCGAATGACTTGAACAGGTCGTGGGTCATCGGGCGGTTAGGGATGATCTTTTCGATCTCGATGGCGATCGCCTGGGCCTCGAACATGCCGATGATGATCGGCAGCCGACGATTTCCCTCGGTTTCGCCAAGCACTAGCGCAAACGATCCTGTGGTCGACTGGCTGGAAGAGAGTCCTAAAATTTCAAGCTTGATTTTCCTTTGTGCCACGCGCTGAAGTCCCCTGTCTTGAGTTTACGATATTAGAAAAAAACGGGCTTTGCCTGAGTAAATTAATAATTTTTATTTACCGGCTTTAATGGCCGCTGTTAATTTAGGCACTACATCGAATGCGTCTCCTACAATTCCGTAGTCGGCGGCTTTAAAGAAAGGTGCTTCAGGGTCTTTATTGATCACCACGATACATTTTGATGAGTTAACTCCCGCAAGATGCTGGATCGCTCCGGAAATGCCAATGGCGATATAGAGTTGTGGCGCCACTTTGACTCCGGTTTGTCCAACGTGTTCATGATGGGGTCTCCAGTTCATATCAGATACAGGTTTACTGCAACCGGTAGCCGCGTGCAATTCCTTTGCCAGTTCCTCCAGTATCCCCCAGTGCTCGGGTCCTTTCATTCCACGTCCGCCCGACACAACAATGTTTGCTTCCGGCAACAAGATCTCGCCGGTTGCCTTCTCGGTCGATGTTATTTTTGCGTTAAAATCCGTGTCCGGTAGTTCTACAGGATAATCAACCACCTGTGCACTGCCACCAACTTCCTTCAACTCGGCAGCATTCTTTTTTATTGCGATAACTTTTTTACCAGTTGAAACATCCACCACAGAAAATGCTTTGCCTGTGTAGATACTTCTCTTCACTGAAAAGCCAGAACTGGTGTCGGGAAGATCCACCACATTAGAAACCAATCCTGCCCCGGTACGAATTGCTACTTTGGCAGCCACTGGAGTTCCGAGCGATGAGTTGGCAAGCACAAGCACGTCGGCATTCTCGTCTTGCATCGCTTTGGTGATCACCGCAGAATATGCCTGGACGATCGCGTGATCGAGCTTTGCATTCGAAGCGTGAAGAACTTTCTTTGCTCCGTACTTGCCCAACGATTCAAGCGATGCCTTATCGGCTGTGCCTAACACAATTGCTGTAACATTGCCACCCATAGCGTGAGCGTAAGCTACCGCTTCAAGTGAGGTCGACTTTATTTTCTTATCGTCGGTTTCTGCGAATACTAAAATGTTCATAATACTTTGGCTTCGTTCTTCAACAATTTCACCAGGTCGGCAACATTATCTGCCGGTATCATCTTCACGGCTCCTTTCGGTGCAGGGAGTTCAAACTTTTTCAACTTGACGGGTGAGGTCACGCCTTTTGGTTCCACAACTTTCAACGGCTTAGTTCTCGCGCTCATGATACCACGCATGTTGGGTATCTTCCATTCAGCTATCGGCTCCTGGCATCCTGCCACAAGAGGGAGTTTCGCTTCGAGAAGCTCCTTACCACCTTCTATCTCACGCGCCATCTTCACATTCGTACCATCGATATCGAGTTTCATCACCGGTGAGAACGACGGTAAACCCAACATCTCTCCTACCATGGCATGAACCACTCCGCTGTTAAAGTCGATCGACTCACGGCCCATCAGTATCAGGTCGAAACCCTTGGCATTCTCGGCGATCTGCGACGCAACGAAAAACGAATCGGTGGGGTCAGCATTCACACGTATGGCATCGTCGGCACCAATAGCGAGCGCCTTGCGAATGATCGGCTCGGTATCGGCGAGACCGACATTGAGAACGGTCACCGTCGACCCGGCATTGGCGTCTTTTAGTTCGACTGCACGAGCAAGCGCATAGTCATCGTAAGGACCGATGATAAATTGTACTCCACTGGTGTCGAACTTCGTGTTGTTGTCTATAAAATTGATCCGCGACGTCGTATCGGGAACACAAGAAATGCACACTAAAATCTTCATGTGGGCAAGATAGTCACGACTGCTCGAAAAGCCAATCGTTGTACGCGCTAGTAAGTTCTTTTAAAGTCTTTGAGTCATTTTTGCGACGGGCAAGGTCAATGCCTTGTTTGAATATTGACTCAGCTTTATCGGGCTGTTGGAGTTCGATTAATAAATGCGCAAAGGGATAATAGGTTGGTAAATAATCGGGTTTTTTCTTTAAGAGTGTTGAAAAAAGATCATGTGATCTCTGTTGATCCGATTTCAGGTATTCAAGGGCCAACGCATAAGCGCTAAACGCATCGTCCGGATCTTCCTTAAGAAACTCCTCGAGTTGGGTAATCCTATCCACCTCACTGATTTACTAAAAACACAATCTTGCCTACTTTGTTCGGTCTTGTGATATCCGAAAACGACTCGGTGATCTTCGTGAAAGGCCGTATCGAATCTACCATAGGACGTATCTGGTTCTTGCTGACGAACTCCAGCATTTCAGTGAACTCATTATCGTTACCCATCGTAGTCCCCTGCAAGGTTAGGTGATGCCAGAACATACGGTACATGTCGACCTTCGAAGGATTGCCGTTGGTGGCACCGTAGAACACGATCCGTCCATGTGGACGGAGCACCTTGATGAAGTTATTGATCTGATCTCCGCCGGCGCTGTCGATCACAATGTCGAAGCCGCCCTTCGTCTTCCAGAGATCAGTATAGTTGTTTTGCTTCTTGTAATTGTACGCGCCCTTCGCTCCCATCTTCAACGCCTTCTCCACTTTCTCGTCGCTGCCGGAAGTGACATATACATTGGCGCCTGCCGCCTGTGCGAACAGGAACGCAAACTGGGCAACACCGCCACCGAAGCCGGAGATCAGAACATTATTGCCGGGCTTCAATCCGCCACGACGGAACAACGCACGAAAAGCAGTGAGTCCACCCAAAGGCAATGTGGAAGCCTGAAGAAAGTCGAGATGGAAAGGCTTGTGCTGAAGCCTGTCGGTGTTCACCAGGATGTACTCGGCGAACGTGCCATCGACGGGCATACCGAGAATGGTGTATTTGATCGACTGTACTTCGGGGTCTGGACCCCAATCGATATTCGGATTAATGACAACCGCCTTTCCTACCCACTCGTGGTCTTTTTCGTCGCCGACTTTTTCCACAACACCAGCACCATCTGAACCGAGAACACCACCGAAACGGATGTTGGGATACTTGCCTTCACGTATCCATTCGTCGCGACGGTTAAGCGAAGCAGCTTTGATCTTCACCAACGCTTTGCCGGGAGTAACAAGTGGAACAGGAACCTCTTTGAGTTCAACAGTTCCAGGACCGGTTAGTACTAGCGCCTTCATATTATCAGCAAGATACGAAAATCAGGTTTTGACGAATGAGAGTTTATTTCTGTTTGCTAACTACTCCTCCTTTTTTACTATCGACTTTAATGGAGTATTTATTCGATCCGGAAACTATCCAGCGAACAGTAACTGATCCCATCCCCGGAATATTGTCGACCTCTATTGTTGCCGGGTTATTCTTTTGTTCAGTGGTGAGATTCATGTCCCTGTTTTCAACTACCATACCTGCAATTACTTTAGGACCGGTAATGGTAATGTAGTCCGGTCGCTCAATCTTGAATTTCAGATCCTGGCTTGCGTGCGTCGGCATCATCCTTACATTACTTATTACCGCCGTGATCTCGGTAATTCCTCCTCCTAACGATTTCTCACTCATCTCGGTAACTTCCAGCTTCGGCGTGCTCCACGCGTGATAGAGGCAGAACGCCATGTTGCGATGTGCGTCGCTCTCCAGGAGGAAACCGGGATTCGCCCGAGTAAAGTTCTTCTTCGGTCCGCCGATCTCGATCTTACCAAACTGGGGGTGATCGAATTCTTTCCAGTTCACAACAGCATCGCCAAACAACAGGTCTTTGTTGAAATCAAATGCTTCGGTCGACGCAAAGTCGTCGTCGTCGCGCGACTTATGAAAATACTGGTACGAGTTAAAGAGCTCATTCGAGAAAGTATAAACCCCGCGGCTGCCGTAGAACCAGTCGAGCTCTCCACCCCATACGGTGTACAGGTCGCGATAAACCACCATGTATTTATAACCGGGTATTAACGTCTCGCCTTTCTTACCGATAGCATCGTAAATGCGTGAGTCTTCAGCGTTGTAGGTAGCAGCGTCTTCTTCAGCACCGGGACCACGAAGGATCATGCCGCCCGAGTTGTGAAAGCTCTGCGCTCCTGCAATGTTGGGATGTGCCATGACGAAGTCGCGGATATTCCTGTTCTCGGGAAGACTGAACGGGTACTTGTAAGCTCCGTTCTGAAGGTGGTTCGGTTGCCACTTCCATCCAAAGTCACGGTTGGGATCGTAGTAGCCTGTACCGTCTTCGTTCACTCGGCCATCTCCATCATTGTCAATTCCTTCGGAGCCGAGTATCTCGTAGTCGCCAAGCTCATCGGCCTTAACGGGAACGAGCTTGCGCGGGTCGGAAGGATCTTTCTTGTACCGTCCCTTCGGGCTCTTGCGGATCATGTTGGTGATGTTACCATCCTTGTCGAGATCGTCCATGTAGTCTTCATTCAACTGGCCATCGCGGTCGTTGTCGACTGGCACCATACCGGATCTTGGACTATGCGGAGTGTTAGGCTCCTTCATGAAGTTGTCGCGCGCATCGGGGTTGATAGTCGGAACGATGTAAAAGGTCTTGTCGGCGAGCAGTTCACGAATAGCCTCGATATCCTTAAAGCTTTCAGCAAGGTACCATG
>DASRSO010000207.1:0-11258 GCA_035656375.1 Cyclobacteriaceae bacterium | reverse complement strand
GTTTCAAAAAGGTTACAGCTCAATTCGAATAATGTTGCCGAACTCGGAATTCGTTGTTTCGAAGCACTGGTACGCATAAATAAATTTTCCGTCGGCCGACCAGCTGTGTTGAACAATTCCCCCGGGAAGGTCTGTTATCTGGCGAACGGCACCGCCATTGGCATCGACCAGAAACAATTGCCCACCGCCAGATCTTCCGGTCCTGTTCGAAACAAACGCCACAGACTTTCCATCGGGCGACCATGCCGGCCAGCCATCGTAAGCAAAATGTGACGACAGGTTAACCTGCTGCTTGGTGGCGATATCCATCACAAATACTTCCGAGTTTCGTCCTCTCGCATTCAAGGTAATGTCCCAATTGATTGCCGGTGAATCGGTAACTTTTCTGAACAACAATTTCTTTCCATCCGGGGACGCGGAAGGGTAAGTTGTTATAGTCTTATTGTCTGTGTATCGATGCAGGTCTTTTCCATCGGGTGTGATCGAATACACGTCGTGAAATTGCAGCGGCCAGTCTTTCGTCTGGTCGGGTGTGTTCTTCGCCGAGTTAAAAATTATCCTCGTGCCATCGTGAAACCAATGTGGATGCGAATCGTCGCCGGGGAAATTTGTCACCCGCGTTTGCAGTGAACCGTCGGGACGCATCGTGTAGATCTCGGGATCATTATCGCGCTCCGAAACGAACGCAATTGTCTTTCCATCGGGCGACCACACGGGACCAACATTCGTGGCGGCGCCATCTGTCAGCTGTTTGAGATTGGAACCATCGGGATCAGCTGAATAGATCTGCCATATCCCCGTTCTGTTGGAATGGAACATCAATGTTTTTCCGTCAGGCGATAGAACGGGATAGCAGTCACTCACTGAGGTAAATGGACGTGGCAATCCACCTTGCAGTGGAACCTGCACAACATAGCCGTATTGTTCTTCGGGTGTTTCCCACAGTTGATAGCCATAGATCGTTTTTCCATCGCCACTCCAGCATGGCTGTGCGACAGCACCTGGAAGATCCGTAACCTGCTGCAGTGCCGATCCGTCCACATTCACGACATACAACTGACCACTGTTAGCCTTGCCACTTCGATTCGAAGCGAACGCGATCTTTTGAGAATCGGGCGACCACGCCGGCCAGCCATCGAAGGCGGAACTCTTCGTAACGTTCACAATGTTCTTTCCGTCAATGTCCATCACAAAGATCTCCGAGTTCAATTGCCCTTTGCCCGACCGCATATCCCAACCAAAAGCAGGTGTATCTGTCGAACCGCGAAAAACGATCTTCGTCCCGTCGGGCGACACGCTCGCGAAAGTCGAAACCGATTTGAGGTCAGTGATTTGTTGCACGTTGGTCCCATCCGGTTTCATTGAAAAAATTTCATCGATGTTTGTTCCGTTGGCGGAATTGAAAATGATACGTGAGCCATCGGGATACCAGTGCGGATGGCCATCATTCCCTTTATCAGTTGTAAGCCGCTTTTGATTCGAACCGTCTGCATTCATCACATAGATCTCCAGGTCTCCATCGCGCGACGACGCAAATGCGATCACCTTACCGTCGGGCGACCACGAAGGGTTCCCGTCGTAGCCTTTGCTGTTCGTTATTTTCTTCGGCCCTGTTCCGTCGATCGCGATCGACCAGATCTCGACGTCACCAGAACGGTCCGATTGAAACAACATGGTTTTTCCGTCTGGCGAAAGAGCCGGGTACGAGTCATTCACACCCGTAATTCGCTTGATGTTTTGCGAAGCCGCGATGAATGGGATCAAAATGAGAAGCGCAATACGAACCATAAAATCAATTTTTCTCAAATGTGATACACGCCGGATTATTTGTCTTCCGAGCGTGTAGGCACGCAGAACTAAATGCACAGCGGCACCTATCTTTAGGTATGAAAAACCAAAGGATCGTCATTGCACATACCGTAGCGTGGGCGATCTACGTTTTTTTATACTCAACACTATGGCGAGATGGCGGCACCACCCTGGGCGAAGCTGTTGTGGTCCAGCTGTGGACATTGCCGCCAAAGCTCTTTTTGGTTTACACCGCGCTGCTGATCTTAATACCCCGGTTTTTTCTGAAAGGACGATACCTTGCTTTTTTTCTCGCACTTGTCGCAGCCTCGTTACTTGGCGGGTTATTCAACCAACTGATCGTGCACTTCGTCTTTACCCCCGACGAACCTTTCTGGGATATTAGCCGGATGAGCAAGAGACTCACATACATAAATTCAACATTGCTGTTTGCGCTTGCCGCGGAAGGCATTCGGATGTGGTATCAGCAACGTGAAACCAACGAGCGATTGATAAAAGAAAAGATGATAACAGAACTGTCACTGCTTCGAAGCCAGTTGCAGCCGCATTTTTTCTTCAACACGATGAACAACCTTTACAGCCTCGTGCTCCAGAAGTCAGACCTCGCGGCGCCTTTAGTGTTGCAAATGTCAGACATGATGCGCTACATCATCAGCAGTTCCAAACTGGATCGAATTGCACTGGCAGATGAGATAAATTTCATCAAAGATTACATAGGGATTGAAAGTGTGAGATATAGCGGTAAAGTTCGGGTCGATATAGAATGGCCAGCGAACGTTGATGGATTCGAGATACCACCGCTCACACTATTTCCTTTTGTTGAGAACGCATTTAAGCACGGTGTAGCCGACGAGACCGGGTCTGCGTGGATATCAGTGAAATTGAGTATCGACGATCATGCTATATCATACATTGTCAGAAATTCTTATCCTGCGAATCGTCGCTCGAATGGTGCCCGGATCGGGCTCCAGAACACGAAAGACCGTCTCAGGATCGCATACAGTGCTGATGCCATACTCGAAACGAGATCGATGGACCATGTCTTTGAAGCTACGCTGGTGATCAAAACCTCGAAGAAATGATAAGGGCAATCATCGTCGACGACGAACAACACAGCTGGTATATTCTCGAGACGTATGCCCGTCAGCATGGCGATATCGAGATCGTTGCCCGCTGCTCCGACATCTTCGAACTACAGGAGGCAATCAAAGACGAAACGCCAGACGTAATATTCCTCGACATACAAATGCCGCAAGTCACCGGTGTCGAGGCATTACGGACAAATGCTTTTAAGGATATCAAGATAATTTTAGTGACGGCATATTCGGAGCATGCACTCGAAGCCTTTGCGTTGAATGTAGTGGATTATTTATTGAAGCCATTTTCTTTCGAACGATTTGAACAGGCAATAAAGAAGCTTGGATACAAGCCGAGATATTCCAGGTCCGGATTGCAATCACCCGACTCGGAGAAAGTATTCCGGAAAGTGCAGGCTTATTTCGAGGAGAAGCAACCCTATCTCGATACCAACTTCGGGTTAGACGATCTCGCGAAACAAATGCAGTTGAGCCGCAATCACATTTCCCAGGCAATTAATGAATTCGGGAAAACAGCCTTCTGGAACTTTGTAAATTCTTACCGCCTGAAAGAAGCACAACGCAGGCTCCGGGAACCGTCCATGCAACATTACACGATAGAAGCAATAGCCATGGATACGGGATTTAACTCCCTGTCGACATTCAATTCGTTGTTTAAGAAAGTGGCTGGAATGACACCCAGGGAATGGCGGAATGCTGTTGCTCTACTTTTTGTCCTGTTCCTCTACAGTTAACAAACCGTTGAGAGACTAATAGCGTAAGGTGTAGTAAATTCATTTCATGAAAATCCTACTATCCCTTGCTCTCCTGTTGGCCTCGTACGTCTCTTTTGCACAAGACGTACCGGTACTTGTGTCGGCTCAATGGCTGAACGAACACAAGCAAGATCCGAAACTGGTGATCCTGCAAGTAAGTTTCCTGCAATTCGATTACGAGAATGAGCACATCGCCGGGGCGCATTACCTGTGGCCGGGATGGCTTGCTCCCGATTCTCCGCAGGGATCGATGAATATGCCCGACCCGAAAGCTGCAACCAGTTTGCTGCAGGCATGGGGTATCAACAACGATTCACATGTGGTGGTCTGCCACATTCGCGGTGAGGTGAGCCCTTCGGCCCGAATGTTCCTGATGCTGGAGAATCTTGGACTAAAAGGTAAAGTGTCGTTCCTCAATGGCGGTGTCGAAGCCTGGAAGAAAGAAGGTTATCCTGTGACGAAGGAACTGCCCAAAGCGAAGAAGGGAAACTTTGTTGTGAAGCCGGGTAGCCTGGTTGTTGATAAGAATTATGTTTTGAAAACAATTGACTCTGAAAAGGGTGTAGTTGTCGACGCACGCGCGAAGAACTGGTACGACGGTGATGCAACAGGTAATCCCCGCGACGGTCACATTAAAAATGCAAAGAACATCCCTTACCAGGACATGCTCGACCAGACAACGTATGTTTTTAAACCTGTCGATCAACTTTCGGGGTACTTTACACCAGTGCTGCCGGACAAGAGCAAAGAGGTTGTTACCTATTGCTTTATAGGGCAGACAGCCAGTGTGGTCTATATGAGTGGAAGGATACTCGGATACGATATGAAACTTTATGATGGGTCGATGCAGGAGTGGAGTAGAATTCCGGAGTTGCCAATGGAGAAGACGAAGTAAGGGAACTGGAGGGCAGAGATGTGAGGTATAAATGAAGGTATAAATGCGGGAGATAAAATGAGGAAGATAAAAATGCGGGGTGTCGCAAAGGATACGCTAAGGTAGACGCGGAGGTACGCGGAGTTTTTTACACATCACATATCTCTCCGCGCACCTCCGCGTGCCCTCCGCGCGCCACCGCGACACCCCGCATTCCGGCGCGTCATCATCCCTGCCCTCCGTACTCAATCCCCCGGCATTCCAGCCCCGCTCATTCCGCTTCCCTCATTTCCCCCGCATCCCTCCTCCTTCCCTCGCACCCCCCTCCTCCTAAAACTCCACCCTATAACTCAGTATTGGCAGCATCGGCATCTGGTACCACTTCTTGATCTCGCCTGCCCGAACATCATAATATTGCCCGCCAAGGTTCTTATGATTGGTAGCATTCTGAATATCCAACGACAGCGTCGTAGTAGAATGTGCACGGTTACGTTTCAGGCTCAATCTTAAATCAGTTCTGAAGTAGTCAGACATCTTCTCTGTGTACGCCAGAGACTGTATGTACTTTGTCTGCCCCAACTCACGCGACTTTTCGTAGTCGATCGGGGTGTTCCAGAAACTTCCGGCATAGATCGCACGGAAGTTCACTCCAAAGCTCCGATTCTTGTTCATGGCAAAATCTTTTCCGGCAGTGAATGTCATCGCCCGTTTGCCATTGAAGCGGGTATTTCTCCATACTCCGTCGAGAGCTTTGTACTCCGAGCTGTAAAGCGATGTCGAAAGCAGGAAGTAAAGATTCTTATAGGTGAATTGTTCGAGTGTGAACTCAACACCATAGTTACGACCGCGGCCCTTGTTCACCAGCGGATCTGAGAGGTAGCCTTCTTCGATGACGAGTGTCGATACCGGGCTCGTAGGATCATTCACCACCGCAATGTTGTACAGGTGCTGATAGTACGTTTCAACTTTTGCGTTCAGGTGTTTGGTAAGTGAGCGATTATAACCCAACACGATATGATGTGCCTTGTTGAAATCGACATTTTTGTTTGGTTGGATAAAAGATCCGTCAGGTTGTTTGATCTGGGCTTCATACACACCGATAGGCTGCATCTGGCTGTGAAGGCCATAACCCAGGGTAAGAGCTTGTTTATCGTTGAGATCATACTTTACCGATGCCCTTGGCTCCAATGAAGATCGGTTGTTGTCGAGCATGTAGATGAAATGCATGCCGTAGTTGAGTGTCAGTTTTTCGGTAGCCCTGTAGCTCCATTGCGAGAAGAGTTGTGTTGTTGTCGCATTGCTCTTCGCGTTGAGTGGTTGTTTGATCGTGTTCGTCTCATCATCGAGATAGCGCTGACGAAGGTTATAGAAGTACTCGTTAAAGTAAACTCCCGAACGAATGCTGTGTCTTGCATTGAATTTGTGATTCAATACGGAGCTCACCGTGAACTTCTTGTTGAGATAGCTTTGGTTGTACTGGAACTGCGGCGTATACGTATCATCGAGTTTGTCTTCATCGTAACCGTTATTATTTCCCGACATGAGTACGGCCGACTGCAAATATGTATTCTGTCCGAGGGTGATCGCGTGCTTCAGGCCGGCAGCGCCGGTATTAGAGAAGTACTTTTCGTTGTATTGGGATCCTTCTCCGCCCCATTTGGTAGAATCTTTAACAGCATCCTGGCTTTGATCGCTGAGGCCACCAAATCCGAACAAAGAAAAGTTACCGGCTTTAGATGTGGGTAAATAGAAATTGTAAGATAGGTCCTGGAAGTTTGTGACAGCATCTCCGACATCGAGTCCCATTTTCGCCAGGAAAGAAAGCGTCGAGTAGCGATAGTTCACAAGATATGAGCCGCGATAATTCTTCGAGAAAGGTCCTTCGACGGCAATGTCGGTTCCAAGGAAGCCAGCCTGTATCGTGTACTCTCTTTTTTCGTTGTTGCCTTTGCGGAGGTTTAGATCGAACACGCCGGCGAGGGCGTTGCCATACTCGGCAGCGAACGCACCCGTCATGAAGTCGGAGTTGCTGAGCAGTTGCGAGCTTAGGATTGAGATGCCACCGCCCGATGTTCCGGCGTTCGCGAAGTGATTGGGGTTCGGAATGTCGACACCTTCCATCCTCCAAAGGAGTCCGAAGGGTGAGTTGCCGCGAATCGATATCGTATTGTTGAAGTCACCAGCTGTAACCACGCCGGCGAACGACAATGCCGCGCGGGCCGGGTCGTTCACGGCAGCTGCGAACTTGCGTGTCTCTTCAACACTGAAAGTTCTCGCGCTAACTGTAGCCATTTCGTTCAATGGCTTGTTCTTTTCGGTATCGGGGGTAACGATGATCTCGTCGAGCTGCGCAATGTCTTCTTCGATAGGGATGTTGAGTACGACTTCCTTGCCCGAGTTCACAACGATGTTGGGGAGTGAAAGCTCTTTGTAGCCTATGAATGAAATACGGATGTTGTGATTACCGACGGGTACTTTCGATAGCTTGAAGTTTCCATCGGAGTCTGTCGTGCTTCCGATCAACGGATCGGAGTTTACAAGGACCACGGTTGCGCCGGGAAGTGGTGTCTTCGAGATCTTATCGACCACTGTGCCGCGGATCGTTTGTGTAAGCTGCGCTGTTGCAGCGTAAGAGATCAAAACGAGTGAGAGTGTTTGCAGAAGTTTTTTCATTGTCTAATTGCGTTACGCAACTATGACAATGACAGAGGGCTATACCCCTACGAGATCTTTAAGCAATTTTTTAAAAGAACAAGAGCCTTCGCGAAACTTAGCGTGCCCTTCGCGAAACTTAGCGACACATGTATTTAAAAAAACCTAACCGCAACCTTCCCCCCAAACCACATCTTCATGTTTGTATCATTGTTGTAGGTATGATCATAGAAGACCTTCGGAGTAATCTCACCGAACAAAACAGGATAGTCACTGTATGATGCCCTTGTAAGGTACATGTTCAGCGTCCCTCCAACATACACCGAGAATCCCTTCGCCAACCTGAAATCAAACCCAATATGTGCTTTATTCAAACTACTTAGCTCTGTGGTAAAACCTCCTTTGTTAACATGCTGCGACGTAACATCCAGATTCACATCCATCCATTTGAAAATTCTTTTTGCACTTCCAATACCATATCCAACAGACCACACCGACTCACTACCAAACGCTTTGCCTGGTTGATACCCTGCCATGATAATATTATGAAACTGCTTCACACCAGTTCGAAATGCCAGGTTACCATAAAACACCTCGTCAGCCGACACTTCCAGCTTGTGATATCCATGTCGTACAATACTGAGGAACCCGATCGGCACACCCGTAAGACTATCGGCTACGTTTATGAAACCGATCTGTGTTCCATGAACCTTCTGACCATAGTTAAAGAATCCGGAGATCTGTGAACCAACTATACGACCGCTGTTAATGTTTGTAAAGCCCGCGATCTGCGGTCCTTTGAAATCGCCATGGTGAATGTTTGTGAAGCCGGCCACGCTAACGCCGACCGACCTGCCACTGCTGAAGTTCGCCATACCTGCAGCCTTCACCCCATCGGCGCTTGCCAGGTTTATGTTCGCGAGGCCCGCGGCCTGCACGCCCTGGAAGTCGTCGAAGTTCAGGTTGGTGAAGCCCGCAAACTGTGCGGCTTTCGTTTCACCGCCATTCAGGTTGAAGAAGCCGGCAGCCTGGGCGCCGATCACGTTGCCACCGTCGATGTTTCCGAAGCCTGCGATCTGCAGGAAGCTTACGTCGCTGCGGTCGAAGTTAAAAAAGAATCCAAGCTCGATCTGTTTTGTTCCCAGCGAATAGCCACCGAAGATGTTGATCGAGTAATCGTTAATGATGTTGCCGCTTAAGCGTCCATTCGATCCGACAAACGGCAGCAATGAAACCTGTATTTCACGATATAGCGTGTCGCGGATGTTTTCGACGTTAGGTTCAGAAGCGTAAGGCATGGGCAATTCTTCTGTCGCGTCAATCTCCGGATCGATTATCGGTGCAACGTCGGAAGAGTCGATCATGGCTGTTGTAGAATCCTGCACCACAACACGGGTTGCTGTATCGATCGGCGTAATCGGCCTCGTCCTTTTCAAAGAGACGTGGAAATATTGATTGCCCGCCTCGCTGATCACGATCGTCTCGTTAATGAAATCGCGCTTGCTGATCGACAGGATAATATCTTCGCCATCTTTCTTGTCCAGCTTTAGCCTGAAGAAACCGAACTCATCTGTTACAACTGAAGTGATCGACGATTTCTCGTATACACTGGCGTCAACGATCTTTTCATTGGTAAACCAGTCTTCCACATAGCCACTTACGATCATCGATGTCACGTTCGACTTCGGTTGCTTAACCGTTACACGATTTAAGATCACGTGGCTGCCCTTTTCTTTATAGGCCATCGATCCCTTGAACACTTCATTGAGAATCTCACGGATCGGCGCATTCTTCATTTCGATCGTAACTACATCGTCATTTGAAATAATGGCCGAGTTATACGAAAACGAGAAGTTGCCAAGTTGACCGATGCGATTGAGTACCGTCGTTACCTTTTCGTTTTTGAACGACACGTCGATCTTGCGGTCAAGGATTGAGGTCTGCGCGAGTGACGTCGTTAAAGAAACACACAGTAATGCCAGGCAGAGGAGTAATGTCATTCTCATAGGCGTGTCATTGTTGGCATTTGCCGTTTAGAATGATCTCGTTCCTATCGTTCCGCTCGACGGTGACGCCGAGTGTTTCTGCGATGATGTCTACCATTTCATCGATCTTGTTGTCGCGGAATGTTACTGTCAACTGGCAGTTACCGATCTCTGTGTTACCAAGAAGGATATGTGAGTCGTACACTTCGTTGATCTGGTTAACCGCTGTGCGCAGATCCGTCGCATTGAAATTGAACACTCGTGTTTTGTACGCCAGCACGTTGGTGTCGGCTTTCGCGAGCTTCGTGAAGAACTTACTGCGTTTCGAGTAGATTCCCGTTTCACCGGCACTGATCGTCAAGCCCGGATCGTTCAATGTGTAGAACTGAACAACGCCCTCCTGTACAACAACTTCAACGGTATCCTTATCGGGATACGATTTGATGTTGAACGCAGTACCGATGTCGCGAACGAGTGTTTCTTCGGTTTCGATGAGGAATGGTTTTTCTTCTTCATGTTTCACTTCGAAGAATCCCTCTCCTTTCAGCTTCACCTTTCGGGTCTTTTCTTTTGGATTGTATTCGTATGTGATGGAAGAGCGTTTGTTGAGGACTGCTGTGCTTCCGTCGGGCAGCGTGTTCTCGACCACAGTGTTTTCAGAAACAACGGCCAGGGTTTCGATAGGCTGATTGAACCAGCGCCACGCGAATATTCCAACTGTAAGAACCAACACGATGCTGGCTGCAATTCGCAATGCCGACCAGTTGGTCTGCCTGGTGTCTGGCATGGCGACTACTTTGGTACCAAGCCTCGACTTCACTTTCTTCCATGCTGCGTCTGTGTCGAAGTCCATCTTTACCCGGTTGCCGGAGGCGCGAGTAAAGATCATCTGCATGTCGACATAGTACTTCTCGTTGTCGGACGAAGCCTTACGCCAGTCTTCCACCTCACGGATCTCTTCCGGGGTTGCCTCGCCGGAGAGAACCTTTCCAATCAGGTCGTCGATATCGTTGAACTCTATAGCCACTCTTTCATGAAGATTAAAAACAACGGCAGGTAGTCTTTGAGCTGCTCACGCATGATCTTCAATGCTTTCCCTATTTGATTTTCTACCGTCTTAACTGAAATATCTAACTGCTCTGCGATCTCCGAGTATTTTAATTCCTCGAAACGACTGAGTTGAAATACTAACCTGCATTGTTCGGGAAGTACTTTCATTGCCTCCGCGATCTTTTCTTCGAGCTCCGAAGAAATTACCGACTGACTTACACTTTCGTGCGTCGCTTCGGCATGCACCATCTCATGCGCCACGTGTTGCTGCTTCACTTTTTCGTGTTTGATCACATTCAGGCAGGAATTCCTGACGATCCTGTACAGATATGCTTTGAGCGAAGTCTGGATTTCGACCTGCCCTTTCTTATCCCAGATATTTATGAACGCCGCCTGGACAACTTCTTCTGCTTCATCCCTGTCGTTAAGGAAGGAGTAAGCGTACTGGCACAACGGGCGGTAATACGTTCTAAATAGCATCTCAAAAGCACTTTCACTGCCCTCCTTCAGGGTTGATAATACCTGTTGTTCCAGTAAATCCACTGCTTTTGGTGTAGAATCCAGTGCAATTTACGTTTTTGGGCCTTTGGGGTTATGACAACTTCGCCTGCGGCGTACCCCTACGAGTGTTAAAAAGATTTTTCCGACAAGACTAATTCATCCTGTCTTTCAACCGGTTCAGCTCAAAATCCTGGTGCAGATTCGCTTTTCTAAGCCTGGGCGCCGGGTTTTTTCTAAGATAATTTTCAAGCCAGTCGGCTGCCGCCCCAAAAGATTTAAATATCATCTCCTGGTCTACCTCCGCGGCCTTCATTTGATTTCTTACAAGTGGCTGCAATCCTGCAAAAATGATCAGGATCCCCCTTGCCTTCAGCGAACGGATTGCCTCCTGTAAGGCAACGATGCCCGACTGATCGATAAACGGCACATTCTCCATCCTGAAAATTATAGCCCGCGCTTCCGGAAGGGCCTGCATGGTCTCGCGAAAGTGAACAGCAAATCCGAAGAACAACGGACCATTGAGCTGCTGCACATA
>DASRSO010000206.1:0-14042 GCA_035656375.1 Cyclobacteriaceae bacterium | reverse complement strand
GTTGTTGCCGAAACCCGAAAGACATTCTTTCATGTAGCCACTGGCATGACTCACAATCTTGCAGGCGGCAAGGCAAACACAAAAGAAAAATACGCCGACAATACAGTCGACGCGGACCTTAGACAAAATACGGAATTCGTTATCGACAAGTTCGGCGCGGTTCTTTCTTCCGAGAACCATCCTAAAGACAAGTTGTTGTCCAACTGTCTCGCCAGGCTGCAAAGCGCGCGCTCAACAGGCTTCGACAAGCTTCTCGAGGCACACAAAAACAACTGGGCTTCGAAATGGGAGATGTGCGACATTACCATCGATGGCGACGTAGCCGCACAGCAGGGTATACGATTCAATATTTTCCAGATGCTCCAGACGTACACCGGCGAAGACGAACGTCTCAACATCGGTCCAAAAGGTTTTACCGGTGAGAAGTATGGCGGAAGCACATACTGGGATACCGAAGCATACTGCCTGCCGTTCTATCTCGGTACTTCCGACCCGAAAGTTGCACGCAATCTTCTCATCTATCGCTACAAACATTTGCCTAAAGCAATTGAGAACGCACAGAAGCTCGGCTTTACAGGCGGTGCTGCATTCTACCCGTTCGTTACAATGAACGGGGAAGAGTGTCATAATGAGTGGGAGATCACCTTCGAAGAGATCCACCGCACGAGCGCCATGGTCTACGCCATGCGCGACTACATCGACTACACGGGCGACGAAGCCTATCTCGGTGAATTCGGTCTCGAAGTGTTGATCGGCATTTCGCGCTTTTGGGCACAACGCGTAAACTGGTCGGCCGACAAGAAAAAGTATGTGATCCTTGGAGTTACCGGTCCGAACGAATACGAGAACAACGTAAACAACAACTGGTATACCAACACTCTCGGTGCATGGACCCTCGAGTTTACCCTCGCTGCAATTGAGAAAGTAAAGAACCAATCGGCTTCCCGTTATGCGGAAATCGTAAAGAAAACTTCGTTCGACGAAGGCAAAGAGGCGTTCGCATGGAAAGAGATCATCGCTAATATGTATTATCCCTTCGATGAGAAGCGCGGTGTGATACTTCAGCAAGACGGTTTTCTCGATAAGCCAATCCTTACCGTGAATGATCTCCGCCCCGAAGATCGTCCCATCAACCAGAAGTGGTCGTGGGATCGAATACTCCGGTCATGTTTCATCAAACAGGCCGACGTGCTGCAGGGTATTTATTTGTTCGAGGACCGCTTCGATAAAGCAACCATCAAAAAGAACTTCGACTTCTACGAGCCGATGACCGTGCACGAGTCAAGTTTGTCGCCCTGCGTTCATGCGATTCTCGCGTCGGTGATCGGCTACAAAGAGAAAGCGTACGAAATGTATTTGCGTACAGCCCGACTCGACCTCGACGATTACAACAACGATACAGAAGACGGTTGTCATATCACCAGTATGGCCGGCACATGGATGAGTGTGGTGAAAGGTTTTGGAGGAATGCGTGTAAAGAACGGCACCCTTCACTTCACGCCATTTATTCCCGACCAGTGGACTTCGTATTCGTTCCGTATTGAGTTCCGTGACCGGATCATCAAAGTTGCTGTGGCTAAAGACCAGGTAACAACTGTGCTTGAGGATGGAGAACCAATTGACGTCTTTATCAATAACTCGAAAAAAACTGTAGCGAAAAATTGAAACAACTTAAGCTCCTGGTCAACGGCCCCGCATTCCACCGTCTGACCAGCATCGCCATCATCCTCTGCTCGATCACCCTTGGGATTGAGACCTTCTATCCCGAGCACCAGCTGATCTTCGACTTCTTCGACATCGTATTCACCGGGTATTTCCTTTGGGAGATACTCATGCGCATTCTCGCCGAAGGAAACCCAATCCGTTTTTTCTCACTGATGACATGGAAGAGAAAGCAGAGTGGCAACATGGGACTGGTCGTGAGCGAAGATGGCTTCTGGAACTGGTTCGATTTCCTGATCGTCGTGTTCAGCACCCTAAGCCTGTTTGGTCATCTCTTCGAACACCCCGAGTTCCTTGTTGTGAGCCGGTTGTTCCGGGTGCTACGCGTTATGCGATTGCTCGAAGTTAGCGAAGACCTGAAGGCTGTCGAACGGAAGATCGTCAGCATCATACCCACCATATTTTCTTTCGCCCTGTTGTTAGGTATACTCCTGTACATTTATTCGATCATCGGCATTTACTTGTTCAGTCATCACCAGTTTGCTCACGCCGATTTCAGTACACTGAGCCACGCATTCCTGACGTTGTTCCAGCTAATGACCCTCGACAGTTGGTCCGACATGATGCAGGAAGCATCGGCCACGGAAATAGGGTGGAAGAGCTGGGCAATCAAGGGATACTTCGTAAGTTTTGTCGTGCTCACAGCAATTATCAGCTTCAACGTGTTCGTGGCGGTACTCACATCGCAGGTACATGAAAAATTTGTCGAAGATCAGGAACGCGAGGAAGAAGAGATCAAGGCCTTGTTACGGGAGGTTCGCGAATTGCGCAAAGAAGTTGGAGACTTAAAAAAATCTTAAAGAAATATCAAAAATATATTTACTTTCAATTCGTAAAAACCTTAAACCCTCTTTATCCATGAGTGATAACTCTAACAGGCTTTTCTACGGAAGTTGCTTTGCGCTCGTCACTACAGCATTCTCGTTCAGTATCAGGTCAGGTGTCATGACGCAGATAGGAGCCGAGTTTGGCCTCAATGAAGTCGAGCTGGGATTCATCAACTCGATGTGGTTCCTCGGATTCCCGATCACAATGGTGCTCGGCGGCATTTTCTATACTGCGATCGGCCCCAAGAGAATCATGTGGTTTGCTTTTGTCGCACATACGCTCGGTATCCTCTTAACCATCTACGGTGGAAGTTACACGGGTATCCTCATATCAACCCTCTTTATCGGTTTGGGTAATGGCTGTACCGAAGCTGCCTGCAACCCGATGATCGCCACGGCGTATAGCGGCAAGAAAATGAACGTCCTCATGAACAGGTTTCACATGTGGTTCCCGGGCGGTATCGTTCTTGGAAGCCTGATCTCATTTGCCATGACCGAATATCTTCACACATCATGGCAGGCCCAGATCTGGATATTTATGATACCGACAATTGCGTACGCAGTTTTGTTTTGGGGCCAGGCATTTCCTGAACCGACAGGCGAAAAGTCGAAGCTGTCGGCAAATCTTAAAGCAATGTTCGACGTACGCACCAGCGGCGCATGGATGTTCCTCTTCGTTTGTGCCTGCATGACGCTCACTGCGATATCCGAGTTCGGTCCAGGAAACTGGGCGCCATTGGTGTTACAGAAGAGCGGAGCTGAGCCCCTGCTCATTGTAGCACTCACGGCGGGAGTTATGGCTGTTGGTCGTTATTTCGGTGGCGAGTTCGTTCACCGCTTCGACCAAACCGGTGTTCTCCTCGCTTCGGCAATCATTACAACCATAGGAATCACACTTCTAAGTATGGTAACAGGTACTGCAGCTTATGCAGCCGCCATCATCTTTGGTATCGGCATCTGCTACTTCTGGCCAAACATGATCGGCTTCACCGCAGAAAAACTTCCGCTGAGTGGCGCCTTCGGAATGTCAGTTGTAGGTGCGTTCGGCATGTTCTCGTCGTCTGTGTGGAATCCCATCATTGGTATGTGGGTCGCAGGTGCAAAAGCACAGGCAGCAGCTTCGGGCGCCGCAGATGTTGAACTTGCTGCTGGGCAGGCCACGCTTGCGCGAATGATCACCTTCCCGGCAATATTAGTCGTAGCATTTACGATACTTTATTTTTGGGTAAGACGCAGCAAGCCGACTACTGTTGCCGCAACAACTGCACACGCTTAGAGCTCAAACGTAAAGCCCTTCTCTTTAAGTTTGTCGTAAGTACGTTTATCAAACTTATACAAGGACGCCGCCCTATGGGAGACGTCCTTTTGTTTTTCTTTACTCGGCGCAAGCAAATTCATCTTCATCAGCTTACGGCGAAAGTTCGGCTTGTCGAGCTTCGTTCCAAGCACAGCTTCGTACACCTCCTGCAACTGGTGCAGTGTGAACTTTCTCGGCAATAAATTAAATCCAATCGGTTCGTGACGCACCTTATGCTTGAGGTGTTTCACCCCCGAGTCGAGGATCTGTGTATGGTCGTATGGCATTTTCGGCACTTCACTCAGCTTGAACCAACGTGCGTCCGAAGCCGTGAAGCCCGCGTGAAGCTTATAGTTCTCTGGCTTTACCAACGCGAAATAACCTATAGTTATAACTCGTTTTTGCGGATAACGATCGACATCCCCAAAAACGCCAAGCTGTTCCATGTAAATGTTCTCGACGCCCGTAAGGTCATGAAGCAATCGCACCGCCGCATCGCTCACGCTTTCATTGTACCGGATCCATCCGCCAGGCAATGCCCACTTTCCTTTGCTGATACCCTCGCCATGCTGAACGAGGAGTATATCCAACTCGCCTTTCTTAAAACCAAATATGAGGCAGTCAATTGAGAGAGCGTCAATTATGTTGTCCGGGGAGTTCATGTATTACCTTTGCGTTCTTTGCGTTGAACCGCTTTGAAATTAATATTTTTTCCCCAAACTTGATGGTCAAATTGACTATAAGCCTTTTAGTCCCTCACTAAATGAAATATCTGCTTGGAATCGACCTGGGAAGTTCTTCAATAAAAGCCTCTATCGTTGATGCCGACTCCGGCGCCACCGTAGCCGCCGCCCAATCTCCAAAAGAAGAGATGGCCATGAAAGCGGTGCAGCCCGGCTGGGCCGAGCAAGAACCCGACCTCTGGTGGGAACATGCCCGCAACGCCATTCACGCTGCTCTCAGGTCGGCGAAGATCAACAGCGCCGACATCCTCGCCATCGGCATCTCTTACCAAATGCACGGCCTCGTGTGTGTCGATAAGAACAAAAAGGTCCTTCGCCCTTCCATTATCTGGTGCGACAGCCGCGCCGTTCCGTACGGACAGGACGCCTTCACAAAACTTGGAGAAGATTACTGCCTCGGAAGTCTTCTTAATTCTCCCGGCAACTTTACCGCGTCGAAATTGAAATGGGTTAAAGAAAACGAACCAGCCACCTTCTCAAAGATCGATAAGATAATGCTGCCCGGCGATTATCTCGCCATGCGACTGACCGGCGAGATCGTTACCACAGCTTCCGGATTGTCGGAAGGGATCCTTTGGGATTTCAAACAAAACAAAGTTGCCGACAAGCTGCTCGACTACTACGGCTTTTCCGCGTCCGTGATCCCGACCATCGTTCCGACATTCTCCGTACAGGGTAAATTATTGAAAGATGTTGCGGAAGATCTCGGCCTTGCTGCAGGAACACCAGTGAGTTACCGTGCCGGCGATCAACCCAACAACGCATTCTCGCTGAACGTCGTGAACCCGGGTGAGACCGCCGCCACCGCAGGAACATCGGGAGTTATCTATAGTGTCACCGAAAAGAAAGCATTCGATCCCAAGTCACGTGTGAATACTTTCATGCACGTGAGCGAAGGAAACAATGGGGTGTTGCTCTGTGTGAATGGTACAGGTATTTTGAATAGTTGGTTGCGGAAGATATCGAACGGTATCGACTACGAGGTGATGAATAAACGCGCTTCGGCAATCCCCATTGGCTCAAATGGCATAGTCATCCTTCCATTCGGTAATGGCGCCGAACGCATTCTTGAAAATAAAGAGATTGGCAGCTCAATCGAAGGTCTTAGCTTCAACACACACTCGCAGGATCATTTATTCCGCGCTGCCCAGGAAGGCATCGTATTCTCACTCGGCTACGGTTTCGACATCCTCAAGAACATGGGGTTGAAAACAAACGTCATCCGTGCCGGGAAAGCCAACATGTTCCTCAGTCCACTGTTCCGCGAAGCATTTGTGAACACTATCGGTGCTACACTCGAACTTTACGACACCGACGGGGCCAAAGGCGCTGCACTCGGAGCAGGCAAAGGCGCCGGCGTGTACAAGACTTTCCCCGACACATTCAAAGGATTAAAAAAACTTCACGTCGAAGAACCTGATAAATCAAAATCGGAGCAATATGCTTCCGCATATTCAACATGGACCAAACAATTAAATAATAAACTATGAAACTGACTATCGGAGACCGCGAATACTTCAAAGGCATTCCTAAAATAAAGTTTGAAGGAAAAGAGTCCGACAATCCTCTTGCTTTCAAATTCTATGATGCAAACAAGAAAGTAGGGAAGAAGACCATGGAAGAACACTTCCGCTTTGCTACCGCTTACTGGCATACCTTCTGCGGAACAGGCGGCGATCCATTCGGACCCGGCACAAAAGACTTCCCATGGAATCGCGCCACCGACGCCAATCAGCGTGCTACCGATAAGATGGACGCAGCATTCGAATTCATGACCAAGATCGGAACCCCGTTCTATTGCTTCCACGATTACGACCTGGTTGAAGAAGGACCAAACCTGAAAGAATCCGAAACGAGACTTTCGAAGATCGTCGACTATGCGAAGGCCAAGCAGAAGGCATCGGGTGTGAAACTCCTTTGGGGTACCGCGAACGTTTTTTCTAACCCGAGATTCATGAACGGCGCATCGACCAATCCCGACTTCAACGTGGTTTGCTGGGCTGCAGCGCAAGTGAAGAACGCACTCGACGCAACTATCGCGCTGGGCGGATCTAACTATGTGTTCTGGGGTGGCCGCGAAGGCTACATGTCGCTCCTGAACACAAACATGAAGCGCGAACAGGAGCACCTCGCCAGGTTCCTTCACATGGCGAAAGACTATGCGAGGAAAAATGGTTTCAAAGGTCCGTTCCTCATCGAACCCAAACCAATGGAGCCAACAAAGCACCAGTACGATTTCGACAGTGCTACTGTGATCTCTTTCCTGAGAGCATTCGATCTCATGGACGACTTCAAGCTGAACATCGAGGTTAACCACGCAACACTTGCGAACCACACCATGCAGCACGAACTGCAGGTGGCTGCCGATGTGGGCTTGCTTGGTAGCATCGACGCTAACCGTGGCGACTATCAAAACGGTTGGGATACCGACCAGTTTCCGAACAACGTGTATGAGCTTACAGAATGCATGCTCATCATCCTCGAAGCCGGCGGTTTCAAAACAGGGGGTGTTAACTTTGATGCCAAGACTCGTCGCAACTCAACTGACCTCGTGGATATCTTCTATGCACACATCGGTGGAATGGACACCTTCGCCAGGGCATTGCTCTCTGCGCAGGCCATCCTCGACAACGGTGAATACAACAAACTCCGCAAGGAAAGGTATGCTTCGTTCGACTCAGGTAAGGGCAAGCAATTCGAGCAGGGAAAACTCACATTGGAGGCCTTGCGAGATCTTGCTCACGCGAACGGCGAGCCTGAAATGATAAGCGGCAAACAGGAGCACTACGAGAACCTTATTAACAGATTTATCTGATATAGATAGTTTCTCGGAAACGATTCCGGTTGGGAAATTTTGTTAATTTCCCCCGTTTTATTACCAAACCAAATCTCTGATCGAGCTATGAATAGAAAACTTCGCATGGGCATGGTCGGTGGGGGCCTCGATGCCTTCATTGGCGCAGTTCACCGCCTGGCGGCTAACATGGACGGACTTATCGAAGTCAGCTGTGGTGCCCTTAGTATCAATCCTGAAGTTGCCAAGGCCAGCGGAAAGGCCCTGTTCCTTCCTGAAAACCGGACGTACCTCACGTTCGAAGAAATGATCGAAAAGGAAAGCAAGCTTCCCGCAGATCAGAAAATGGATTTTGTAACGATCGTTACCCCGAACTTCGCACACTTTGCACCCGCAATGGCCGCCCTCGATAAGGGCTTCCATGTGGTTATAGAAAAACCTATCACGTTCACACTCGACGAAGCCAAACAACTGAAGAAGAAAGTGGAAGACACGGGACTTCTCCTGTTGCTCACGCACACCTATTCGGGGTACCCGATGGTGAAGCAGGCAAAACAGATGGTGAAAGAAGGTGCCTTCGGAAAGATCCGTAAGGTATGGGTTGAATATCCGCAAGGATGGCTCAGCAAGATGTCGGAGAGAGAAGGCAATGCTCAGGCTGCATGGCGTACAGACCCCAAACGTTCGGGTAAAGCCGGATGTATGGGCGACATTGGTACACACGCCGCCCACCTTGCCGAATATGTTTCAGGACTTAAGATCACTCATCTCTGTGCCGACCTCAACATTATGGTTGAAGGACGTGCCCTCGATGATGACGGCAACGTACTGTTGAAGTTCGACAACGGCGCTGCCGGATGTCTCATGGCTTCGCAAGTAGCTGCCGGTGAAGAGAACGCTATCAAGCTCCGTGTTTATGGCGAGAAGGGTGGACTCGAATGGAATCAGCATGAACCGAATACATTGATCGTAAAATGGCTCGATAAGCCTTCACAGATCTATCGCGCGGGTACAAATGGTTTCCTGAACTCATACGGTCTGCATAACTCCCGTACTCCCGGTGGTCACCCCGAAGGTTATCTCGAAGCGTTTGCAAACCTCTATCGCAACTTCGCTCTTACTCTTTCGTCGCGTATCGACGGTACCAAACCGAAAGAAGAAGCGCTCGACTTCCCTGGCGTGAACGACGGTATTCGCGGCATGGCATTCATCGACAATGTTGTGAAAAGCGGACAGAGCAAGGAAAAATGGACCCCCTTCGAAGTATGAAAACAATAAAAGGACCAGGCATCTTCTTAGCCCAGTTTATGGGCGACGACGCGCCCTTCAATAATCTCAAGTCAATCTGTAAGTGGGCGAAGTCACTCGGTTACGTCGGTGTGCAGATCCCTACATGGGATGCTCGTTGCATCGATCTCAAGAGAGCTGCCGAAGACAAAGACTATGCTGCCGAATTTAAAGAGACAGTAGAATCGGCAGGACTTCAGATCACAGAACTCTCGACACACCTGCAAGGACAACTCGTGGCAGTTCATCCTGCATACGATGCGATGTTCGATGGCTTCGCACCAAAGAACGTTCATGGCGACAACAAGGCACGCACCGCATGGGCAGTCGAGCAGTTGAAACTTGCTGCAAAAGCGAGCAAGAACTTCGGTCTCAATGCGCACGCAACGTTCTCCGGTGCTCTCATGTGGCACACAGTTTATCCATGGCCGCAACGTCCCGCCGGTCTCGTCGAAGACGGATTCAAGGAACTTGCAAAACGTTGGTTGCCTATCCTGAATGCATTCGATAAAGCAGGAGTGGACGTTTGCTACGAGATCCACCCCGGCGAAGACCTCCACGATGGTATCACGTTCGAACGATTCTGGGAAGCAACAGGCAAGCACTCACGTGCAAACATCCTGTACGACCCTAGTCACTTCGTACTTCAACAACTCGACTACCTGCAGTACATCGACTTCTATCACCAGTTCATAAAGATGTTCCACGTTAAGGACGCCGAGTTCAATCCCACAGGAAGAAGCGGTGTTTACGGTGGCTTCCAGGATTGGGTAAATCGTCCGGGACGCTTCCGTTCGCTCGGCGATGGACAGGTCGATTTCAAATCGATCTTCTCGAAGCTTACACAATATGGCTACGAAGGATGGGCCGTTCTCGAGTGGGAGTGCTGTATCAAACATCCTGAGCAAGGTGCTGCCGAAGGAGCGCCTTTTATCAAGGATCATATTATCCGTGTTACCGAGAAGGCATTCGATGACTTCGCGGCAACCGGTAAAGACTCAAAGTTCAATAAGAAAGTTCTGGGCATTTAAATAACTAAATTCAATGAAGACCATTTTTTCAATTTTTGCTATAGCGCTGATACTGACAGCATGCGGATCGAAGGAAGAGAAGAAAACAGAGAAAGAAGATTTCGGAACTCCCGATAATTCGAGCTCTGCTGCAAGCGGAACGAATTCCGATCCCATCGCACTGGGAGAAGCCTTGGTGAAGGGTAGTGACTGCAAAACCTGCCATGCAAAAGACACGAAGCTCGTTGGTCCTGCACACATGGAAGTAGCAAAGAAATACGATTTCACCGAAGCCAACGTAAAGTTGCTTGCTAAAAAGATCATCGACGGTGGCCAGGGCGTTTGGGGAGAGATCCCGATGACGGCACACGTTGGACTGTCGCAGGCAGATGCTGAGAAGATGGCGCGATATGTTCTCTCCCTTGATGGAGAGAAGGAACATTAAAAGTTTTAACTATCTAAACGGGTGGGCATAGCTCACCCATTTTTTTGCAATGAGAAATTTTGTCTACCTGCTAATACTATCTTTTTTTACCTTTCAGTCCTGCACTGAAAAGAAAGCCAGAGTCCTCGTCTTCTCTAAAACCAAAGGCTATCGCCACTCTTCAATAACTGTCGGCAAGCCGGCGTTTCAGAAGCTTGGATTGGAAAACGGCTTCGATGTCGATACAACCGAGAACTCTGCCGACTTCAACGAAGACAATCTGAAGAAGTACGCAGCGGTCGTGTTCCTGCACACCACTGGCGACGTTCTCGATCTTCAACAACAAAACGCATTCAAAAGATTTATCCAGGCAGGTGGCGGATATCTCGGTGTTCACGCAGCCGCCGATACCGAGTACGACTGGTGGTGGTATAACAAGCTGGTTGGCGCATGGTTCAAGAGCCATCCCAAAACTCAAAAGGCCAAAGTCATCAAGATGCCTGTCGAAGACCAGAGATTCCAGCTTCAGACTCCGGAAAACTGGGAACGCACCGACGAGCTTTACAACTACAAAGCAATCTCTAATGATATCAAAGTTCTTTACAAGCTCGACGAATCTTCGTACGAAGGAGGAGAGAACCCCGGCGATCACCCCTGGGTTTGGTATCATGATTTCGATGGTGGACGCTCGTTCTACACCGGCATGGGCCACACCGAAGAGTCGTGGACCGAGCCTGAGTTCCTCGCACAACTTGTAGCCGGCCTCAAGTACGCGATTGGCGACAACAAACTCGACTATTCGAAAGCACAGGAAAAGCAGAGACCAGAAGACAATCGCTTCTCCAAAAAAGTATTTGCATACAACCTCGACGAGCCCACGGAAATGACCGTGTTTCCCGATGGACGAATCCTGTTCATTCAACGGAAGGGTGAAGTAAGACTGTATGATCCTAAGAAAGATACGTTGATCACAACGAACGTCTTCAACGTCGGTAAGAAGTTCGAAGACGGAATGATCGGTTTGACAAAAGATCCCGACTTCGCTAACAATCATTTCCTCTACATCTTTTATTCGCACCCTGAAAAGTCTGCCAACATTCTTTCACGCTTCGAATGGAAAGACGATAAGGTGGACATGAACTCGGAGAAGCAATTGCTCGAAGTTGGAACACAACGCGAAACATGTTGCCATACAGGTGGCTCCCTGACGTTCGGTCCTGGCGGCAATTTGTTTATCTCCACAGGTGATAACACAAGTCCTTTCGAGTCGGATGGATACAGCCCTTCCGACGAACGCCCGGGTCGTTCACCATTCGATGCACAGAAATCATCTGCCAACACGAATGATCTTCGCGGCAAGATCCTTCGCATACATCCCGAAGCAGACGGAACCTATACAATTCCCGAAGGCAACCTTTTCCCGAAAGGAGAGGAGAAAACAAGACCCGAGATCTACGTAATGGGTAACAGGAATCCTTACAGGATCTCTGTCGACCAGAAGACCGGCTTTTTGTATTGGGGCGAAGTTGGTCCCGACGCCGGTAACGACAGCCAGGACCGTGGCCCGCGGGGTTACGATGAACTTAACCAGGCCCAAAAGGCAGGCTTCTTCGGCTGGCCACTGTTCGTAGGCGGTAACTTCGCTTACGCTGACTATAATTTCGCAACTAAAGAACTCGGACCCCGCCACAATCCATTGGAGCCGAGGAACGACTCTCCGAATAACACCGGTAAAACAGAGCTTCCTCCCGTGAGCCCGCCATTTATTTATTACCCGTATGCTGCTTCGCCTGATTTCCCTTTGATGAAAACCGGTGGACGTAACGCGATGGCCGGCCCGGTGTATTATGCCGATCAATTCAAAGGTCAGTCGGATGCATTTCCTGTGTATCTCGACAAGAAACTTATCATTTACGATTGGATCCGCAACTGGATCCGCGTTGTGACGATGGACGAGAAGGGAGCGATCACCGATATCGAACCGTTCCTCGATCACATCCAGTTCAACAACACCATGGACATGGAGTTTGGTCCCGATGGAAAACTCTATCTCATGGAATACGGAACCAAGTGGTTTGCACAGAACATGGACGCACGTCTTGCCGTGATCGAATTCAACAAAGGCAATCGTGTTCCAACCGTTGCTTTCACGGCAGACAAAACCAAAGGTCCCGCACCGTTGGCCGTGAAGCTCACCGGCGATAAATCCAACGACCCCGATGGTGATGCAATTACGTATGAGCTCCAGGTGAATGGTGAAACGAAGAAATCAGACAACGGTAACTTCGATTATACATTCGACAAGCCCGGCATCTATCGTCCCAAACTCGTTGTGACAGACAAAGGCGGCTCGCAATCAACATCAGAGCTTACCATACTCGTTGGCAACACCGAGCCTGTGGTCGACATTACATGGACCGGTAACTCCGAGTTCTTTATGACCGGCAGCAGCGGCAAGTACCAGGTATCTGTTACCGACGCAGAAGACGGTAAGTTGGGCGAAGGCATCACAAAAGATAAAGTGCTCGTTACGTTCGATTACCTCGAACAAGGTTACGACATGACTGCCATCGCTGCAGGACATCAGAAGGCTGAACTGCCAGGCAAGATCATGATCGCAGAGAGCGACTGTAAGTCATGTCACCTCATCGACGAGAAGTCTGCCGGACCAAGCTACAAGATGGTCGCTGCGAAGTATGAGAAAGATCCAAAGGCTATCGAAGTACTTTCCGAGAAGATATTGAAAGGTGGCGCTGGTGTTTGGGGAGAAACCCCGATGGCCGCTCACCCACAATTGACCAAAGACCAGACTATGGCCATGGTCGAATACATTCTCTCCCTCGCAAAAGAGAAGAAGAAAGAGAGCCTGCCTGTTGCCGGAACAGTTAAGTTCGACAAACCGCAAAAGCCCCCGGTGCCCAAGGGTGCGTATTTGCTGACTGCCATCTACGAAGACAAAGGAGCCGGACAAATTCCATCGCTCGCTTCACAAAAAACGCTTGTGTTCCAGGCACCCGTGCTCGATGCAACGTATTACGACGACATCCAGGGTGCTGCGCGTTTCAAAGTTCCAACCGGCGGCGAAGCATTGAACGGCGTGAAACATGGGGCTACCGTAACAACCCGCACCATCGATCTCACAGGCGTTTCGCAGATGTCGGGTATGGCCGTGATCGTTCAAAACGTAAGTAAGAACGGGAAGGTCGACGTGTATCTCGATAGCAAAGACGGTCAGAAACTTGGTACCTTTGATTTCACCAATACTCCACAGATGAAAGTCGCGGATGGATATTTCCTCACCAGCTCGAAGTTTGCCTTCAAGGCACTGGAAGGAAAACATAAGCTCGTTCTTGTATTCAGCAACGAACAGGCTGGTGACGGAGATTTGTTTATGTTCTCGAATGTGAGTCTCAATAACTTCTAACCTAAACCAAACCAGAGTTATGAAAAGAAGAACATTTATGGCCAACACTGCACTGGCGGTAGCCGGTACTGCAGTGTTTGGTTGCGGCAAGTCTAATGTAGAGTCGACTACTTCTGCAGATACAGCTACAGGTTCTAAAACCACCGCGTCGGGAATGCCTATCGGTATCCAGCTCTATACGCTGCGCGACATTCTAAAAGACAACACGAAAGTTAAAGACACCATCAAGCAACTCGCCGACTGGGGTTATACTCAATTAGAAACATTTGGATATTCGAACGGCAACCTGTTCGGGATGACCAGCAAGGAATTCAACGACTACGTAAAGAGTGTTGGCGCGCAGGTAACGAGTGGCCACTATGGCATCGATGTTATTCGCGGCGACTGGGCGAAGGCCGTTGCCGACGCGAAAGACGCAGGCCAGGAGTTCATGGTGCTGCCGTGGCTTGCCGAAGCCGATCGGACAGCCGATGGTTACAAGAAGATCATCGAAGATGTGAACAAAGCTGCCGAA
>DASRSO010000205.1:0-27751 GCA_035656375.1 Cyclobacteriaceae bacterium | reverse complement strand
GGAGTGGCAGGCCCGTGTAATGAGCTTGCGTAAATGGAGAGGAGAGGAGTGGAAGGATGTATCGGATGAAAGTTTGTTGAATAGTATAAACATATGGCTCGCGCCATATCTCGAAGACGTTTACAAAAGATCTGACCTCGGGAAACTGGATCTGGATGCGATCCTCAATTCAACATTGGAATGGGATCAGCAACAAAAACTGAACAGGCTGGCTCCTTCACGCATCGAAGTTCCAAGTGGCTCGATGATCAAACTTCAGTATTCGAATGAAGGTTCAGATCCTGTGATGGAAGTCCGGCTGCAGGAGTTATTCGGGTTACTCGAAACTCCAACAGTCAATGAAGGCAAGGTTCGTGTATTGATCCACCTGTTATCACCAGGGTACAA
This sequence comes from Cyclobacteriaceae bacterium, assembly GCA_035656375.1. Lineage (GTDB taxonomy): Bacteria > Bacteroidota > Bacteroidia > Cytophagales > Cyclobacteriaceae > ELB16-189. The sequence goes on along the minus strand of DASRSO010000205.1, from coordinate 27,364 downwards.
ACCGGTGCAAGTAACGCAGGACCTTCGCAGCTTCTGGGAAAATACCTATCACGAAGTAAAGAAGGAACTTCATCGCCGGTATCCAAAACATTCGTGGCCTGAAGATCCGTGGACTGCGAAAGCTGTTCGTGGTGCTAAGAAGAGAGGGTAGTGAGATAAAAGTCGATATACTCGTTCAGCTTCTTTCGTCGATACTGCATAATAAAACGAGGATGCGGAAGAGGAATGATCTCTTTAAACCATTCATGCTCGTTATTTATTTTGGACAGGAATTTTAGATTTTTGTCGCCGCCAATGCAATAGCATCTTTCATTTGAAACACCCATTGCAATCATTTTATTGATCGAGCTGACGATGAAAGGCGTGACTGCTTTTTCCAATGCAGGCACATCATAATAATTGATGTTCTTTCCCTTGAATGTAAAGCCCAGTGGTGAAACCGCGGAAACAAAATACTTCGAATAGAACGCTTTTGGTCCGCCGTACGCATCGATCATCGCATAGATGAAATCAGCAGAAAGCTCGGGCTTCTTCGCAAGATCATTTTTGATACCACAATACTTCTCGAGCTTTATGGGATCTGTGAACGAAACGCCGGTAGTACCCGAGCCGAAACGACCGGGGTTGATGCCCAATAGTAACGTACGCGGACGCGTGTCGTCGTAATATTTATAGTAGAACTGACTGCAAAGGTCAAGCACTTTTGGATCGCTGTACGGATCGAGTACTTCGATGCCTTTCGGAAGTTTGGCCGTGATGCGTAGCTCTTTAAGGAAGCTTATTATCGAAGCTGCCTGAACTCTGAGGTTGGTTTCCATTGCGGCCATTCTTCTCCATACGCAAGTCTTTTACCAATCCTGTACAGCAACATAAGGTCCGACAGTGCGCCGTCGGAATTCCATGTGGCCGAGTCGTATTCGTCGGCAGGTTGGTGATAACGGTTCTTCCGGAATTCGTCGTGTACCTGGCGTCCGTACTCCTGTCCTTTTTCTGCGTGATCGTTGCCAGTTGCTGTGAACAACGCTGGTATCCCGACTTTTGCAAAGTTGAAGTGATCGGAGCGGAAATAATATCCGGCTTCGGGATGAGGTTCGCTTGCAACGTAACGTCCATCCTTGGAGGCTTCCTCTTTGAGATAGTCTTCGAGTTGCGACTGGCCATTGCCGATCACAACAATGTCTTTCATCTTTCCAAAATATCCGAGTCCGTCGATGTTTATGTTAGCAACCGTGTTCTTCACAGGGTAGATCGGATTCTGTGCATAGTATGCAGACCCTTGCAGTCCTTGCTCTTCGGCGGTTACCGCAAGAAAAATAATTGTGCGATCAGGTTGTTCGCCGTTCTTGAACAGTCGGGCCAGCTCGAGTAGGCCGGCAGTTCCGCTTGCATTGTCTTCTGCACCGTTGTTGATCGTATCACCATTTGCGTCTGGTTCTCCAACACCGATGTGATCCCAGTGAGCTGTGTAAAGAATGTACTCGCCTGGTTTGGTCTTGCCGGTGATCTTTCCAATTACGTTGTTGCTCTTGTCTTTTTTCGAACGCACGGTCATGCCAACGCTGGCCGTGATCCCCAACGACTTGCCTTTGAAACCAGGTTTGCGTGCGGCTGTTTGTTCATCCGCAAAATTGAGTCCCGCAAGTTGAAAGAGTTGATCGGCGGTTGGTCGGGGTATCCAGCCGATGCCCTGGCAGGCAACGAGGTTTTCGCGATCGAGATAAAGGTGCGGTCCGTTCCAGTTGTTTTGTGGAACGTTCCACGCGTAGCCCGCGGAGATGTCGTTGTGAATCACGAAGCAGCCTTTGGCTCCCTGGCGTGCTGCTTCTTCGAACTTGTATGTCCAGCGACCATAGTATGTCATTGTACTTCCTTTGAAGAACGTGGTATCGGTGCCGCCGAAACCCGGATCGTTGACGAGAACGAGAACGATCTTGCCTTTGACGTCGAGACCTTCGTAGTCGTTCCAGTTATATTCTGGTGCAACAACACCGAAGCCGGCGAAGACTACCTCATCGTCTTTGAACTCGATGGCGGGTTGTGTCTGTTCGGTCCAGAGCACGAATCCTTCCCTTCCTTTTATGAGAGTTTCTTTCTTGCCTTTCTTGATGATCATCTCGGGGTCGGTGGTGGCAGTGATCTCGACCATAGGAACTTCCTGTAAGTAAGAAGCGCCGTTGCCGGGTTCGAGGCCGATCGTCTTGAACTGTTCTTCGAGATATGCGGTAGTTTTCTTTTCGCCTTCGCTGAAGGGGAGTCGTCCCTGGAACTCATCGGATGATAGTTTGGCGATATGTTGTTCGTAGGTGCGTTCGTTGAATTCTTCTTTTTTAGCGGGAGAGCAACAAACGGCTATTGCTGTGATGGCGATTGGAACGATCTTTTTCATGAATCGAATTGAAGATTTGCGAAAAATACCCAAATTATACTTTATGTATATGCGCAAGCTAAAACTGATTTTTTGCTTCCTGGTTTTCATTTCGTGTAATGCATTGGCGCAGGATGCAAAGCCATCCATCCTCGAGAGGCTTTCGGGGGAATGGACCGCCGACGGAAAAGCATTCGGTATGCCGGCGAAGATCTTTATGAAATGGGAGCCGGCACTGGAAGGCAAGTTCATGAAGCTTACGTACAACATGGAGATGACAACGAAGGATGGTAAGCGCCAGGTTTTTAATGGCATCGCGTTTTATAAACCTAAGGGCGACGGCACGTTCGTAGCAACGTGGGTTGACTCTTCCGGCGACATGCATCCGATCGCAGCAACGGTTGATGGCTCGACCCTGGTATCGGTGTGGGGCACACCGGAAACAAAACTTGGCAAGACAACCTATGCTTTTATTGATGATGACAAGGTTGAGATCGTTGACCAGATCAAACGCAATGACAAGTGGAATGAGTTCAATCGAAATACAGTAGTCAGAAAAGTGAACTAAAAACGTTGTGGAGAAGACGAACCGTCACTTTATGAAAGCATCATGGCTTTCGATCTGGATCAGCCGTTGTCTGATTACACGTTCTCCTTGAGAGTTGCCAAAGAAAATTACTGGACAAGGGACTTTACTCTTCGCGCAATCGCCGAGTACAAGAAATTTATGTACATGGCGGCAATCTCCGACGAGATGGTTTCGCCGTCGAAGGTTGTAGATGCTGTTTGGCATGAGCATATAACAGCCACCCAAAAATATTCTGAGTTTTGTTCTGTGCTTGGGAAGCAAATACACCACGTGCCTTCGAGCCGGAGCAGGTTTGATTTCGAGAGATTTCAACGTGCAAAGAACTTAACGAAGGAGATTTACCACAGGGAGTTTGGCGCCGCGCCGAAAGATGTATGGGAATTCGATACGATGTACGACTCATTGAACCTTCCAAAAGGGAAGTTCAAGATCAGGTCGTTTATAGTTGGGGGACTGCTGGTATCGGCGTTGTTGTTGATACCCCTGTACTTCGTTCTCAGACCGATCTATGTTCAGATTTCGAGCGGCGATTTTTTCGGTATGTACATACTACTTTGGGTTGTATCTTTTTTATTGCTGTACATGTACAATCGTCAGAAGGTGCAGGCTATGTTTGATGGGTTCGATCGGAGTTCATTCGTGTTTTCACTGAGCCCTTCCGAATTGATCTATTTGCGCAAGTCAAGGGTAGAGGAACTCGTTCATCCCGCCGTCAACAGGATGGTTGCCAAAAATATTGTCCACGTAGATAAAGCGAATAATCTTTCTGTTGACTCCGATGTGGTGCCGCGGAATGTTGAAGAGAATGCGGTTATGCAGCGCTTGTGGGAGAAGCCGCGACCCTATTCGGTGCTGCTGGCGCAGCTGTCCCGACAGCCGGTGTTCTCGAACGTGGCGAATGCGATGGAGGCGTTTGAGAAATATGTCCTTAAATCAAAGGCATTTGGTACTTTATTCTATGTGAATTTTGCCGTCATCATGTTGTTGTTGCTCCCGGGGGTTGTGAGGATACTGGTAGGGTTGGAGAGGGGAAAGCCGGTTGTGCTTATCGTGTTCTTCATGGTGGTGGTATCGATCTTTGCATTCGGCTTCTTATACCGCCTGTCGCGGCGCTTGACCAGGCGTGTGGTTCCTGGTCACTACAAAAACAAGTACGCGGGCTCGAAGCAAACAGATACCGACTGGCAATACTTCATTGATGATGGTTCGACGGTGCTGTTTGTGCCGGCGTTTGCGCCGGTAATAACTAGTTACTACGCTTCGCGTGCGGGAAGTGATTCTGGTTCGTCGGATTCGGGCGGGTCGAGTAGCTGTGGTAGTAGTTGTGGGAGTTCGTGTGGAGGATGTGGTTCGTAGTATCGGATTTGGAATTGGAGTCGGCTCGCGAAATCTTTCCGTTAAGCGCCACTTCGACCGCAAACCCTAAACCTCGAACGCACTCCGATAAAACCCCTTTCCCTGCACAAACTCAATCAACTCCAGGTAGAACGGATGCGACCCTAACGTCGCGCTGTCGCCAATAACAATCAGCTTCTTCCTCGCACGCGTCATCGCTACGTTGGTCCGTCGGATGTCTCCTAAAAAGCCAACCTCTCCTTTACTATTACTCCTCACCAAACTTATCACAATCACATCCCTCTCCTGTCCCTGGAACGCATCCACAGTATTGATGGACGACAGCTTGCCAAGGTTGGTCATCACCGTCGACGCATCCGATAATTTATTCAGGTGATCTACCTGCGCCCGGTAGGGCGTAATGATCGCCATCGAGATTTTCTCCTCTATCCATTCATTCACACCAACTTCCTCAACCAACGTCTCAACGACTTTCATCGTCAGTTGCGCCTCTTCTTCATTGAAACGACTAAGTGTCTCAGGATCCTGCGCTTCTTCGTAACCGCATCCTGCTGTATCGATAAAATCTACCGGTTGTTGATAGGGGCGTAACAACCCGTTTTTCACCGACTCATGCGCAACCAGCTTCCCTTCGTAGAACCATTTAGATGGAAACTCCATGATGTTCTCGTTCATCCTGTACTGAACTTGCAACAACGACGACATCTCCGGGTGTTTATTGATCCCCTTCTCAAACAACGTTACCGCCAGCCCACTCTTCGCTGCTTCGGCCGACTTGATCGTAGGCGGCAATTGACAATGGTCGCCCGCGAAGATTATTCGCTGTGTCCGCAGTATTGGTATCCAGCAGGCCGGCTCCAACGCCTGCGCAGCTTCGTCTATAAATGCAGTCTTGTATTTTCTTCCCTTCAGTACGGGGTGCGACGCCCCGACGAGTGTGCAACAGATCACATCACTTTTGTTCAGCAGGTCGTTTACGATGTAAAATTCCAACAGGTCCGCATCCGCTTTCAACAGCTTTGACTCCTGCAGCAACATGCGGCGTTCCTGTTTTTCGTGATACCCAAAATTTCTTTTGAACTTCAGTGCTGCGCTCTTCACCTGTTCCATCCGCTTCCTGAGCTCTTTCAGCTCCGAATAATTTTCGTGTGCCGCAATTCGTGCATCGAGCGTTTTACTTAATGCCTGTTCCGTGACACGCGCAGGGTGACCGATGCGAAGAACATTCAGACCGAGCTCGCCGAGCTTCTCAGCAAGCAGGTCGACTGCCGCGTTACTGGGAGCAGAAACAAGTACCTGGCCCTCTTCTTTTACTGTTAGTGATATCGCATGTACCAGCGTTGTGGTCTTACCGGTCCCCGGAGGGCCGTGAATGAATGCAACACTTTCGCATTCATCGACAGTTTTCAATGCATCGAGCTGACTTTTATTAAGTAACGGATCGACTTCAGCTTTTTTGTTTTTTCGGGTAGCCTTTTCATTTCCAAGGAGGATCTCGCGAAGTTCCGCCACACGATCGTCTTCCGCCTTTATGACCTCTTTCAATGCGAACTCCATTTCCTTGTAGGTCATCTCATCGAACATCACGTCGACTCCAAGGCCACCGTCCTCGATCCAGTCCGGGAACTCATCGCCATTGATGGTGATCACCATCGTATTGTCTTTCACGAAATTCACGACACCGTTCACGTGCTCTTTCTCGGGTTTGCCCGAAGCATTCGAGAAAACACTTACAGACTTTCCACTCTGAAATGCGTGAGGTTTGTCGATGTGATTTGTGCGCTCAACTTCGAGCGTCAGTCGCTCCCCGGTACCGATGTAGTCGCGTTTCAGGCGAACGGGGTACCACGTCACACCGTCTTCCGTCCGCTGATGTAAAGACCTGAGCAGTACCTTCTGCCTGTAGTATTCCAGGTCGGCAAGACGTTCCATGCGGATGAGCTCCAACGTCTTCTGCAGATCTTCGATCGATTTCATGAAACATGCAATATAGATTGAAAAAACTTTTCTCTATTTTACTTCGCTAAACCTTACCAACTTACCCGTATGAAGAAGGCATTTTTTCTTCTCCTGGTGTTCTTTTCTCTATGCGTTCGGCAGGTCGCAGTTGCCAACGAAGGCATGTGGCTCGTTCACCTCCTCGGTGAGCAAGTCTACAACGACATGGTGAAGAACGGTCTGAAACTTTCCAGGGAACAACTCTACAGTCTCAATAAGGCTTCACTGAAAGATGCAATCATCATTTTCGGGAATGGCTGCACGGGCGAGATCGTCAGTCCGCAGGGATTGATCTTCACCAATCACCACTGCGGCTACGAGGCCATCGCCGACGCCAGTACTCTCGAACACAACTATCTTAAGAATGGTTTCTATGCGAAGTCGCATGCAGAAGAAATCAAGTCAGAAGGACTTACCGTCCGTTTTCTCGTCCGCATCGATGACGTGACCCAGCAAGTTGAATCTCTTGTTGCGGGACTCACGCCGATCGACCGTGCTGCGAAGCTGCCCGGAATTTATACCGAGATTGCGAAAGGTGCCACGGAGGGAACAGGCTACGAGGGATCTGTATCGGCATTGTTCAAGGGGAATCAATTCCTGCTGTTTGTATACGAACGTTTTCGCGACATACGGTTAGTGGGCGCACCACCTGAAAGCATTGGAAAATTTGGAGGCGACACCGACAACTGGGAGTGGCCTCGTCACACAGGAGACTTCAGCGTGTTCCGTGTGTACACCGGCAAGGATGGAAAGCCTGCAGACTATTCTCCGGATAACGTTCCATTGAAACCCAAATATTTTCTCCCGGTGTCGATCAAGGGCTTCAAGGATGGTGATTACTCTATGATATTTGGATACCCTGGCAGCACCAACCGCTACGAAACGTCTTACGGTGTAAAACTTAAGACCGAAGTCGAGAACAACGCCATCGTTAATCTTCGCGACGTTCGATTGAAATTAATGATGGAGCAAATGGAAAAAGATCCGGCTGTGCGCCTGAAGCTTGCTTCCGATTATGCGTCTATTGCCAATTACTGGAAATTCTTCGATGGAGAAACAAAGCAGTTAATAAAGTATGATGTGTTAGGTCAGAAGAAAAAGGACGAAGAGAAATTTCTGGTCTGGGCGAAAGGTAAGAAAGGCTACGAGACGATCTTCACCCAGTACGCGAAGGCCTATGAAGACTGGGCGCCCTACACGAAGCACAGGATTTACCTTACGGAAGGTATTGGCGGGTCGAGCCTTGCTACGTTTGCCAGGTCTCTCGCCCCGCTCGAAACTGCTCTCGCGAAGACGAGTGCTTCCCGTGAACCACAGGCTTCGAACGCCGCTGTAGCTGCGGCCCTTAACAAGGCTATCGAAAACCGGAATGCATTCATGCAGTATGAAGACCAGCCTTCCGACCGTAACATACTCGCAGCTACTGCACAAATGTTCTACGAAGACATCAACCCTTCGCAACACCCAAAGGATTTTTATCAAAAGGTAGGTCAACAGTACGGCGACCTTCGTTCGAAAGCCACATACGAGAAGATGGCCGGCGATATCTTCAGCAACACCATGTTTTTGAATGAGGCGAAATGGAAAGCCTTTACCGAAAAGCCGGACCTTGCGACGTTGCAAAATGATCCTGCCTACGCATACGCCGCCGCGTTCGTGAAGAACTATAACGAAACGATAGATCCGCATTACAAGATCTTTACGGCGACGAACAGCGACCTGGGTCGTCAGTATTTAAAGGGTGTAAAAGAAATGAATCCCGGCAAGGTAATGTACCCCGATGCTACGTTCACCATGCGCGTGAGTTATGGCAATGTGAGATCATACCACCCTCGTGATGCGGTGTTCTACGATTATGTGTGCACGTTGAGCGGTGTGCTCGAAAAATATATACCCGGCAACTACGAATTCGACCTTCCTGCAAACCTGATCGAAGCAGCAAAGAATAAGAACTACGGTCAATACAAAGATGCCACCGCCAACGACCTCGTGGTTTGTTTTATCACCTCCGACGACATCACCGGGGGCAACAGCGGATCTCCCGTACTGAATAGCAATGGCGAACTGATCGGCCTTGCATTCGACGGGAACTACGAAGCGCTTAGCCACAAGATCGCCTTCGACAAAGATCTTAACCGCACCATTTGTGTCGACGTACGCTATGTTCTCTGGTGTATCGATGTACTCGGTGGGGCGAAAAATATTATCTCTGAACTTACACTCAAATAGAAATTGAATAATTGATGCGACTATTATTATTGACCTGCTGCGTTGTTTTATCGTCTGTTGTCTGTGCACAACAATACGATGTATTGATTAAAAACGGTAAGGTTGTCGACGGATCCGGCAACTCGTGGTTCTATGGAGATGTTGCAATCGTAGATGGTAAGATCGTCGCGATGGGGAAACTTTCGGGGAGCGCAAAGAGTACCATCGATGCCAAAGGATTGATCGTAGCCCCGGGATTCATCGACGTACATACTCACATCGAAGGAGACCATCTCGATGCACCAAACGCAGCGAGTTTTATCTATGACGGAGTGACGTCGGTGGTCACTGGTAATTGCGGCAGCTCGAATACCAACATCGCGAAATACTTTCGTCAGCTCGACAGTGTGAAGATGTCCATCAACGTGGCAACACTCATCGGTCACAACGACGTTCGTGAGACGATCATGGGCGAAGGACAGCGTGATCCAACCCCCGATGAACAAAAGCGCATGGAAGATCTTGTCGAAAAGGGAATGCTGGAAGGTGCCGTCGGATTTTCTACGGGATTGATCTACGTGCCCGGAACATACTCGAAAACTCCGGAGGTTATCGCCCTTGCAAAAGCCGCCGCCAAACACAATGGAGTTTACGCCTCACACATTCGCGACGAAGCCGACAACATGCCCGACGCTGTCGAAGAAGCGATCAACATCGGGAGACAAGCCGGCATGCCCGTCGAGATCTCTCACTTCAAAACAACATACAAACCCAACTGGGGCCGTGCAGCCAGCATGCTGGCGCTAGTCGAAAAGGCAAGACTGGAAGGTATTGATGTTACGGTGGATCAATATCCATACATCGCCAGCAGTACATCGCTCAACACGCGACTGCCAAGCTGGGCTTTCTCCGGAGGCCGCGATTCATTGCTGTGGCGTTTAAAAGATCCCGCCACACGTGCGAAGATCAAGAAACTGATGCACGCCGATTTGAAAGAGAAGCTGGCCAAAGACTACAGTTATTGCCTGGTCGCACGGTACACGCCCGATTCCACCATCAACGGCATGAACATCTCGCAGGTGAATGTGAAGTGGGGTAACAAACCTACTGCCGATAACGAGATCGAAACGATCTTAAAGATGGTCGAAGCCGGCGGTGCTTCGATGGTTTTTTTCAGCATGGACGAAAATGATCTCAAAACGATCATGCAGTATCCATTCAACATGATGGCTTCCGACGCCGGCGTCAACAAGATCGGGTCGGGCATGCCACATCCTCGCGGTTATGGCACAAACGCGCGCGCGCTCGGCAGATATGTACGCGAACTGAAGATCGTTCGTCTCGAAGAAATGATCCGGAGAATGTCGTCATTGCCGGCACAGAAATTTCAATTAAGGGATCGCGGACTTTTGAAACCGGGAATGGCTGCCGACATCGTTGTGTTCGACGAGAAGGTCGTGAGCGACAAAGCGACATTCGAGAAGCCACACCAGTATTCGGTTGGATTTCAGTATGTGCTCGTCAATGGAAAAGTAACGATCGATGGCGGAAAGCATAACGGTACCAGGGCCGGCTCTGTGCTGAAAGGACCGGGAGTGAAATGAAGATCGCCCTTTACCTTTGGATATGCGCGTTTATTGTTTTCGGTTGTTCCGGATCCGGAACAGCGGATGGCGTAAAGCAATATAAGTTCAACTGCACGAATGCAGCCATCCAAAGTTGCATGGAACTTATAAAGCGGGAATATGTAGCGTTGGATGTTCCAGACCGGTGGGTGCAGTACGGCAACTGGGAAAAAAAGAATGACTTCCCCGACGGGATCGTAGTTTCATTCGAGGGCGACGGCATAGGCGGACCCAGGATGTATTATATCTCCCTTGAAAAGCAAACTTCGTCCGACACGGCTTCAACCGCTCCGAGTTATGTTGCCGTTCGAGCCATGTTCAGCGAAATCGACGGCAACCCGAAATGGACTCCTGCTGACGAAGCGGAAGCAACCGATCTCGAAGTCGCAGCGGCGAGGATAAGGTTCATGTTCAATAAGTTCAATAAGCGCTGCTCGTGCGAAATGATCAAAAGTTGATCATCGTTCCGAAGAACAACGTACGGCCGGATAACAGGTCTTCCGTTTTTTCTGTGTAATCGAAGTTATACATATAACCTCGCACGTTTCTCCGGTTGATCACGTTGTTTAGCCCCACAAAGGCAACTGCCGAAAACCTTTCAGCAATGGTGTAGAGCTTACTCATGTTACACGAAATGTTTCCATAGTAGGGGAGACGTGCCTGGTCCTCGTTAGCGGCATAGGTTGGAACGTACACGCCAAGGTGTTCGTCAAACCGTGTTTCTATTACCGGGTTGTAAAGTGTTCCCTGGCGATACAGCAACACGGTACTGAACGACCACGTCGGGCGGAATGTCCAGATCACATTACCACGCACATAATATTTTATGTCGTATTGAGATGAAGGTGCGTTTAAAGTTGTAAGCGACACCTGCGCCTGCAACTTTGAGGACTTCACATATTTATAATAAAGTTCCGCGCCCTGAATATGATTTGTTGCCGGACCGTTCTTCACTTTTTTCATGAACAACGAGAGCGTTCCCTCGTCAGATCTCTTCTTGTAAACAAGATCTGCGGAAAGTTGATCGCTCTGGATGAACACGTCCTGTAACTCTTTTTTATTGTATTGGCCGTATGATATCAACAGCGCCAATGGACCGGAGATCTCGTATCGCCCATTCGCCTGGTAGCTCACGTAGTCAAGATTGGTTCGAACGCCTGCCCCTAACGAGACTTTATCAAAAGCGTGATATTTTGTGTATCCGTACAATTCTGTGACTACGAGTTTTGATGATTCCCGGGCCGACGTATGCGGGTATTGCTCTCCCACAGCATAATCGTATGTATTGAACGTTCCCTTAAAATCAGAATATCGCACTTCACGTGTTATCCCAGCCTTCACGTCAACCGTCTTACCAATTTTTTGGATATTCAAAGACGTATAATAGTCAGTAAGTTTCAATTGAAACGCAGACGCCGCGAAATCATACTTTGCCGCCGAAAAGCTCGCGCCCTGGTTCACAGACAACTCCGCACGGCCGATCGGCTGCACGAACGACAGCACTGAAAAATTTCTCTTCTTCCGTTGATTGAAATCCCCATCGAAGGTCGGTTCGATGTAATTGAACTTATAGGTTTCGCGAAGACTGTAGTTGAAAATTTTAAGTTGTCCATTAGATCTTGTTTTCAGATACCAGTGTATTCCAAGGTCATTCGAGTCGAACTTTTTCAGTCGCGCCAGCGAAGTTTCATTCACGGCCTTCAGCAGGAACGAGGGCTGGTAATTCGAGAACACTGTCAAAGCCGATCGTTTGCCGGTAGCGAACTCGCTAAACCACCCGATGCTCGCCAGCGTAAGCGATAGCTTATGCGACGGCTTTGCAGGAATGATCGCACGCGTATCGAGAGCGATCAGCCCCGATGTAGTTCCACCGAACTCTAGCGGCGGATTTCCCGGGAACACCTGCACCTTATTTATCAGTTGTGTATTGAACAAGCTGAATGTTCCAATGCCATTCAGTTGGGAGTACCTCACCGCATCGTGTATCGGAACGTTATCGAGAAAGATCCCCGTTTCCGCCGGGCTGCTTCCACGAAGACTAATATTCGCCGACTCGTCGAGCGTGGTGGAAGAGGGCAGGGCATTCACCGCGAGTATCGGGTCAGCCTTCGACGATGGATTGCGATACACATCGAGCTGATTGAAATTGTTCGTCTTGAACTCTTCCGCGATCAACCGCGTACCCGTAACCACTACTTCATCCATCGTCTTCGACAGGGCTGTGAGCACGATGGAGACCGTACACAACCCGTTTCCAACCGGTACCATTCTCTCTTCGTAACCGATGAAACTCACGATCAGCGTGTCGGCAGATTTTACCGCGATCGAAAATTTCCCATCCGGCGACGACGACACACCCGTAGATGGATTCGACTTCAACCGGATATTCGCCCCCGGAAGAACGTCGCCGTTTTGCTCGGCAACCGTTCCACTCACGGTACTGCAGGTTTGAGAATACGCGGTGACCGAATAGATAATTGCGAGCAGGGTGAATGTAAGACGCATATCAATTGCCCAGAGCTTTTTGTTTCGCTTTCGGAAGCAACTGGAACTTCACCCAGTTCGCGTTTGGCTCAAACTTTAAAGCCTTTTCATAGATGGCAACCGCCTTTGCCCACTGACTCTCTTTTGAATACGCCTGGCCGAGGAAGATCATCGTGTCCAGGTATAGCCAGTTGTTGATCAACGCAGTTGGTTGCTTCTCAAATAACTCTATAGACCTTTCGTAAGCCTTGATGGATTCATTCATGTCGCCACCAAACATTGCCGGTGTGAACATTTTTGAGTTGGCCTGTATCTTCCAAACGATCGGCGAATTTGGTGCAAGCTCCACAGCATCTTCCACAAGTCCGCTGCTCTTGGGGCCAAGCACCATTCCCATCATTGAGTTGTATGCCATCTTCATCCCATACAAACCACTGAGCATCGCCTTCGCTTCGGCTTTGAATTTCTCGTCCTTTTCAAGAGCCTCGAAATGATCTTTCGTGTTGTCGTAATACTTATCGAAACGATCTTCATCCTTGTTTCTCATCGTCCCGCCAAGCAGCCCATACTGGCTCACCGCAAGGTTCCACCGCACGGTATTGTCTTTCGGATTCTTGTCGAAGGCCGACTGTTTTTCGGCAACAGCTTTGTCCCAAAGTGCATTCGACTTTTCGACGTCCTCTGCGCCGAGGTAGGCAGTGTAAGATGATGCATCGGCAACCTGGGCCGTCGCCGGTTTGGCAAAAGCAACGCAAAGCCAGGCACAAGCGCTTATCAGCGCTGTACGAAGTACAGTTTTCATATGTGTTGGGTTAAATGATTACTCTCTCAGGTATCTATACGTCAAATCTATAAATTAGTTTGTAACGCAAACTAGTTTGATGAAACTCTTTTTTATTATTTTTGTAGACGATGTATTCTGATCTCGATCCTGTCCTGCATTCGCAGGTGCGACTGGCCGTTGTGTCTATACTTATGGCTGTCGAAGAAGCCGAGTTCAATCACCTTAAGGAAAAGACTAACACCACCGCGGGGAACCTCAGCTTCCAGATCGGCAAGCTCGAAGACGCAGGCTATGTCAAAGTCAAAAAAACATTCCGCGACAACTACCCGCTCACTGTTCTGAAGATCACGCCGAAAGGCAAGACGGCATTCGAAGAATACGTTCGGAACATCAAAAAGTATTTGAACCTGTAGCTAGTCGAGGATGGCATTCAGCAACTTGAGCTGCTGCTGATTTTCTACCGAGTTGATTGCATTCACAATCCCTTCTTTTTCCCGGGTGGTAAGTCGCCAGCTTAGCGAAGCCCTCGCACTGTTCTGACGAATGCTATCCATCTTTTGAAGAATGGGGACATAGCTTTCTGCCTGGTACTGCAGGTCGATCCGGGAGATAGGCAGCGGAAACCACGCTTTCGCCTGGCCGATCAGCAGGTCGGCATTGATATCCTGGAAGTTCTCAAAGTTGTTGTACACACTACTGATAGGCTGTGTGATGTCGTCGACTATGGTCTGACCAGTGCGTGGGAGTATGTTGGCGAGTTTGGGTGAGTCGCGGATCGACACGAACACCACGCCACTTGTGTTGGCTGCAATCCAGTCTTTGAATGAATACAGGAAACGAATCGCGTCGTTCATCCCGAAGTTATCGGAGATACCCGCATCCATTATTTGGATCGGCGGCTCGGTAGGAAGAGTAGTGTTGGGAGTGATGTACGGGAACGTGGCACTCATCCGAAGCGCGCTAAGGAACCTCAGGCTGTCGCTGCCTAGCTCCGAAAACGCCCGTTGAAAATCAGTGCCGGCGATCTTCGATGCTTCATATCCCGGCATGTCCAGCACGTCGCTGTTGAAAAAACTTACCGGCCTGGAAGCGATGTACATCTTCCGTCCGTCGTTCACCACCGTGGGCGTCAGTACAACCAATGGTATTAACCCTTCGTTCTCTGGTTTGCGATAGGCGCTGATGGGCTTGTCCATCATTCCCTCGGTAATCTGGTTCAATTGCTGTTCAAAAGTATACGCCCTGTCTTTTTCATAGGCATTGTCGGCATACACAAACTGTGTGAAACCTACGAACAGATCGTTTGCGAGCAAACTAAAGATGAGTGGATTCAGGTTGTCGGTCGAAATCTTGTCGCGGTGGATGTATGAATACGGCTTTACGTTCTCGCCCTGGAGTTCCCGCAGCTTTAGCTCACGAAAGTAACTTGCCCCGATCAACCCTCCCGACGCGCCGGTGATGAGCACGCTCTGTTTCATCAATCGTCCACCCGCAAGGCTGTCGGCTGTCTGTAAAGAATTCAGCGCCCACAATGCCGCACGCTTTCCGCCACCGCTTACACAAAGGAACACGAGCTTTGGCGGCCGGTCGAATTTTTTACGCCAGTTGTCGAGCATGGGTATTGTTGCCGCGCGGTCCTGGTTTATGAAAGTGCTATCGCTTAGTCGCCGCAGGTTCTTTATCGAATACTCTACTGGTAGCTTCTGGTAGTCGAGCCCGAATGCCCTGTATGGTTTCGAGAACACACCTTCGCCCACCAGGTAATTGACAAACAGGAACAACAACAGCGCCGCGGTCGACGACCAGTTGCCGAACCAGTATTCGAACGCACCTGCAAGCATCACGAACACGGTGAGGAATATGATGCAGCTTGCTGCCGCCGGCAACTGGAAAACAGGCATGTCCTTGAAGATCCCCAGTATAACGATGAGTGCGAAGATCAATACCTCGATGATCACCAGGTTGAACTGGTTCTGGTCGAATACCTGCAGAATGGTTTGCTTGTCGTAGAAGTGCGTGTCTTCCACTTTCACGAATCTCAGCCTGCCGTCGAGATAATAGTCAACTCGTTCCTGTCTTTTCCTGGCGATGTCGAGTTTCTTCATAGCGCTGGCACGCGTCACCTTTACCCGTTGCTTGATCTTTTCGTCTATCCGACAAACGACGTACTTGAAAATATCTTTGTTGGTTAGCCGGAAGTAGGTGAAGAAAAACGCCGACATCACTGCGTAACCCACCAGTACACCGGTAATGTTCATCGTCAGGTCCCAGCCGGTGATGTACTGGTTGTTTTGCTGGAATGAGATCACCTCGAAGAGATAGGTGATCAAAAAAGTAAGCGGAATGAAGCTGTTGTTGATGACGAACTTCGTGAACGGCCGCGACAAAGTGCCCACGAAAGAGAATCGATGACCGTCGTTGATATAACAAGTAATGTGAAAGGCGGTCGAGAAACCGGCTATCACCATGCCCATAATGAAGAAGCTTCGAAAATTTACTTTGTTAAGATATTCCGGATCGAGGAACAGATACGGAATGCCCAGGTATTTGCCGAAGCTACCGGTCGTCATCGCGAATAGCACAATCCAGCACAGCAACAATACCTGGTTTCGCTTTAGGTTATTCAGGAACAGCTGGACGGGAAAAGAGTAGGCGATCTTGGGTGCTAAAAAATACAGCCTTCTTAACATAGACTAGGCCAATATAATGATATTTACGGGTTGACCAAGACATTCCATATTTACAGGTCGTCGGCAGGATCGGGCAAGACCCGCACGCTTGCGAAGCGATATATTCTGCTGGCGCTCAGCAAGCAGCCCGAGTACTTTCGGTTTATCCTCGCAGTGACTTTCGCAAATAAAGCGACGCAGGAGATGAAGAGCCGGATACTCGAGTATCTCGACGACTTCGCGAACGGCCGGCCCAACAATCTTTCGGGCGAAATAAAAACCGAGTTGCATATCGACGACGACACGCTTCAGGCGAAAAGTCGCGAGGTGTTGTCGTACATACTTCACAAGTATTCCCAATTTTCGATCAGCACCATCGACGCCTTCTTCCAGCGCGTGATCCGTTCGTTTACTCGCGAAGCCGGCCTGATGGGAAACTTCCGGCTGGAGGTCGACACAGACTACGTGCTCGACGAGGTGATCGCCGCACTGATGGATGACCTCGGGCCTGAGCGACAGGACCTTACCGATTGGGTCGTCCAGTTTTCGCGGGAACGGCTGCAGGAGGGGGAGAACTGGAACGTCGAGTTCCAGTTGAAAATGTTTGCCAAAGAGATCTTCAAAGAACAATTCAAGACTGTTGAAGACAGGATACTCGGTTCGGAGAACATCCTGGAAGACAACCGCCGGATGCTCGACTTTCTCCAAACGGAGGTAAACACCTACCGGAACTACATGCGGACGAAGGCATCCGAAGCATTGCGGATCCTCGACGAGAACAATATCAAGGTCTCAGACTTTTCTTACGGCGATATCGGTACCATCTATGCATGGTTTCGGGACTTGTCGCTGGGCAAAAGCCGGTCGAGGGACAGCAAACGGATCGAAGCTTCGGTTCTCGGACCTACCGACTGGTTTAAGAAAGGCATATATCGCGAGAAATATTTGGCTATCGCCGAAAGCAAGATCATGCCGATCGTTCGCGACATGGTCGCCTACGATGACGAGAATTCAATTATCAGCCGGACGGCAATCCAGGTGTTGAAGAATTTTTATGCATTTGGATTGATAACAGACATCACCCGGAAGCTTCGCGATTATCGCGAGGAAAACAATCTGTTGATACTCGCCGATGCGTCGAAGTTCCTTAATGGTGTGATCAACAACAGCGATACGCCATTCGTTTACGAAAAGGTCGGATCGTACTACAGGAATTACCTGATCGACGAGTTCCAGGACACATCCCTGTTCCAGTGGAAGAATTTTACGCCGCTCCTTCGTGAGGCAGGCGACCAGAATTATTTCAGTCTCATAGTAGGCGACGTGAAGCAGTCGATTTACCGGTGGCGGAGCGGTGACCTCGAGATATTGCAAAAACATGTTGTGAATGAATTCGGCGAAGTCCGCACCGAGATCGTTCCCCTCGACACGAATTTCAGGAGCGCCGGCAACATCGTCGACTTCAACAACACAATGTTCAAGGCCGCGGCCGCACGTGTAGCAACCCATGTGAACGACAACCTCCCGGTAGAAGTCTTTGCAGAAGCCGAGCAGAAAAAATCGAAGTGGCTCGACAGTGGTTTTGTGCGGATGAAGTTCTTCGAAAGGAATGAAGAAGATGAGGGATGGGAAGAGCAGGCAATGCGCATGATCCCTACGTGGATGGAGCAGCTGCAGGACAAAGGAGCAAAGCAAAAGGAGATCGCGATCATCGTACGGAAGAACGAAGAGGGACAGCGGATCGCCCAGTACCTGTTGAACTTCAGGAATACACCAGAGGCGAAGCCAGGTTACAGTTATGAAGTCGTCTCGAACGAATCACTTCGCCTCGATACATCTCTATCGGTTAACATTATCATATCGGCACTGAAGTTTCTTAAGAACACGCAGGATCGGGTATCACGAGGACAACTCGCCTACGAACTGGCCGGAACCCCGGCCGACGATCTTTTTATAAAGGCTGGTTCCAAAGATCGGTTCGAGGACACGTTGCCCCCGAAGTTTCTCGATAGACTTAAGCATTTCAAACAACTTTCTCTGTTCGAATTAACAGAGGAGATCATACAACTTTTCGGTCTCGGAGAGAAACCTGAGGAGCTCGCATACCTGCAGGCATTCCAGGATCTCATCCTCGAGTTCTCGGCGCGAGAACGTACCGACATTAACTCGTTTCTCGAGTGGTGGGAAATGTATAAGGCACGAAAGTCGATCAAGGTCTCTTCAAGCATCGACGCCGCAAACATCGTCACTATCCACGGGTCGAAGGGCCTTCAATATAAATACGTGATCATTCCCTTTTGCAACTGGAGGTTCGGCCATGAATCCAGTACGCCGCTGATGTGGATCACTCCAACTGAAAAGCCTTTTAACCAACTTGGCGCGCTGGCGTTGCGGTTCTCAACGGATCTCAAGCGCACCCAATTCGAAGCTGCCTACCAGGAAGAATATGTGAAAGTGTATCTCGATAACCTGAACCTGCTTTACGTCGCATTCACCAGGGCAGAGTGGGGGCTGATCGTGACTGGACCCGTTTCAAATTCGGGAAGGATGAACTTCGTGGGTGAAGTTGTACAGGCTGTTCTACAAGAGAAGTATCCATTTCAATTCAACGGTGTTGAGTTCAGTGTTGGAGAGATCAATACCATGCCCGACCAATGGGTGAAGACAGATATAATAGAGCGAAAGCTCGATCGTTACCCGTCGACCGACTGGCGGGAGAAGCTTGTGATCAAGCGCGAGGGCTCTGAATTTTTCGAAGACGAGGTCTCTGAGAAGAGAAGTAAGATCAATCGCGGGATATTGATCCACACTGTCCTTTCAAGGATCGAGTACAAGACAGATGCCGAAGAGAAACTCATCCAGTTCTTTCTTGAGCACGCGCTTCCGAATGAAGACATCGAAGCCGTGAGGAAAGATGTTTATTCAGTGCTCGACCATCCGGTAATGAGCAACTGGTTTACGAAAGAATGGGAGATCAAAGCGGAAGCTTTGGTGCTGCTACCCGGCGGAACGCAAAAACGGATCGACCGGATCATGCTCGGTAAGAAACGAACCGTTATAGTAGACTACAAAACTGGCGAACGGAAATCTGCCGACCGTGACCAGATCGAAGTCTATGCCCGGGTGCTTACGCAGATGGGTTATCCCAATGTGCAGGCATTCCTTGTGTACCTCAAAGACATGAAGCTCGACGAGGTGATCAGCAACTCAACATTCAACCTGTTCGGATGACGCCTTTTCTAAAAGAGTTGGCCGAACAGATGATCCGCGAGCACCCAAAGCTCGACGAGCTCACGTTCGTATTTCCCAACCGTCGTGCAGCGCTGTACTTCGAAAACTACCTCGCCCGTGCACTCAAGAAACCTCAATGGGCACCCGCGCTTTTCAGTATCGAGGAGTTTTTCAAACGACATTCCGACCTGCGCGAACCCGACAAACTCACGCTCATCTTCAAGTTGTACCAGGTCTACACCTCGGTGCTCAACAACAACGAGTCGTTCGACAGGTTTTACTTCTGGGGCGAAATGCTCCTTCGCGACTTCGACGAGATCGATAAATATCTTGTCAATGCTCCGCAGTTGTTTAAAGATCTGAGCAAGATCAAAGAACTCGATGAAACGTTTGACTACCTGACCGAGGAACAGAAGTCATTCTTAAAAGACTTCTGGATACACTTCAGCGATAAGCCTTCTGCAACAAAAGATGAATTCCTATTCATGTGGAAGAAGCTGCCAAAGGTATACACCGAGTTCACCAAAGCGCTCAAAAAAGAATCACTTGGCTACGAAGGCATGCTCCACCGCGACGTAGCCGAAAGTTTTTCAAAGAAGATCCCTGCCGCTGTCAGGAACTCCAGGTTCATATTTGCCGGGTTCAACGCATTGACGAAAGCAGAGGAGAAGGTCATCTCGATACTCGTTGCCAACGGGGCAAAGATCTATTGGGATGCCGATGAATATTATGTAGAGAACGATCTCCAGGAAGCAGGTCAGTTCATGCGTGAATACAGGAAGCACGAACACCTTGCCTCCACGTTTGATGCGGCACTGCCGAAACACTTTCTCGAATCGCAAAAGAATATTTCACTTACTGCCGTACCGCAACGGATAGGCCAGGCAAAACTCGCCGGCCTCGAAATAGCCGACATACTCAAGACATTGCCCAAAGACGATCTTCCCGTCGAGCTAAGCAAGACGGTGATAGTCCTTCCCGACGAGAGCATGCTCCTGCCTATGATGCATTCGCTACCCGACGAACTTCGCGACATCAATGTTACCATGGGTTTCCCGCTGCGCGACACTCCATTGTTCAACCTGCTCGACCAGGTTATCGAAATGCAGGTGAGGAAGCGATCGGCGTCGTTCCGTCACAGGGAGGTGAACGCGATATTAGGACACGCTTACTTTCTTACACTCGCAGAGAAGGAAGCACAGGAACGTATTGCACAGATCGTTCGCAATAACAGGGTGTATGTTCCAATCGATGAACTCCTGGGCGACGATCCCATCTTCGCCACAATATTCAGGTTTGTAGAGTCGGCGCAGGCTACCGATTATCTTTTGGAGATCGTCGAACACCTCGGCGCACGACTTACCGACAAGAAGAGCTTCGACAGGGAGTACGCATATCATTTCCACCAGCATATTTCGCGACTTCATTCAATATTCTCTGTGTCAGAAAAAGCACCCGACTGGCGAGGCTTTCAAAAGCTGTTCCGGCAGGTGATGATGATGCAGAAGATACCGTTCACCGGCGAACCCTTACGTGGTCTGCAGATCATGGGTGTGCTTGAAACGCGTAACCTGGATTTTGATAACGTGATCATCCTTTCGTTGAACGAAGGTCAGCTTCCATCGCCGCCCCGACAGGGATCTTATGTGCCCCACGCCATTCGCCGTGCATATGGGCTTCCAACATGGCAGCACCAGGATGCTATATACGCATACCTGTTTTATAGATTGCTGCAGCGTGCTTCCAACGTTTCGTTTTATTATAGTACCGAACCCGATGTGATCGGCAACGGCGAAATGAGTCGTTACCTGCAACAGGTGATCATGGAGTCGAAGCTTCCGATGCAGAAACGAGTACTTCACAACCCCATTCATGTTCATGCGATACATCCCATTGTCGTCGACAAAACCCCGACGGTGATGCAGGTGCTCGACAAGTTTGTGAATGAAACGCCTGAGATGAGATCATTAAGCCCATCAAGTCTTAATGACTACATTGAATGCAGCTTACGGTTTTATTTGAAACACGTGGCGCAGATGCGGGAAGCCGATGAGGTAGAGGAGGATGTGGATGCGCGTATCCTTGGAAGCATTCTTCACGACGTGGCCTTCTGGTTATACCAGGAGTTTAGAGACACCAGGGGCGGAGCCGTGAACCCTGACGATCTAAATATTCCCGACGAACGTATCGACAAACTGATCGATCGAGCATTCCGCGAATTCTATCACATGGCCTACAACGAAGAGATCGTGTACGAAGGCAAGCGGATCGTTGTGAAAGAAGTGGTGCGCACGTTCGTGAGAAAAGTGCTCGAGCGCGACGCAGAGTATGCTCCGTTCGAGATAAGAATGCTCGAACAGGACTTCAACGAGACCATCGATCTCACTTCCGGCAAACGTGTTCGTGTAGGAGGAAAAATAGACCGCGCAGATGCAAGCCGCGGTACCGTTCGGGTTGTGGATTACAAGACAGGTAACGACGAGCTGAAGTTCGATGACATTGAGTCGTTGTTTAATGGAGACAGCAAACACAACAAGGCAGCGTTCCAGACTATTCTTTACGCTTATGTGTATTTCTTACACAACAATTCTCCGGTTGAGAAGATTCAACCCGGGTTGATGAATCGAAACAGTCTCTTTGGAAGAGACTTCAAGTTTGGGTTGAAGGCCGGTGGCAGCAAGGAGCCCATGGAAGATGTGAAGCCTATGCTCCAGGAATTTGGTCAGCGCCTGCACCAGGTGGTTGAAGAAATTTACGATCCGAAAGTTCCGTTTGCACAGACTTCGAACCTGAAGAGTTGTACCTGGTGTCCTTATCGTGCATTATGTCGTCGTTGATAGAAAAATTCAAACAGGCTGCCACGGGCAAGGCTAATGAGAACAAAAAGTTTCTCAAAGGACTTTCTAAAGTTCCCGATAACAAGCTCGACAACATGTTCCACGAAACCCACGAAGAGGTTTTCAGTGAGATCGATTGTCTTCAGTGTGCGAATTGTTGCAAGACCACCAGCCCGATCTTTTACCAGACCGACATAGAACGTGTTGCAAAAGCCTTAAGGATGAAGCCCGGCGACTTCATCGAAAAGTACCTGCATGTGGATGAAGACAAGGACTATGTTTTGAACTCCGCGCCGTGCCCGTTCCTCGGTCCTGATAATTATTGCAGCGTGTACGACAGCCGCCCGAAGGCATGTCGCGAGTATCCGCATACCGACAGGAAGAAGATGAGCCAGGTTTTGGATTTGACCTATCGCAATTCGTTGGTGTGTCCAGCGGTGCTGGAAATCCTTGAACGGATGAAAAGTTTATAGGATCGAGTTCTTATAAACATAAGTGATCAGTTCCGCCGTGTTTGCTACGTTGACCTTTTTTATCAACTGGTACCTGTAGGTCTCGATCGACCGGAAGCTTAGGCCTAACTGTTCACTGATCTCTTGCGTTGTTTTTCCCTTCGACATCAGCATGATAAGCTGCATCTCCCGTTCTGAGAACCGCACCGAAGGTATCTGCTTGCGCAATCCCGACATGAGCCACGACGAAATAGTGTCGTCGAACTTTGAGTGATAATAATAGTCGCCCTTGAGTACTGTTGTCATAGCGGCGGTAATCTCTTCACCCTCAATGTTTTTGGTAAGGAAACCTTTCGCACCTGTCTTAAACATGTTGAGTATCAAAGGGATCTCGTCGAACTGGGTGAGTATGATGATGGGTACGGTAGGTCTGGCTTCGAGTATTGCGTCGGCTGCTTCGTAGCCGTTCATCTCGGGCATGTTCACGTCCAGGAAGATAAGGTCGACATTGTGTAAACCCGATAGCTTCACTGCTTCGGCGCCATTCGCGGCAAGAACAATATTCGCGTTCGAATATTCTGTTGTTCGGATCATGTCTTCTAGTCCTTTCCTAAATAGTGGATGATCATCCGCAATCAGAATGGTTAGAACACTTTTTCGATTGTGCATCGAGGGAGATTTTATTCGGGTTAATGTAATGAGATAACTATATAATTCACTTTTTCAGGCCCCAATTCCTTGAAATCACACACCTTTGGGCACTATATCGTGTTTTCACGATGGGCAATTCCATGTAAGATTACTTTAATGATTACAGACCGTGGGTGTACTAATTGTAACAACATGGGGCGAATTTTTTTTAACTTATTAAGTATTGTGTGATTTTAGAGTTATCGACTAAGATAATGAAGTTGTCTAACAACTTTTATTTTTTAATAATCAGTTAATCATTTTTATGGATGAAGCAGTAGATATTTTACTAGTTGAAGATAACCCGGATGATGCAGGTCTTACGATCCGTGCTTTGAAGAAGAACAAGCTGGCGAATAACCTTGTTCACCTTACCGATGGAGAAGAAGCGATCAACTTCCTCTTCGGTGAAGGAAAGAACAACATGCCACGGCTGATCCTTCTCGATCTTAAGATGCCTAAAGTTGATGGCATCGAAGTGTTGAAGAAGATCAAGCAGAGCGAAGAGAAGCGGGTAATACCGGTCGTTATCCTTACATCATCAAAAGAAGAAAAGGACATCGTTGAATCATACAGGCTCGGAGTGAACGCTTATATCGTGAAACCCGTTGACTTTGAGAAGTTTGTGAAAGCTGTGTCGGACTTAGGATTGTTCTGGCTGGTATTGAACCAGCCGCCCAAATAAATGCATAAACAAAATATTTGTTGTTGCATGTTGATGCTTTAATTGTGTTATGGAAAGAGTTTTGAGGATCCTGATGCTGGAGGATATTGCGGAGGAGGCAGGGCTAATTGAGCGCGTACTTAAGAAAGCCAAGCTTCCATTCGTCAGCATGAGGGTAGATGGTCCCGAAGAGTTTGTAAGTGCTCTGGATGCGTTCACCCCCGACGTTGTCCTGTCAGACCACGCCTTGCCGCAGTTCAACTCGATCGAAGCGCTTAAGCTTTGTCGCGCCCGTGGCCTCATGATCCCGTTCATTCTCGTTACCGGAACCGTTTCCGAAGAGTTTGCGGTAAACTGCTTAAAGCAGGGCGTCGACGACTATATATTGAAGAATAACCTCTCGCGACTGCCCGCCGCAATCCTGAACTCCCTCAACCAAAGGGAAATGGAATCGCGACGACTTGTAACAGAACTCAAGCTCCGCGACCAGAACGAAGAACTGATCAAGACAAACGACCTGCTCCGCAAGATCAACATGGAGCTCGACAACTTTGTCTATAGTGTTTCCCACAACCTTCGAGCCCCGCTTATGTCGGTACTCGGACTTGTCACCATCGCCAGGATGGAAGACAAGAAGACAACCACGACCGACGAACCCGACAACAAGCTGTTCAACATGATCGAACATTCGATCCACCGGCTCGACGATACCCTGAAAGAGATCCTCGACTACTCCCGGAATGCGCGAACAGAAACATCGATCGCCGAAGTACAACTCGAACCGCTCTTCAAGGATACACTCGAACGTTTGCAATACCTGAAAGGCTTCGACCGGATCGACAAAGAGATCCGTATTGTGGGCGATGCTCCAATCTATTCAGATGCTTACCGCCTGGGAATCATCTTTCAGAACCTCATCTCGAATTCAATAAAATACCAGGACGTAGAGAAGTCGAGAAGTTATATCCGCATCATCGCCGACATCTCTGCCGAAGACATCCGCATTCAATTCTCCGACAACGGGATGGGAATACGCGAAGAATATCTTCCAAAGATCTTCAGCATGTTCTTCCGTGCTACCGAAAGAAGTGAAGGCGCTGGGCTCGGACTCTATATAGTTAAAGAGTCTGTTACCAAACTCGGAGGAGATATTTCTCTGGACTCAACGTTCAACGAAGGATCGACCTTCAGCATTCGCATTCCGAACAATGCACCATCCGGACAAATAAAAAGCCCCGTAGCGGTGCTACAGGGCTAAAGTCTTATTCTAAATCGTAAGTTATCTTAAACGACTTGTGCTTCGAGCTTTTGCGCAAGGATCGACTTGGGTACAGCCCCAATTTGTTTGTCGACTACCTGGCCCTTCCTGAAAACCAGGAGAGTAGGGATAGAACGAACGCCGAACTTGGCAGTCGTCTGAGGATTTTCGTCAACGTTAAGTTTTGCAACTACGGCTTTGCCTTCGTAGTCGTTAGCCAACTCTTCTACTGCTGGCCCGATCATTTTACATGGTCCACACCATTCTGCCCAGAAATCAACCAAAACGGGTTTATCTGATTGAATGATCTGATCGAAGTTTGCGTCGGTAAGTACTATTGCTTTTCCCATGGTGTTTTAAATATTGATAGTTTCCTGTTCTATAGATTCCAACACAAAGGTAGACGAATTTGTTCCAACTTTCGGAGTTGAGCCACCAGGTTTGTTGCTCTTGTCCGACAGCCAGCGTATCTCATTTTTATCGGTGATAATACCCACATCCGCCGGGAACTTTTTGAGCTCCGTGATCAGCGCATGAGAAGGCTTCACAGTCCGGTTCCGCGTCGGTGATTCGTCAACAGGCTTTTCACCAGGGTAGTTGATGCCGAGCTTGAAAAAGGCCTTTCCAGAGTGTTTTTTGAGGATTTTATCCAGTTTGTCCAGCTCTTTCACCGTAAACAGATCCTCGTGGCCGTTGATCCGCACCGCCAAGCCATTCACCCGTTTCTCTGCTACTTCATTCAGCAAAGTGATATTCCTGATCTTGAACTCCAGGCTCTGGTCGCCCCAGGTGTTCTTCTGAACCGACCCCTCAATAAAGAGATGAAGGCCCGGGATACAGAAATTCTTTCTCTGGATCCAGTCGTTTCCAAACATCGTAAAGGTAAACCCTCCACTATAGTCTTCCAGGGTAACACGCCCGAACGGGTTGCCGTTTTTCGTGCGGCGTTCCTCCATCGAAGAAACGATGCCCACCAGCTTGCAGTCTTTGCCTTGCAGCGCCTCCACGTTGTTCAACTCGGTCATTTGTGTTGTCACAAATGTGTTGATGATAAACTCGTAGTTGTCTAGCGGGTGGCCCGAGATGTAAACTCCCACTACCTCTTTCTCGAACTGCAGTTTTTCTATCTCGCTGAACGGCTCGATCGGATCGATGCGAGGCAGAGGCATCTCTGTACCGGTAGAGCCTCCAAATAAACTCGCCTGCGCACTGGCCTGTTCCTGTTGCAACTTGGCTGCGTAGCGAATAACTTTTTCAGTCAGCGGAATATCGCCCTCTTTGGCGGCCATGTATTGCCTGCGATGGAAGTCCGTAAAGCAATCGAACGCACCGGAAAGCGCCAGGCACTCGAATGTTTTCTTGTTCACTGCTTTTCCGCCAATGCGTTTCGCAAACTCGAAGATGTTCTTGTAGTGGCCATGTGCGTCGCGCTCTTTAATGATGTCTTCCACCGCCGCTTCACCAGCTCCCTTGATCGCACCAAGCCCAAAACGGATCTCACCTTTCTCATTCACCTCGAAGTACATTCCCGATTCATTCACATGCGGACCCAGTACAGCAATACCCATCTTACGGGCTTCGTCGATAAAGTATGTAACGCTATCGAGACTGTTTTGGGAGTGCGTAAGTACCGCCGCCATGTATTCGGCAGGGTAGTTGGCCTTCAGGTAGGCGGTATGATATGCAACCAGTGAATAACAAGTCGAGTGCGACTTGTTGAACGCGTACTGCGCGAATGCCTCCCAGTCTTTCCAGATCTTCTCGGCGATACGTTCGTCGTGGTTGTTCTTCCTGCACCCTTCGATGAACTTGTCCTTCATCTTGTCGAGAACTTCCTTCTGCTTCTTACCCATCGCCTTACGAAGAACGTCGGCTTCACCCTTCGTGAAGTTGGCCAGCTTTTGCGACAGCAACATAACCTGCTCCTGGTATACGCAAATGCCATACGTGTCCTTCAGGTATTCTTCCATCGCAGGCAGATCGTACCGTATCGCCTCCTTGCCATGCTTCCGCGCGATAAACTGCGGTATGTATTCCATCGGACCCGGACGATACAACGCGTTCATCGCAATGAGGTCTTCAAACTTGTCGGGCTTCAGACTTTTCAGGTAGGTCTGCATGCCATCGCTTTCGAACTGGAACGTCCCGGTGGTT
>DASRSO010000204.1:0-41642 GCA_035656375.1 Cyclobacteriaceae bacterium | reverse complement strand
GAACAAAGGCAAGCTGATCAACAACGGCCAAGTGATCATCTCCGGTGCATGGATAAACACCGGCGACTACGATCCGGGTACCGGCCAGGTAAACTTCGATAGCGATCTCGACCAGGTGATCAACCACAACGCACAGTCGATCGAAAAGCTGGTGATCAGTGGCGGCGGGCAAAAAGAATTCCTCGCCGACATCTTCGTTAAATCGCAGCTGGTTTTAACCGATGGCATTCTCGTTTCAAAGAACGGTGCGCGCATTGTCATGGATAACGATGTTGCGATCGTTGGTGGGAGCGATGCGGCGCACATCAATGGACCCGTGGAAATTAAGGGATCGGGCGATTGGTTGTTCCCAATCGGAAACGGCTCAACATACCTGCCTGTTTTGATCTTCGGCGCCAGTGGCGCCAATCCATTTGGTATCGTTACACTACACGAACTTGCGAATGGTGAGACGCTTTCAGGCGAACTTGAATTGGAAAAATTGTCAACGAAAAGATATTGGGAACTTGCCAGTGGAGGAAACCTGGAGGGCGCAACCATATCATTGCCAACACCTGCCGATGAGCGTAGTATCGGTCCCGAACTCGTTGTCGCGGCGTCGAATACACCGCTCACGGGTTATCAAAACCTTGGAGTATCAGATGGAATTACCACCTATGTCCGCAGTGAAAAGGCCCCCACGTTCAAGTATTATGCGGCTGCGAAACTCCTCATCGACCGGGCAATCGACGTGTACAATGCTATCTCTCCCGGTAATGATGGGAAGAATGATTTCATGACCATCCAGAACATCGAGTTCTACCCGGATAATAAAGTGGTGATCCACAACCGTTGGGGCGACCGGGTATACGAGGTCACCGGCTACGACAATAACCAGAATGCATTCACAGGCCATTCAAGTAATGGCAACAGGCTTCCTGCGGGCACGTACTTTTATACGATCGACCTTGGGAACGGCTCAGAGAAGGTGACGGGATACGTCGTGATCAAATAGACCGGTTGATGTCGAACTTCTCGAGGTAGTCGGCAACTCTTCTTACAACACTTCCGCCAAGGGCTCCATCCACCACACGATGATCGTATGAGTGTGAGAGGAACATCTTGTGACGTATTGCAATTGCATCGCCGTACGGTGTGTCGATAACTGCAGGTTTCTTTTGAACAGCGCCGAGAGCGATGATGGCGACTTGTGGTTGCATGATGATCGGTGTCCCCATCACGTTGCCAAACGATCCAACGTTCGATACGGTAAATGTTCCCCCGGAAAGCTCATCTGGTTTCAGTTTGTTGTCGCGCGCACGGGTGGCAAGATCGTTCACGATCTTTGCAAGACCTGTAAGATTATACTGGTCTGCCTGGTGAATAACGGGTACGATAAGATTGCCGCTCGGAAGAGCTACCGCCATCCCGATGTTGATGTCTTTCTTCTTGATGATCCTTGTTCCATCGACCTGGATGTTGATCATCGGATAGTCTTTGATTGCATTGATCACCGCTTCGATGAAGATCGGGGTGAACGTGAGAGCATCGCCCTCGCGACGCTGGAACTCATGCTTCATCTTGTTGCGCCAGAACACGATGTTGGTAACGTCGGCCTCTACGAACGAAGTTACATGTGCCGATACGCGCTTGCTGTCGATCATCCTTTCGGCGATCATCTTGCGCATGCGATCCATCTCGATGATCTCGTCGCCGGAACCGATGGAAGCGGGAACAAGAGGAGCAGATCCGTTAGCACGATGCGATCCGTTGCCGATCGATTGACCTAACTTCCTGTTTTGAACGTAAGCGAGAATATCTTTTTTGGTAACGCGGCCTTCCGATCCGGAACCGGGAATGGTTTCAAGCTCGGCGACGGCGACGTTCTCTTCTTTAGCAATGTTCTTAACGAGTGGCGAATAAAAACGGGAAGAGCCTTTAAAATTTTGGGGAGCGCCATTGCCGTTGCTGTGAACTGCTACCGGCGCTTTAGCTTCTACTTTGGTTTCTTTGGTTTCTTTTTTGGGGGCGACCTCAACTACCTCGGCTACTTCTACGTCGGAAGTGATCACTGCTATCGGTGCGCCAACTTTCACAACCTCACCTTCTTTCGCGAGGATCTCTTTCAATACTCCTGCGTGTGTCGATGGCACTTCGGTATCTACTTTGTCAGTAGCTACTTCGAGCACCGACTCGTCCTGCTCGATCTTGTCGCCAGGCTTCTTAAGCCAGCTAAGGATCGTGGCTTCCATGATGCTTTCGCCCATTTTGGGCATGATGAGGTGAACTTCCGCCATTTTTTGTACCGTTTCAGATACAAAAATAAGCCTTTCTTTAAAACATACCGCTAACGTTTGTGGAAGGGTAAAAAGCCTAATTATTCACCGCCCCATTCCGTATCCAGCAAATAATTGTATTGCGATGCTCCTTCGACAGTGATGAATTCTTTGGCATGTCGCCGCTCTCAACCGACGATTCGATATCGTTCCGGGCAGCATTTACCTGGGCATAGGTCGTCAACGCCCCCGGCCCCTCGTGGCTCCCGGTAGCATGACAGGTTGAGTTGGTAGCACACGAAGCCGTAATGACCGGCATCACGTCTTCGGCAAAAGAGATCTCAACGCCGGAGCAATTGATCGTTTCAGGGTTTGAATTGTTGTACCCGCACGAGCTGAGGGCGAATACAACGAACGCGAGGAGGTAAACCGGTTTCATAGTTGCAAAACGAAACAACTTGCCACCGAAGTTTGGGCAGCGTTTGGAATAACGACGTAAGAATGAAATCTATCGACCAGTTGGCAACGACTGGCGAATGAGGTTAAGCACTGCGGCAGAAGCCAGTTTGATGTTGATCAAACGGTCTTTCGAAAGCTGCAGTCTTTTCGTTACGGTTTGATATTTGTCGGAGTACGCGATCCATACCGTGCCCACAGGTTTGTCGGGTGTTGCTCCGCCCGGCCCCGCCACACCACTCGTTGCAACTCCGATGTCGGTGTTGAACTTCGCGCGCACGATGTTCGCCATTTCGATAATAGTGGGTTCACTAACAGCCCCGTATTTTTCGAGCGTCTCTGGCTTCACACCAAGCTGACGCATCTTGATCTCGTATGCATAAGGGATCATGCTTCCAAGAAAATACGATGAACTCCCCGGCACACTTGTTATCATGTGCGACAGGTATCCGCCGGTGCAGCTTTCAGCTACGGCGATCGTAAGATTTTTTTCACGAAGTGTGTTGCCGATCACAACCTCGATCGGGTCTTCTCCATACCCGAAAATAAACTGGCCAATGCGGTCTCTTAGCTTTACGGTGAGCTCTTCCGCTTCGGCCTCAAGTTCTTTTTGTGATTTACCGATACCGGTGAGTCGCAGCTTTACATCGCCCAGTGAAGGGAGATAGGCCAGCTTCATGTGCGAAGGCAACGCACGTTCCCAGTCAGCTATTTTCTCTGCGAGGAATGATTCGCCAAGCCCGATAGTACGGATCACTTTGTGATAGATGACGGGCGTTTCGAACGTAGCCTTGAGCTTCGGGATAACGAGATCAGTCATCATCCTCTTCATCTCGTGAGGAACTCCGGGCATCGATACGAAAACTTTTCCGTTGCGATGAAACCACATCCCAGGGGCGGTGCCCATCGCATTAGTCACCTTTTCACAACATACTGGCAGCAACGCCTGGTTGCGATTTACTTCCGTGAGCTCGCGCCCACGACTTTTGAAGAACTCGGTGACTTCGGCGAGAGCCTCGTCGTGCATCTTCATCTCACAGTTGAAATACTTTGCAAGACAGGGCTTCGTAAGATCGTCGCTCGTGGGACCCAGACCGCCGGTGATGAGAACGATATCGGCGCGTTTTTCAGCTTCTGCGAAAGCAGTAAGGATCTCACTTTCTATGTCGCCAACAGAAGTCTTACGAACGACCTTAATTCCTGCATTGCCGAGCTCAACACTCATCCATTGAGAGTTGGTATCCACAATCTGTCCATAGAGGATCTCGTCCCCAATCGTTAAGAGTTCAGCGGTGACAGTTTTCATAACGGCCGCCAAGATACTCAAATATGTTACCTTTGCACCTTACAACAAATACATGTCATCATTTCAGGCCCTCGGCCTATCTAACGCTCTCCTGGAGACTATTCAGCAAATGGGTTTTGAAACACCCACCCCGATCCAGGAAAAAGCGATCCCCTTCTTATTGCAAGAGTCACGCGACCTCGTAGCGCTCGCGCAGACCGGCACCGGCAAAACGGCAGCTTTCGGACTTCCTCTCATTGAACTGTGTTCAAACGAAACCGGGATAACACAAGCGCTCGTGCTCGCTCCAACCCGCGAACTGTGTGTGCAGATCGCAGGCGACCTCAACAAGTTCAGCGATAAAGTAAAGCCGCTCAATATCGTTCCCGTTTACGGCGGCGCGTCCATCACAGACCAGATCCGCAAGATCCGTCGTGGTGCTCACATCATTGTTGCCACGCCCGGTCGCTTAATGGACCTCATGGAACGCAAGGTGATCCGCATCGAATCCATTCGCTTTGTTGTACTCGACGAAGCCGACGAGATGCTGAACATGGGCTTCAAGGAAGACATAGACCACATACTCGCCGATACGCCCGAAACTAAAAAGGTTTGGTTGTTCTCCGCTACCATGCCGCGCGAAGTTCGTACGATCGCGCAAGCATACATGACCGATCCGCTCGAACTTACCATCGGTCAACAGAATACAGGCAACGTAAACATCGAACACCAGTACGTGGTTGTCGACGACCGTCATCGCTATGATGCACTGAAACGTATTGTTGACTACAACATCGATATATTCGGCGTGATCTTCTGTCGCACGAAGATCGAGACCCAGAAGATTGCCGAGAACCTGATGCGCGACGGTTACAATGCCGACGCTTTGCATGGTGATCTCACCCA
Source organism: Cyclobacteriaceae bacterium (assembly GCA_035656375.1). Taxonomy (GTDB): domain Bacteria; phylum Bacteroidota; class Bacteroidia; order Cytophagales; family Cyclobacteriaceae; genus ELB16-189. The sequence continues at coordinate 36,740 of DASRSO010000204.1, read as the reverse complement.
ACAGCAACGCGACAAAGTAATGGGAGCGTTCAAGAATAAAACGCTTCAATTACTGGTTGCCACCGACGTGGCTGCACGCGGCATTGACGTGAGCAACATTACGCACGTTATTCACCTGAACCTTCCCGACGAGATTGAATTTTACACGCACCGCAGTGGCCGTACGGCAAGGGCAGGTAAGAAAGGTATCTCAATTGCGATAGTTACCCGTCGCGAAGCAGGAAAGATCAGGCAGATCGAGAAAGCGATCAATTCGAAGATCGAAAAGAAAATGGTGCCCACCGGCGAGCAGGTTTGCCAGGCCAGGTTATTGAACCTCGTTCACAGGCTGCGTGAAGTACAGGTGGTGGAAGAAGAGATTAGCGACTTTTTGCCATCGGTCTACAGCGAGTTACTTGATCTAAGCAAGGAAGACATCATCAAGAGATTTACATCGCTCGAGTTCAATCACCTTTTAGATTACTATCGCGGTGCACCAGACCTCAACCAGGCCAAAGTATCGGAAGGAGACTACGGAGCGGAAAGATTTACAACGGGCGACCGGTTGTTCATTAATCTTGGCAAAATGGACGGGCTCGACAAAGGCCGGCTGCTTTCTCTTGTGTGTGATCGGACCGGAGTTAAAGGAAAAGATATCGGCAAGATCGATGTGAAGGGTGCATATTCTTTCTTTGAAGTTGAGAAGAGTTTAACAGAAAGAGTTCGTCAGCACCTGCATGGTTTCGATTACAAAGGAAGAATAGTTCGCGTGGAGGTCACAGGTGAAAGGTCATCCGACGCACCGCCTAAAAAGAAAAGAAGTTTCGAGAAGAAAGACTTTAAAAAGAAGGATTATCCCAGGAAGGATTATTCTAAGAAAGATCAGCCCTCGAAGGATTTCACGAAAAAATCCAGCAGTGGCGGTGACGACGACTGGTTCGATAAAAAAATCAAAAATCTTCATAAGTAGTAGATGAGCCTTTCTGCTCCTGATTGGCAAAAAGAAATCTATCTCAACGGCCTGGCCGGTAAAAAGCTCAACGTTACTGTAAGTCTCACCGACCTCGAACAACGCGCGCGGTCGGTAATGACCACCCGTGCTTTCGATTACATCGCAGGTGGTGCGGGGCTCGAACACACCATTTCACACAACCGGTCAGCATTCGATAAGTACAGGATCATTCCGCGAATGCTTAATGATGTGGGCACACGCGATACGTCTATCAACCTCTTTGGAAAGACTCTTCCGTTCCCGCTGTTGTTATCGCCCGTGGGAGTTCTGGAACTTGCGCACAAAGATGCTGACCTCGCCGTCGGAAAGGCTGCCGCCAGGACCAGTATTCCATTTATCTTTTCGAACCAGGCGTCGGTTCCGATGGAGGATGTTTCCGCTGCAATGGGTAACAGCACCCGCTGGTTTCAAATGTACTGGAGCAAGTCGCGCGATCTGGTTGCAAGCTTTGCACACCGCGCAGAAGTATCTGGTTGCTCTGCAATTGTGGTTACGCTCGACACCACTTTGCTTGGCTGGCGCACCCGCGACCTCGACCTCGCTTATCTTCCATTCCTCGAAGGAAAAGGTATTGCTCAATACACATCCGATCCGGTATTCCAGAAACTAATGGATGAACCCGACGCCAATCCAACTGAAAAAAGAAAGATAACGCTGCACGCCATTGCGGGGCTCATGAAGATGACCAGCGCTTATCCGGGCGGAAATTTTTTAAGTAAACTTTTATCAGGTCGCCCCCGAAAAGCCGTTCAGAAGTTTGTGAGCATCTATTCGAACCCTGCCCTCACGTGGAGTGATCTGTCGTTCCTCCGCGATCACACAAAACTGCCGATCCTTCTTAAAGGCATTCTTCACAAAGACGACGCTTCGAAGGCAGTCGACCACGGCATCAATGGCATCATTGTGTCGAACCACGGTGGTCGCCAGGTCGACGGCAGTGTTGCCACCCTCGATAGTCTTCCCCAGATCACAAAGACAATCAACAAAAAGATACCGGTGCTCGTTGATGGCGGTATACGGGGAGGTGCCGACATGTTTAAGGCCATTGCCCTCGGTGCCGACGCTGTTTGTATCGGAAGGCCGTATGCTTATGGCCTCGCAATTGCCGGTGAACAAGGTGTGTATGAAGTGATTAGGAACTTTATGGCTGATTTTGAACTGACAATGGCTCTATCCGGTTGTAAAAGTGTGAAGGAGATTGGTGAAGGGAATTTTGTAAATTCACTATAACAACAAAAATATCTTATGCGACACTCCTACTTGCTGTTTTTAGTTGTCTTACTGGGCTGTACATCGGCACAGATTAACCAGGCGATATCCGATTTTGGAAAGTCGGGTGGTAACAACCGCCCAACATCCTCCGAAGTTGCTGAAGGACTTAAAGAAGCTTTGTTAAAAGGAGTATCTACCGGTGCAGACAAGCTTTCCGTAGCAGATGGATATTTTAAGAATCCCGAGATCAAGATCCCGTTCCCTCCCGACACAAAGAAAGTTGAAGACCGTCTGCGCCAGGTTGGAATGGGGGACCAGGTCGATCGTTTCGTTGCAACATTGAATCATGGTGCCGAAGAAGCCGCAAAAGAAGCGAAGCCGATCTTCATCAGCGCAATTCAACAAATGACCATCGAAGATGCATGGGGTATTTTGAAAGGACAACAAGATGCTGCTACGCAATATCTCCGGAAAACAACGTCTGTCCAGTTGAAGGACAAATTCAAACCTGTTATCAAGAATTCATTGGACAAGGTAAGTGCCACGAAGTACTATACCGACCTTGTGAATACATACAATAAAATTCCAATGGTAGAGAAAGTCAACCCGAACCTCGATGACTACGCTACCGACCTGGCAATACAGGGACTTTTTGTGATGATCGCCAAAGAAGAACAGAATATTCGCCGCGATCCACTCGCAAGAACGACGGATATTTTGAAGAGGGTGTTCGCCTACCAGGCGGAGTGATAAACCGCAGAACGGACGATTACATGAATTTAGAACCGCAGAAGTAACTGACGGGCTATCGGAAGGTCCGGCGGCCATTTCATCTGTTCTACATTCGTCTGTTCTACACCTGTTCTGCGGCTTGCATTAAAATATTCCCCCTACGCAACCAATCCCGCTGAATCGTAGTCTAATCATCAACACAAACATTCACTCCCATGCGTAGACTACTCGTCCTCTTACTCCTCGTTGTAACCGTTTCTTCCAGTTTCGGACAGGGTTTTGGCATCCCATCAAAACGCGGCGGTATCGGCTTTGGAAATCTTGCAAAGTTCACCGGAATCAGATTCAACTTTAAGGACAGGAACGTCGAGAGGATAAACGGAGTCAACGTTACGGTCTGGCAAACAAAGAACGATGGCGACCAAACGGGCACCGTCAACGGTCTTTCGCTGGGACTACCCATGTCGATGGGACATTCGCGCCAGAATGGTATCAGCCTCGGACTGTTTGGCGTCGCGGCTACTGAAAGCCTGAATGGAATAAACATCGGCGGTCTTGGGGCAGGCTCGGGCCAGAGCATGACCGGCTTCAACTTTGGTGGCCTGGGCATTGGAGCAGGGCAGGACTTGCGTGGAATAAACATCGGGTTGTTGGGCGCCGGGGCTGGCGGTAAGGTAAGCGGCATAAACATCGGCGGGATTGGCATTGGTGCGGGTGGAAGTCTTTCAGGTTTCAGCTTTGGTGGAGTGGGCGTTGGCTCGGGTGGAAATGTTTCGGGGATTTGCATCGGCGGTGTGGGCGTGGGAGCAGGAGAGTCGCTTACAGGTTTGGGCGTTGCCCTCGTTGGCATCGGCGCTGGTGAGAAAATTCGTGGTGTGAACATCGCGGGAATTGGTATCGGTGCGGGCGAGGAAGTGAAAGGCATCACCATAGCGGGTATCGGTGTTGGAAGCGCGAAGGTTACGGGGCTTGCTATTGCAGCGGCAGTCGGTGGTGTCGACGTGAGAGGGATCATTATCGCACCCGCATTCTTCCGCGTGGGTGGTGGCAATCACGAGGATGATAACGGGAACGTAACGATGGAAGAAGGGACAATGAGAGGGCTTTCGGTAAGTGCGTACAACAGGATCAAAGGACAACAGCGCGGTGTTGCATTAGGAGTTGTAAACTATACCAGGGCGATACGCGGGTTTCAGTTGGGCCTGATCAATATTGTAAGAGATAACCCGAAAGGATTACGGGTGCTGCCGATCTTCAATACGAAGTTTGGAGGGAAATAGTATAAACGTCAGAACGGAGGAGTACATTAATGTCGAACAGCAGAAGTGGCTTGCTATGCTAGCGAAAGCCCGAAAGTTTTAATCAAGTCTGCGGCTTCATTTCTGCGGTTTGAAATTCATGTAATCTTCCGTTCGACATTCATGTAATCCTTTGTTCTGCCGTTCAACCAACGTGTTTTATCGAAGCCGAATTGATACAGTATCGCAGTCCACTCGGTGGCGGTCCGTCCTGGAACACGTGCCCGAGGTGCCCATCGCAAACATTGCAACAAACTTCGACCCGCACCATTCCGAAGCTAGTGTCTTTGATGTAGGAAACCACGTCTTCTGAAACCGGCTGTGTAAAACTGGGCCATCCTGTTCCCGACTCAAACTTCAAACCAGAATCGAACAGCAATGTGCCGCATGCACGACAGGCGTACTTGCCAGGCTCATGTGCTTCACAATATTCACCGGTGAAAGCACGCTCCGTTCCTTTCTTCCTGATAATGTAGAATTCGTCGGACGTAAGCTCTGCTTTCCATTCGTCTTCGCTTTTTTCAACCCGGCGCGGCGGCTTTGGGTTGCCCTTCGTCGCGAATTGAAGTACATCATTCCACTTTAACATGTTGTCTCAGTTTAGTCAGATTCATCGGCAAGGTGATCCGGAACTTCGTACCACGTCCAACAACGGAATCGACCTCAATAGTTCCGCCAAGTTTGTCGATCGTCTCTTTCACTATGTAAAGGCCCAATCCTGATCCTTCGGCGTGCTCATGAGCACGATAGAACATGTCGAAGATCTTCGGCAGATCGGCTTCATTAATACCCAACCCGTTGTCGGAGATCTCCAGGTGCAGCATGCTGTGATTTCGTGCTGCGAAGATCTTTACGAAGGGTGCGTTTTTTTTGAGGTCACTGTATTTAAAACTATTACTAATAATGTTCGACAGGATAGCTTTTAAGCGCATATGGTCGGAGTACACCACAAGCTCGTCTTCGATGTCTATGTCGACTGTAAGTTTTTCGGAGTCGGGATAAAAACGGAGGGTCTCCAATACCTCGCGGAGCATTTTATCAAGTTCTATTTCTTCGAACACAACTGCCGATCGGCCATTCTTGGAGTAGTCACTCATCTCTTTGATAAACCGTTGCAGCTCGTCGACGCGCTCTTTTATCATCGCGAGATATTTTTTTGTCTCTTCACGATCTTCCGAGAGATTACAAAGTGTAAGCAGTCCGAGCACCGATCGGAGGGGAGCGATGAGATCGTGAGAGCTGCTGTATACAAACCTGTCCAATTCAACATTGAGTCGTGTAAGCTCTTCGTTCTTCTGGACCATAGCCTGTTCGCTATCGACAAGGGCTTTCTCTGAATGATAATTCACAGACACCAGTGCATACACGAGCAATGAAGCCGACACGAGTGCTGTGATGAAGTTGATGATCTTGTTGTTGCGTACATAGTTGGGATCGAAGCTGACTTCGCGCACCGGTGTGAAATCAAAGTAAGCACTTGCCAGGTAGAGAGCGAGCGTAAGTCCGATGAAACCGATTGCAATAAACCGTTGTTCGTAGCCGAAACCCGCAACTGTTGCGATAGCAATCACTATAAAGAAGACACTCAGTTCCGTGCTCTGGGCTTCGCTAGCGGCGAAGAGATATACGGTAAGGTTGGCGGCGATAACCAACACGATCTTGGCGGGAGTATGCCGGGCCGACCGATTGAGGAAAAAACTCGCCAGTGCCAGTATAGCACAGGTTGCTTCGTAAGGCCATGAGCCGTAAACACCCGAGAAGAGATCAAAAACGCCATAACCGAGCGCAACCAGGAACACCACAAGGGCCATCTGACCCGTGAGCATGATCTTTTTGAACTCAACGTGAGATAGGATGAACGCACGACGGCCTATAATTAATCTTCGCAAGAGCGTCGGCGACCTCATTCGGGGAAGGTTGAATGGCTTAGGAACAATGAAATTATACCAACTTTTGAAAAAAGAAAGGGTTTGCTAGTTAAAAAAAAGAATGAGCCTCCTTAAGGCCCGGTGTAACCATTTTGTTGATACCGAAAAAGAGTTACGTAGTTCTGAGTCTTACGAAAACCACAGTTTCACAGCCATCGCAAGAACGGAGACTACCATAATACGTTTGATCCACACCTCGCCGGCCTTGACCGACCAACGACTCGCGTACCAGCCTCCGAGCGCGTGACCGATCGCGAGAATAAGCCCGGTAAACCAATCGATCTTTCCTTCGAAAGCAAAAACGAGTACCGAGACAGCCGTATACAGTATCGCAACAAATACCTTAATGTAATTGACTTTCACTAACGGCAGGTTATTTACCGCGGTCAACGTGCCTATCACCAGGAAACCAATGCCGGCCTGCACAAATCCTCCATAGATGCCTATGAAGAAAAATATAAACGCGCCGATAGCCTGCCGTGCGGGCGACATCTTTTCCTCTTCGTTCTTCGCCTTGAATGGATCGAACACAACGAGTATAAGGGATATCACCATGACCACAACAAACAGGCGACTAAAGATGCGGTCGTCGATCGTGGAGGCGAGCTTCGAACCAATGAACCCGCCGATGAAAGATGTGACACACAACCAGAGGCTGTATTTTTTTGGCAGCTCTACGTTCTTGCTCGCAAAGCCGAACACCGCGAAAACATTCTGCGAAAGGATGGCGACACGTGATGTTGCATTTGCTGCCGTGATCGGCATGCCGAGGAACGTAAGAATGGGAACTGTAAACAACGAACCGCCGCCGCCAACAGTGTTGAGGAATGCAGCACAAAATCCGATAACAGTGATCAGAAGGTATTCATACCATTCCATCACTTCTGGCTTGCGATGCGGTCGGTCTTAACCTTTCTGATGATCTTCGAAAAGATACCAGGCACGAAACGTTTGAGATAGATGGCGGACATCTCCTTCATGCCGCCAATATATACTTCCTCTTTTTTCTTTCGGATAGCCGAAGCGATTTTCGTTGCAAGGGCTTCCGGTGTCATGCCTTGCGAGTTGCGCTGGTCGTCGTCTTTAAGTTCGGCTCCGCTTGCGGTGAGGGCATGCTGTGCGAGGTTGGTGCTTATCCAGCCCGGGCAAATTATAGTAACATGAATGTCTTTGCTTTCTTTCCAAAGCTCGGCACGCAGGCTGTCGAAGAATCCGTGCAGCGCATGTTTGGCGGCCGCGTAGCCTGTGCGGTTTGCAGCGCCGATTATTCCGAGCACACTGGAGATCACAACGAACTGACCTTTTTTTCTTTGAATGAAGTGTGGGATAACTCCCTTCGTCAGTGCAATAGTCCCAAAGTAATCGACTTCCATCAAACGACGGTCGACGTCGAGCACGGTGTCTTTTGCCATGCTGCGCTGACTGATGCCCCCGTTGTTGATAAGGATGTCGATGTGTCCGAACATCTGCACGGCAGCTTCGGCCATTAATTTCAATGTTGCCGATTCGGAGAGATCGAGCGGGAGAATGCGGATGTCTGCTTGCGAGTATTGGGGGCAGTTGCCTTTAACTCGTTCGAGTTCTTCTTTGCGCCGGGATGAGAGAATAAGACGGGCGCCCTGGTGGGCGAAACTATAAACCAAAGCTTCGCCGATTCCCGACGAAGCTCCGGTTATCCAGACTACCTGGCCTTTTAATGAACTCATTATGCGGTTGCCGCTCGTTTAAGTTTTTGGTCTTCGGCATAGATCCAGATCGCATATATGCCGATAGCAGTACCAATCGGTACAGAAAATAGTTTCAAACAACCCACGATGAGAGAAATAATAACGGCCCAGCCTTGTCGCGTGAGCAAACCAATACCTGCAATCATTGTAGGGATGCCGCTAAAGATAATGATGACTGCGGGAAGGAACGAGCCGAGTGACAGGAAAAATTCAGCGAACCTGCGTTCTTCACCGTGTACCTCCTGCATGGCAAACTCAAATACGATTCCCATGATGGCGCGGAGGAACAACGCCACAACAATTGTAAGGGTGGCGGTGACGATGTAAATGATCCCGAGTACTTTCTTGTGATTGTCGAGAGATTGAGCATCCATATACTTAGGGTTGAAGTTTCAAGTTAGTCAAAAACGTTCATAAACGACGAAGTCGAAAGCGTACGCGTGCCGATCATCTTTAGGATGATGTTTTCTTACATCCTTATGATAGAGCTTTTTGTCGAACGCAGGAAAGAAAGTATCACCTTCAATTACTGCATCAATTTCCGTGAGGTATAATTTGTTGGCTATGGGCAAAGCCTGTTCATAGATCTGCGCGCCGCCAATCACAAAAACTTCTTTCTTGTTTTTATATGTTGCGGCTTGCCTAAGCGCTTCTTCCAACGAATCAACTGTAGTTACGCCTTCTATCTTCCGATGCTTCGACATAACAATATTCATCCGATCTTTTAAAGGTTTAAACTTCGGCGGCAACGAATCATAATTCTTCCTCCCCATGATCACCGCATGATCCTTCGTCGTCTCCATAAAGTACTTCATATCATCCGGCAACTTCCAGGGCAGGTCGTTATTCTTCCCTATCACCATGTTCTTCGTAAGGGCAGCTATTAAAGAAACGATCATACTTGTTCTGTTCTAACTATTGAATTTGAATCCCCGGAGAAAATCCTGCGTCTTCATCCTTTTCTTGCCTTCCGGCTGAAGCTCGTCGATCGAGATCCAGCCATCGCCTGCACTTACGTAAAGATGAGTTTTATTGTCAGTATCAATTTCTCCTGGTGTCTGCCGTTTCTTATCGACCACCGATGTCCTGAATATCTTGTAAGTCTTGCCGGCAAGTGTTGTCCACGCTGCCGGGTAAGGACTCAGTCCACGAACGAAGTTTACGATGTCGATGCTCCTTTTGTTCCAGTCGATCATACTGTTTTCACGAAACAGCTTTGGGGCGTGTTTAAGGTCACCTGTGTCGTGTTGTGCCTGTGGTTTGTACGTGCCCGTCTCGATCGACTGTACAGTTTTCAACACCAGCTGTGCACCTTTGAACATCAGTCGCTGGTAGACCGACCCCGCATCGTCATCCGGGTGTATCGGTTCTTTTTCCTGGAAAAGAATACTCCCGGTGTCGATCTCGTGTTTCAAAAAGAAAGTCGTAACCCCGGTCTCTTTCTCGCCATTAATGATCGCCCAGTTGATAGGCGCCGCCCCACGATACTGAGGCAACAATGATCCGTGCAGGTTAAATGTTCCGATCGACGGCATCATCCACACCACCTCTGGCAACATCCTGAATGCAACAACTATTTGAAGATTAGCATCGAGAGATTTTAGCTCCTCAATAAATTCCGGCGCTTTAAGATTTACAGGTTGAAGAATTTTTAATCCATGTTTCTGCGCAGCAACTTTAACAGCTGAAGGAACAAGTTGTAGTCCGCGGCCACTCGGCTTATCCGGCGCCGTAATCACACCAACAACATCATACCCGTTCTCAACCAGGATATCCAAACTTGGAACGGCAAACTCTGGCGTTCCCATAAAAACTATTCGAAGCTTCGTCATCAGTCTCTTAACTCTTTACGCATGTATTTTTTGCAGATCGGGCATTCCTGCCAGATGTGACCTCTTGCCGGGCAGTACTTTCTGCCAAAGTATATTATCTGTAGATGCGCCTTCTTCCATTTCTTTTCGGGGATCAACATCTTCAGATCTCTCTCAGTTTGTTCAACACTCTTCCCGTCCGACAATCCCCACCGATAAGCCAACCGATGTATATGCGTGTCCACAGGGAACGCCGGCACATCAAACCATTGTGTCATCACTACCGAAGCAGTCTTGTGCCCGACAGCCGGAAGCTCTTCGAGCTCTTCAAAGGTCGACGGGACCTGTCCGTTGTATTTATCTATAAGTATTTTCGACAGGCCATAAATGCCTTTCGACTTCATGGGCGAGAGCCCGCACGGTTTAATGATCTCACGGATCTCGTCGGCCGACATTTTGACCATGTCGTATGGATTGTCGGCGCGACTGAAAAGTAACGGGGTGGTTTTATTTACCCGTTCGTCGGTACACTGTGCCGAAAGCAGTACAGACACCAGTAAGGTGTAAGCATCTTTGTGATGGAGCGGAACTTCGGGATTGGGTATGAACTTGTCGAGGAGTTTTAAAATGTCTTTAACCTTTTCGGCTTTCGTCATAGCCTAATCCGGATAGATGATGTACTTATTCCTCATCTCTTTGTACTTCGCCAGGCCATCCGCCCACGTAGCGCGGATCTCTTCTTCCGTCATCCCTTTCCTGACCTGCTCTTTAAAATCTTTATACCCGCTCAGCTTGTCTATGTATCGGATAAAAAAGTTTTCCTTATCGGGAAACTGCTTGTACATATCGATCAGGTAGCTCAGCATGATCCGCCGCTCGGGCTTCACATTACGGAGATCGATACCATGACAAACCTGGTTCTCAAGCTTCGGCTTGGCCGACATGGTTGGAATTGAAACCGGCGTGAAATCGAAAGGTTGGTTCTTAAGGCTCGGGTGACCAATCATCTCGAAAGGATTTTGAGTGCCGCGACCAAGGCTCAATGCAGTTCCTTCGAACAAACAGATCGATGGATACAACGCTATTGCATGATCGTTCGGAAGATTGGGCGATGGTTTAACAGGAAGAGGAACCACGTCGGCATGGCTGTATCCCAACACTGGTATTACTTCCAGGTCGGCTTTCTTTTTTCCTGCGAGCCATCCTTCGCCATTGATCATTTTTGCCATCTCGCCGATGGTCAATCCGTGTACGATCGGGATAGGGTGCATACCGACAAACGACTTGTTCTCCGCCTGGAGTATCGGACCATCGACATATCCGTTGGGATTGGGCCGGTCGAGGACAAAAAGTTTCTTGTTGTTTTCAGCACACGCTTCCATCAAATAAGTAAGCGAGCTGATGTAGGTGTAAAATCTGCAGCCTACATCCTGTATGTCGAACAACACCACGTCTACATCTGCAAGTTGCTGGGGCGTGGGTTTCTTGTTCTTATCGCCATAGATCGACACGATCTTGATGCCCGTGCGTTTATCCACCGAGTCGCTCACAGCGTCGCCATCCGGTACATCGCCACGAAAGCCGTGTTCGGGTGAAAGGATCTTTACAACGTTCACCTTCATGCTCACGAGAATGTCGACGAGGTGTATGTTGCGAACTACGGATGTATTGTTGGCGAAGATTGCCACGCGCTTGTCTTTGATCTTCGGAACGTACCAGTCTACTTGTTCAGCGCCAACCATAACGGGTGGTTTGCTTTGAGCGTAAACAGATCCGATGAGGAAAATAGATAGGAGTGTTGCGTAAAAAAACCTGTTCATTTTTGCCTACTTTGTAAAGTGCTGTAAAGCCTGCCTTTGCTAAAGCTATGGCAGACGTAGCCAAAATTACGCCATAGTTTTGAACCTTTCTTACTTCATATCTAAAAGAATAAGCCGCGAGGAGTCAGGCAGTTTTTCATCCACCATTCACAAGATTGCCATTGTAACGATCACCGTGGGTTTAGGAGCCGCAATTGTCTCTTTTCTTATCATGAGCGGATTCCAGAGTACCGTTAAAAACAAGATCTACGGCTTCAGCTCCCATATGCTCATCCGTAACATCGCCTCGGAGGGGATGGTGGAGGAGAAGCCGATCTTCTATAACCAGATCGACCTGGTGGAACACCCGGAGAACTACCCCATGGTGCGACACGTGCAGGAGTATGCTCATAAACCCGGTATCCTCAAGACAGATGACGAGCTGCTGGGTATCGCCTTCAAAGGCGTCGGTAAGAGTTTCGACGTCGAAACGTTTAAAGAAAATATGGTCGAAGGCGAGTTCATTCATCGTTCCGACTCCGCCGCTTCGATGGACGTAGTCCTTAGTCGCATTATCGCCGACAAGGTCAACGCAAAAGTCGGCGACGATATCATCGTCCACTTCTTCCAGAACCCGCCCCGTTTCCGGAGACTGAAAGTCACCGGTATTTATGAAACCAATCTTTCCGAATATTTCGACTCGAAAGTCATCATTGGCGATCTCCGGCTTGTGCAACAACTTAATGGCTGGGCGGATGGTGTTGCCGGCGGAGTGGAAGTGTTCATAGACTTCGACCGCTTCGATCGTTCGGAGCTGCTCCGTTTATATATGTCCGACGCGCTGGACTATATCTGGGATAGTGATTGGTCTTTCTTCGAAAAGATAGGCGAGTCATATACTGCATGGTCTGATTACAATTTTGAAGAGATGGCCCTCGAAGAGTCGCGACGGTATATTGGTGAAGCGATGGACTTCGATCATAAGATCGATCAGGCCAATCATACGTACCAGGTTGTTTTTGAATGGCTACAATTGATACAGCGCCAGGTGTTTATATTTCTTGTGATCATTGTGATCGTGGTTTGTATAAACATGATCTCCGTTGTGCTGATCATGGTGATGGAACGAACTCAAATGATCGGCATGCTGAAGGCACTCGGTGCAAAGAACAAGCAGGTGAGATCGATCTTTATCTTCAGCGGGATCAACCTTGTAGTTAAAGGACTGTTGTTCGGCAACCTGCTCGGGCTCGGACTATGCTTTATTCAAAACAAGTTCAGGATCATGAAGCTCAATCCCCACGACTACTACATGTCGTTTGTGCCGGTTGGATGGGAGGGAGAGACAGTTGTATATCTGAATTTACTCGTGCTGGCGGTAGTGGCGGTGGTGCTACTGATACCGTCGGCTGTTACTACGAGGATCGACCCGATAAAGACAATACGCTTCGACTGATGATGCGGCCAACTCAAAAGTAAGAAGATAGCCCGATCTGTATCCCACCCGACTTCGAAGGAGGATTTCCAAATAGATCCCACTGTTTTTCGTAACGATAGTTTAACCGGATCACGGTCTGTTGTGTCGGCCTGTAACTTATGCCCGGAACTATAGCCCGGAACTCGTCCCCGATCTTGGTGTTGGTCTCAACGAACCTGCCTTTATTCCAGTCTACTGTCTCCAAACGTACAGCCACATTGAAAACACCACGGTTTAAACGATACACCGGCTGCACGATGTCGACAAAACCTCCGCCTTGCTTTTCGCCGAACTGCTGGCCGTAGTGATCACCCACATCAACTCTTACAAAAGCATACTCCCCAACAATGTACGTCTTCAGCATTGGTAACGTCGTGTTGAAATCAATTGCCCATACATCCACTCTTCTTTGATCATCGAGCTTCAGTCCGTCATCCTGGAATTTATTGTACACCCCGCCCATGTACGACAAACCGATCTCGCCAACCTTCGCGTAACGAATAGCCGTCTTACCCGTCAACAACAACTTCCCGTTGCTGCTTTCTTCAAAGCGCTCACGATTAACTTTCGAAGCGGGGAGAAAAGTTTTATTGAGATTGTTGCTCACGATCGCATCGTCGAAACCATTGGTCAGGTAAACCTCGTAACCGAATGCCCACGGACCAATGTATTGCCTTCCATACATTCCGGCGCCAACATTACTCCACGTCGCAGGCAACATTTGCGTCATTGCGACAGGACGGTTTATAAATTCCCACTTCGGACCATCGTGATTTTGATTAAAGGCGCCAATCGGGTTCATGATCACACCACCCCTGAAGTTTGCCAGCGGATGCAGGTTGAAATCAACAGCTGCAAACTCTATCGAGATCTCCTTACCACCTTCTTCCAGTTCAATCTCCGAAAGGAAACGGATCTTGCGATTGATGGATGAAGCTACGAACAACGTCATCCGTGGAATGCTGAAACTGTGTCCTTCCGAAATCCCATTCTCGCCCACGTATTGATAATGCGCTTCAACATATCCACCAATAGAAACGGGCATTTTGCCAATCTGGAGGAACGGCCTGTTGTAAACCGCGTCCATGTTCATCGCACGCCGCGCTGTCGTATCGACAGGCTGTCGCTTAAACAACGTGCTGTCGATCTGTGCGGAGCACAATGTCGACGTTAGGAAAAATGTGCCGAGTAAACTTATTCTCATGATAATCTCACCTTGATGGCTTCGCCGGTTGTCGAAACCTGGAATGACCGGAGCGGTGTATCTGCCGGGCCGTTCTGTACTTCGCCTTTGTTGTTAAACTCACTGCCGTGCGCGGGGCACTGTATCCTGTCGCCAAACACCTGGAGCTCGGTTCCCTGGTGTGTACATTTCATCAGCAACGCCTTGTATTCATTTTCAGAAAAGCGATAGATGCATATCGGGTATTCCAGTTGGTCGTTGTGAACAACCAGGTATTTTAAATATTTCTTTTCGGTCTCGCTTTCGCTGACAAAAGACTGCACCGGGACAACAAGCGAGTCGCCTTCGATAGGTACCGACAGGTAACGCGTTCCAGCGCAGCCCGAAAGCCATTCAGGCATGCCAAGCAGACACAGACCACAGCCGATCATAAATTCTTTTCGGTTCATAACGATTCAAGAAATCTGATGAGCGATGCTTTTTCCGTCGTGCCTAGCTGACTGAACTTTTCCTGGCTCTGCGCAGCTTCTCCGCCGTGCAACATGATCGCTTCGTTTATTGATGTTGCCCTTCCGTCGTGCAGCAGGTAGTAGCCGCCGCCTTGCGAGTTCCCCGACAAACCCAATCCCCAAAGAGGAGGTGTTCGCCATTCGAATGTCTTCGCACTGCCCTCAGTGTATTTGTCGTCGAGCCCCGGACCCATGTCGTGAAGCAAAAGATCAGTGTAAGGGTGAAATGTTTTTTCGCTCAGCGCAGCTATATCCGACTTCGGCGTCTTCCATTCTGGTGTATGACACTTGTTGCAACCCACAGTATTGAATATTGCTTTGCCCGCGATCACCTCGGCATTATCTGCGTCCCGTTGAATGGGAGCTTTCAGTGTTCGTAAGTAGAACACGACATCGAGCACCGTGTTATCAGAAACTTCCGGGTCGGCATAGTCGCCCGTCATCGGATCGAGGGAATTATATGTTGACGTAATGCCGATATCCTGGTTGTAGGCATTTACAGTTTGGTGCATGAGATCGACGGCTGCGGCTTTCTTGCCGAACCGCCCGATGTACCTGCCATTGTGTTCCTGGTGGATCCATTCCTGCCGAAAGTATTCGGGCGCATTGATGTAGTTGGGCACTCCAGAGATACCATCGCCATCCGCATCGTGGGGATCGGCGTGCGAGAGGATCTGCTCGTCGGTGAGGGCAGCCAGAAATCCGAGTCCCGTGTTCGCAGGAGGCGTAAACTTCGACGATGTGGCGCCCAAAGGGATGAACTCAGGCGCATGACCGGGGATGGCTCGGTTCTGCAGCTGAGGCCCGCCCTGGTCCAGGAACTTGTTGCCTGTGTCGTCCGACTGGCCGAAGCGGGTAAGGGTTGTGAATGGGTGCCCTTTGCCGTCGCCAGGATGGCAGCTTCCGCACGAGGTGGCTACGAAGAGGGGACCAAGGCCGTTGGTGGTGGTAAAGATCTCATCATTGAAGGCGATGTCGCCGCGAAGGAAACGGGCGTTTTCGGCAGCGGTGAGGCCGTCCACCGGGCCGTCGAGGATCTCAGATGCGGCGGGGCCGGAAGGGATTATGTCATCGCACGATGCGAGGATAATTACGGAAATCAGGAAATAGACGGCCCTTCTTATACTCATACTATTCAGTTTCAATCGCCCCGCAGGGCGCACGCGCGAAAGCGCGCTGTTATTACATACGTAAAAGTACAAAGTTAGATGCCTCTAACAAATATATTTGACCCTTTATTTCCTTATTTTCGCCATTGTGAACTCTCTTACCGAAGAAAACTATCTAAAAGCCCTTTTAAACCTCTCCAACGTCGATGGCGAGGTGAACGTAAAGGAGCTTTCCACCGTGCTGGGGACCAAGATGCCCACCGTTACCAGCATGATGCAAAAGCTGGCGCGCAAGAAACTGGTGCACTATGAAAGCTACAAGCCACCGAAGCTTACTGACAAAGGCCGAAAAGAAGCTGCACTCATAATCCGGAAGCATCGCCTACTGGAGATGTTCCTTGTGCAGAAGATGGGATTTGGGTGGGAGGAGGTTCACGAGATCGCGGAGCAGATCGAGCACATACACTCGCCTGCATTTTTCGAAAAGATGGATGAACTGTTGGGATATCCCAAGATAGATCCGCACGGCTCGCCCATTCCCGATCGTCATGGCAAGATGCATTGGCAACATCACTCGAAGCTTATCGAATGCAAACCGGGAAGCGACGTACAGTTCTGCGGGATCGTAAACTCGTCGGATGATTTCTTAAGGTTTCTGAACAGTCGCGACCTGAGGCTTGGTGCGAAGATACATGTGATAGAAGTGGAGGAATTTGACGGGAGTATGACTGTGAGCTACGATAAACGAAAGAGAGAAACTTTCAGCAGGACCGTCTGCGAGCGCCTGCTTATTGAGAAATAATATATTTCTTGAACCAGCTGGTTACGGTCATCTGCATTACGCCAAACAGCGCTTCTCTAAAGATCCTGGTCGACATTTTTGAAACACCTCTTGTCCGTTCTGTGAAAATGATCGGGATCTCTTTCAATTTGAATCCATACTTCCATGCGAGAAATTTCATCTCGATCTGGAATGCATAACCCACGAAGCGTATTGCGTCGAGCTGAATGGTTTCGAGAACTTTTCGTTTGTAACATACAAACCCTGCAGTGGTGTCGGCGATTGGCATCCCTGTGATCATCCGAACATACGTGCTTGCGAAATAGCTCATGAGCACACGACCCATCGGCCAGTTGACGACGTTCACACCGGTTGCATATCGCGAGCCGATTGAAAGGTCGTAACCGAATTCTGCGCATTCGAGGTACAGGTGAATAAGGTCTTTAGGATCGTGCGAGAAGTCGGCGTCCATTTCGAGCAGGTAGTCGTAGCCATTCTCGAGCCCGTACTTGAATCCCGCGATGTATGCCGTTCCGAGTCCCTGCTTGCCCTGGCGCTGCATGAGGTGGAGGCGTGTCCCGGCGGGGGTGTTGTAAACTGACTGCAGGCTTTTCACGAGGTCGGCCGTACCGTCGGGGGAGCCGTCGTCGACAACCAGGAGGTCGAAATCTTTGGGCAACGCGAAGATCGTGTCGATCATCATCGTGATGTTCTCTTTCTCGTTGTAGGTTGGAATGATTACCAGCGCGTTGCTCATGCCCGTAAAACGGCAAATTTATCAACTTCTTGCTTTTATATTTACCGCAATGAATAAATGCGTTTTCCTCGACCGCGACGGTGTTTTGAATGTCGACGACCCGAAATACACCTACCTGGTCTCCAAATTCCACGTTATCCCTGGCGTGCCCCAAGCCCTGTACGAAATGCGGGAGGCCGGCTACCTTCTGATCGTGGTCACCAACCAGTCGGGCATCGCCCGGAAGATCTACACCAGGCGCCAGATGGACCTTTGTCATATTTACCTGCAGGACTCTTGCGACCATGTGATCGATCACATTTACTTTTCTCCTTACCACGAAACGGTTACGAATTCACTGACGAAGAAACCGGGGTCGCTGCTGTTCGAAAAAGCAATCGCACGTTTTAATATCGATCCTAAAAAGTCGTGGATGATCGGCGATCGCTCACGTGACCTGACGCCTGCGAAGAAACTCGGGATCAAAACCATCCAGATAGGCGATGACTGTGTTGCACCGGAGTTGGGGGACTATAAAGTTGACGACCTGATCGGGGCATCAAATTTGATTAGAGGTATTTCCAAAACGCGTACCTTTAAAAAACACTAATCAAACCTGTATGAAAAAGCTCATTTTAGGTGCTGTGCTGGTTTTTCTTGTGATGACCGGCCGTAGCCAGGACTTCGAGGGCTCGATAAAGATGACCACGAAGCTTGATGTTACCGACCCGCAGACGAAGGCTAAAATGGACGACGCCAAAAAGAAGGCAAACGATCCGGCGAACCAGGCGAAGGTAAAAGAGATGCAGGAAAAGATGAACGATCCGCAGTTCAAAGCCATGCTCGATGCAAATCCCCAGATGAAAGCACAGATGGAGGCGATGATGAAGATGATCACGATGGGTGATCCTTCGGCGATGTTGCCAACTGCGATCATCACGAAAGTGAAAGGAATGAACTCAAAGACCACGATAGAAGGTGGACTGATGGATAAAACCGAAGTGATCCGGTACGGAGATAAGGATGAGGCGTACACCATCAATCACAATGCGAAGACCTTCACGCTGATGCCGAAGAATGAACCCGAGTCGCAGCACAAACCTAAAGTGACAAAGACTTCGGAGACGGCAAAGATCATGAACTACAACTGCACCAAGTACATCATTGAGAATACTACCAATGATGGCAAGACGGTAACGACAAACTACTGGACGACAACAGAGGTTAAGGGTGTTGACTTCCGGTCGGTTGCAAAGAAGCTGATGGGCAATGATCCGTCATTTGCGTTCCCTGACATTCCCGGGGCGCCGATGAAGATTGAAACGGCGTTGCCGCAGATGGGCACAATAACTGTTGAGACCGTGGAGATCAAGAAGGGGAGCATTGCGGAGTCGGAGTTCAAAATACCGAGCGGATACACCGAAGCGAAAATGTGATGAGAAGACTTCTCCCGGTTCTTCTTGTCTTGTTGACATCAGCGGTTTACGCCCAGTCGTTTGAGGGTACGCTCAAATGGACCTTTTTTATAGAGACAACCAATCCAACTACACCGCAATACATAGACCTGGTCAAGAACCTGCCCGGTGCAATCGAGGTGAAGATCAAAGGGCGTAACACGCTAACCACGATCGAGGGAGAGCCCTTTAATGGCAACCAGATACTCTATGTGGCCGACGGAGACGTTATATATTACATTCTGCACGATTCGAAAACGTATGTCAGAATGCCTCAGAACACAGCTTCCAAAAAGCCGGTCAGGACTGTAACCAAAACAGACGAATCAGGAAAAGTTGACGGATACAATTGTACCAAGTATATCGTAATGCAGCGGGCGGCTAAGGAATTCACCACGATGTTTTACTATGTAACCGATGAGATCAAGGGGCTCGATCTCAATGGCCTCGAAACGCGACATATGGGACAGGGAACTTCCTTTATAATTGCAGAGACGGGTGGAATTCCGGTCAAGGTAAGTCAGACGTTACCAGAAGGAGAGCTTACTATACGCCTGACAGGTACGAAAAAAGAAAGTTTGCCTGGCTCCCTCTTTGAAATTCCTGAAGGCTACACTGAACGAAAGTTGTGATGAAAGCCTGGCTTGCAATAGTATGTAGTCTCTGCATTTCGATAGGTCACGCTCAATCATTCGAAGGCACTATCCGATGGAAGATCTCCCTCGACATAACTAATCCGCAGGTGCTGGCGAACATAGAGCAGACCAAAAAGGAACAGCAGGATTCGTCATCGAAGATCAAGGCCAGGGAAATACGAGAAAAAATGGCCGACCCCGAAGTGGCTCGTAAGCTTAAAGCCGATCCCGAGCTGAAGAAAAAAATGGAGGCGATGCTCCAGGTGCTCGAAGGCGCTGGAGTGGATGACCTGCTTCCAAAGTCGATAGAAGTCAAACTAAAAAACAAGAACTCTCTTACAACTGTGAGTGGAGGGCCTTACAATAATTACCAGGTTTTATACAAGGCTGATAAAGACCTTACTTATTTCATAAGGCATGATGAGAAGACATATTCTGTGATAGCTAACGCGACCACGGTGCCGACAAGAAAATTTGGCCACAAGCCGGAGGACAAGATCAAAGTGCTTGGATACACATGTACAAAGTACTTCAAAGCCGAAATGACGGATGATCTTAAATCGCGCATGACCATCTATTGGGCTACCGACGAATTAAAAGGTATCGATATCCAAACACTTGCCATGAGGCATATGGGCAAGGATAAGTCGTTTATATATCCGGAGATCCCGGCGTTCCCGATGAAGATCGTTCAGACATTGAACGAAGGCGACATGACAATGGAAGTTATCGAGATCAATAAGGGCAAGCTGTCGCCAGATGTCTTTGAAATTCCGGCGGGCTACGTGGTGCGTTAGACTTTTGCTTTGGATTCTTTCACGACCTCTTTACCATTCAGCTCTTTCGAAGCCTGCTGATCGTAACCCAGCAACTCCATCATGCTAGCGCTCGACTGTTCCGGCGCAAATAATTTTGTCGTGATCTCGCCGTCTTCGTTGCGATCGATGAGCACGTGCTTCGGTGCGGGGATAAGGCAGTGCTGAATGCCTCCATAGCCACCCAATGATTCCTGGTAGGCGCCGGTGTGGAAGAACCCGATGAACAATCTCTCTTCGTCGTTGATCATGGGAAGGAACACTTCGCCGGTATGTGCTTCGGAGTTGTAGTAGTCGTGACTGTCGCAGGTGAGGCCGCCGATGTTTACTTTATGGAAGGGGTCGTCCCACTTGTTGACTGCGAGCAGGATATACTTTTGATTCAATCCCCAAACGTCGGGGAGGTGGGTGATGAACGATCCGTCGATCATATACCACAGCTCCTTGTCGTTCTGAAGTTTTTGATCTACCATTGAATATAGAACGGCGCCGCTTTCACCTACGGTGTAACTTCCAAACTCGGTGAAGATGTTCGGAACGGGAACGTTGTTCTTCTCGCAGATCCACTTGATGTTCTCCACGATCTGTTCGATCATGTATTTGTAGTCGTAATGGAAATTGAGATTGGTCTTGATGGGGAAACCGCCGCCGATATCTATTGAGTCGAGTGTGTCGCAGATCTTGCGGAGTTCGCAATATTTGAAAATGAACCGGCTGAGTTCGCTCCAGTAGTAAGCAGTGTCTTTGATGCCGGTGTTGATGAAGAAGTGCAGCATCTTCAGCGACGCCTTTCCGCTTTGGTTGATCTTTTCTTTGTACAACGAAACGATGTCGCTGTAGCGGATGCCCAATCGCGAGGTGTAAAATTCGAACTTGGGTTCTTCGTCGGCTGCGACGCGGATGCCGACCTGGTAGTTTCCGTTTACATTCTTCTCGTACCAGTCAATCTCGGAAAGGTTGTCGAGGATCGGTACGCAGTTTTTGAAACCGTCGTTGAGGAGTTCGGTGATATACTGAGTGTACAGCGGCATCTTGAAGCCATTGCAGAGAATGTAAGTGTCTTTGGTGATCTTGCCGCGTTCGTGGAGGCTCCGGATGATCGGAATATCGTAAGCGGAAGAAGTTTCGAGGTGAATGTCGTTCTTCAGGGCTTCTTC
Organism: Cyclobacteriaceae bacterium; assembly: GCA_035656375.1. Taxonomy (GTDB): domain Bacteria; phylum Bacteroidota; class Bacteroidia; order Cytophagales; family Cyclobacteriaceae; genus ELB16-189. The sequence continues at coordinate 15,386 of DASRSO010000204.1, read as the reverse complement.
GGTAACGAAGGAGTAGTGAGAAGACTTCGTGCAATATGCGTAAGTGTACTTACCGTTGTATTTAAAACGCTCTATGGCGTTGTTGAATGCGGCCTGTGCAAAGCGGATATTCTCGCTGATCTTCGGCAGATAGGTGATCTTCAGCGGTGTGCCATATTCCTTAATGATGTCCATCAAGGGAACATCGTTGAACAGCAGTTCGTGATCTCTTACTTTAAACTCTCTTTGTGGGAACTCGAAGGTCTGTTCAATCAGCTCGCGGTAGCTCTTCATTGGGTCTTATCCAGAGTGCGAAATTGGAATAAATTTCACATCTTTGCAACGGGTGGCAATACCTATGAATAACCACAGTTACAAGCTCTTCTACCTTACCGGCTCGCCTTTGCCATCGGCTACGGCGAAGCAATGCCGACCCGGTGACTCGCTGTTGCCAGACTTCTAATCCTGCTCCAGCGGGTATTTTTTCCTTAAGGTTGTCATTTCAAAATTTTTAAAACGAAGGTTCTTGTGAAAGAGTTAAAGATCATCCAGGTTAAATCCGAAATCGGTGCCGGCACACGTGGCGCCAGCTTGGGTGTGGAAGCCATAAAAATCGCCAGTCTCGACGCCCGGTCGTCATTTTTCAAGCAACACGAATCGGTCGAAGTGGAAAACGTGAACGAATTGCTCTTCGATGGCGCGGAACACGCTTATGCGAAGTTCATCGACGGTGTGTTGATCATGGAGGAGCGCGTTTGCCTGGAAGTATACGAACAGCTTTTCGACGGATATTTCCCGCTTGTGATGGCAGGCGACCATAGCACCGCTTACGGAACGATAGCAGGTATCAAGAAAGCTTATCCCAAGAAAAGACTTGGGGTCGTTTGGATCGACGCTCACGCCGATATTCATACACCATATACAACGCCCTCCGGTAACATGCACGGGATGTCGCTCGCTATGGCGACCGCTCTCGACAACTTCGAAAGGAAGGTGAACGATCCGAAGGGAGAAACAACAGATTACTGGGAGCAGATCAAGAACGTGGGAACGCCCGGCGCGAAAATTAAACCCGAGGACATAGTTTACATCGCGGTGCGCGATTTCGAGAAGCCGGAGAACTATCTCATCAATAAATACAACATAAACTTCATCGAGACGGAAGATGTGAGGAAGCACGGGCCGATCGTGATAGCACAGAAGACCTTGCAAATGCTCTCGCATTGCGACCTGATCTACGTGTCTTTCGACGTAGACAGTCTCGATAGTCGTATCTCGCAGGGAACTGGCACGCCCGTTCCGAATGGACTCACCGTGGAGGAAGCCAGGATGCTGAACGTTTCATTGTGCAAAGATCCGAAAGTAGTGGCGTGGGAGATTGCAGAAGTGAACCCAACACTTGACACAGAGAATCGTATGGCCGAGAATGGTTTCGAGATCATGGAAGCTTCCGCGAAAGCGATATTGAGCAGGGAGATGATGAAGGTTTGAATAATTAAGTAGAGAAATAAATAAGTAGTTAATTATTTCTCTACCAGCTCGCTCATCGACCTCATCGACGCTAACAGGTTATTTCTTATAAACGGGTCTACAATGATCCTCGGAAGGTTTGTAACGGGCGCGGATTGTATGCGATAGGTGACCTTTACAACATCGTTTGAAAGTCGTTCCAGTTTCCAGCTTCCGTTCAGTTCCACGCGATTCACATCTTTGTACACAGGCGCAACGCGGTCGTCGACACGCGACTTGAATGCGATCAGCAACACATTTTCATTGATCTCTGTGACCCTGTATTCGAGAAACGAATCCTGGTCGCTTACTGGCCACGGCACATCGTGGCGCGAATACTCTTCCCAATAGCTTGTGTCGTTCTTGTGATAGATCTTGTACATGCTCACGTGCGATTGCCACGACGTGATCTGGGATTCGTCTTTAATAAACCTGACGATCTCGTGAAGCTTTGCGCGAACTGTAAACTCACTCTTTAATTCTCGTGTAGTTACGGCCGGCGTCTTCCCCGGGTATTCGATCCATCGCTCGTGCACTTCAAATGGCGGTTCACTTTTCACAACGGTAAACCCTTCCTCGTCACTTTGGGCAAAGCAGTTGCAAATGGAGAGCGCAAATACTGACAGAAAAGATAGCTTCATAACTTAAAGACAATCAACAACGAGAAAACCCCTACTTTTTATGAATACTTTACTCCTGCTTGTTTTAAAATTTCATCCGAAACCTGGGCCTTCAAAAGCGTGAAGTCGTGAGTCATTAAGGTCGACTCTATTTGTCCGTTGTCGAGGCACTTCGTAACCTCGTCGATCTGGAATTCGAAACCATTACCGGGATAGGGAAGGGCGATCCGCTCTTCGGGCTGTCCTTCTTTCGCTACGATGAGTCCCATCGATTTATACCATGGCGTTTGAATTACGATCGATCCTTTGGTTCCGCAAATCTCGGCATCTTTTCGTGTCTCGACGATCATCGAAGAAAAGAGTTGAGCGGTGGCTCCGTATTTGTAAGATAAGGTAAATCCGCAGCTTGTATCGGCGCCGGTGGGAGCGAGGTGGGCTACGGTTTTGATCTCATCGGGTTTGCCGAGGATGAAGAGAGCCAGGAACAATGGGTAAACGCCCACATCGAGGATGGATCCGCCGCCGAGTTTCAGATCATAGAGTCTCGATTTAGCGTCGTATTCTTTTTTGAAACCGAAGTCGGCGGTGATGTGACGCACTTCACCGATCGTTCCGGCTTCGACGAGTTCTTTGGCCATTCGAACGGCGGGATTGAATCGCGACCACATGCCTTCGAGGAGGAATGTGTTGTTGGCGTGTGATGCTTCGATAAGAGTTTTGGCTGCCGCGCGGTTGAGGGTAAGGGGTTTTTCACACACAACGGGTTTTTTGTTCTGGAGGCAGATCAATGCCTGCTCCGCGTGAAATGCGTGGGGTGTTGCGATGTAGATCACATCGATGTCGGGATCTTGTGCTATGGCTTCGTAGCTGTTGTATGTTTTCGAAGCGCCGAATTGATTTGCGAAGTCTTTGGCACGTTGACTGTCGCGTGAGGCCACGCCGTGGATCCTTACGCGTTCGCAACGCTGGATGGCTTTGCAATACGAGGTGGCGATCCTGCCGGGGCCGATGATGCCGTAGTTGTATGTTTTCACTTTGTGATCTTCTTGAAGGGAACGTTGATGGCGCGGGAGATAGAGATGTTGAAGCCAGTGATGGTTCCTTTCTTATCTTTTTTGAAGTCGATGGTGCCCCCGTCGAGGGTGAACGAGTCGGGAGATGCGGGTTTTAGCTCTTCCTCGGCCATGGCGCTGTTGATCCAGATTAATTTATTGTCTCTTTGAATGATGTTGACTGTGCATTCGGCTTCGTCGCTGTAGTATTCGCCGACGAACGCGTTATTGTTTTTTGGAACTACTTTTTCACCAATTACTGGCACGCCTTCCGTTGTTATTGGTGTTGGCCCTCCCCCCAAAAAAACATATGCTACCGCTTTTCCAAGTGTTACCGGCGCTGCACTCCCATCGTTACTCAATAAACTAATCGTAAGTTTTTTCGAAGGATAATACGCAAGCCATGCCCTGTACCCGGCTGTGGCACCACTATGCGCGATCTCTGCCACCCCGTTCACCTCACCATGCTGAATTCCCGCAGCATAAGATATCGACGAGCCATCATTAAGCTTTCCTTTTTCTATTCTCTTATTGTAAACCGCATCGTGCTTTTCCAAAAGCTGGTTCCACTTCAAAAGATCTCCAGTGGTTGTAAGCAACCCGCCATGACCATAGATATGCTCGAACGGCATCTCGAGCTCGTATGGACCGTTGTAGCGCGAATATGCCTGTGCCCTGTTTGGAACAATATCCCTGAAGTTGCTTCGCCACCTGGTGCTTGTCATGCCAAGAGGCTTGAAGATCCTATCTTTCGTAAAATCTTCCAGTGATTGCTTTGAGATCCTTTCCACTATGATCACAAGACATGTGTAATTTGAATTGCTGTAAGAATATTCGTTACCCGGTTTGAAGTTCGTGGTCTTTTGCTTACTCATGATGTGAAGCGCAAGCTCCAACGTGTAATCTCTCGAGCCACGAGGCCAACCGGTGAGCGATCCGACACTTCCCCAATCTTTTAAGCCACTTGTGTGGTTCAGTAAATGTTGAATAGTAATTGGTGCTTCGTACACAGGCAGCTCCGGGATGTATTTTCTTACATCGTCTTTCACCGAAAGCTTTCCTTCATTCTCCAAAAGCAGTATCGAGTACGCCGTAAACTGTTTCGACACCGATCCCGCTTCGAAAAGCGTTTCGTTTGTGTTGGGAACATTCCGTTCCAGGTCTGCAAGACCGTAAGCCTTCTGATAAATAATGGTATTGCCGCGTGCCACCAGGATGGAGCCGCCAGGCGTGGAATTATTCCACGAGGAAAATATTTTGTCGATCCGGGAAGTGGTGTCGTTTGCTTGTGTGAAAGCCGGTTGGCACACGAAGCAGCTAAGCAGCAGGAATAGGAGCAGGCGCATGTTGAAAGATATTGAATTTCCGTATTTTCGCCCCAAATTTTACACAGCATCATGAGCCAGAATCGTCCGATCTCGTCCTTCATCGAAAAGAATTATCTCCACTTCAATTCCGCTGCCCTCGTCGACGCGGCAAAGGCATATAAAAAACATATTGCCGACGGAAAAAAGATGATGGTGACCCTCGCAGGAGCGATGAGTACCGCCGAACTGGGCATCAGCTTCGCGGAAATGATCCGTCAAAACAAAGTGCACATCATTTCGTGTACTGGCGCCAACCTCGAAGAGGACATCATGAACCTTGTGGCCCATTCGCACTATAAGCGCATTCCCAACTATCGCGATCTTACCCCCGAACAGGAGTGGGATCTCCTCCAGAACCACCTGAACCGTGTTACGGACACCTGTATTCCCGAAGAGGAGGCATTCCGTCGCCTGCAGAAACACCTTTACAAAGTCTGGAAAGATGCTGAGGACAAAGGCGAACGCCTGTTTCCCCACGAATTTATGTTCCGCATGCTCAACAGTGGTGTGCTGAAAGAATATTACGAGATCGATCCGAAGAACAGTTGGATGATCGCGGCTGCCGAAAAGAATATGCCGATGGTTGTTCCAGGCTGGGAAGACAGTACCATGGGAAATATCTTCGCTTCGTATGTGATCACCGGCGAGCTGAAAGCTTCGACAATGAAGTCGGGCATCGAATACATGGCCTGGCTTGCAGAATGGTACACAAAGAATTCAGGTAAAGATGGCATCGGGTTCTTCCAGATCGGCGGTGGTATCGCCGGCGACTTCCCGATCTGTGTTGTTCCAATGCTTCACCAGGATCTTGAAAGAGATAACGTTCCGTTCTGGAGCTACTTCTGCCAGATCAGCGACTCAACAACCAGCTATGGTTCTTATTCAGGTGCTGTTCCCAACGAAAAGATCACGTGGGGCAAGCTGAGTATCGATACCCCGAAGTTTATTGTTGAAAGCGATGCAACGATCGTTGCGCCTTTGATGTTTGCCTATATTCTTGACATGTAATTGTGGACCTGAATTCGTTAATATCGTCTGAGGTTAAGAAAGCTGCCGATTCACTTTTTGGTTATAAAGGGGAGATACAACTACAGCCAATAGGTTCTGGTTTTGAAGGAACTCACACGGTTGTGTGTTTTCCCATTTCAAAAGCAGCCAAAAAAAGTCCCGAACAAACGGCTACCCTTATCGGTGAGAATCTGAACAAGGATATTGTTGCCGGGTTCCAGGTTGTAAAAGGCTTCCTTAATCTTACCATCAACGATCGTCAATGGCTTAAAGCCTTTCACGAAATTCATAACAATAAAAATTACGGCACTCTTCCTTCGAATGGTCTTGAGATCATGGTGGAGTACTCTTCGCCAAACACCAATAAGCCCCTTCACCTTGGGCACCTTCGCAACAACTTTCTCGGCTGGAGTGTAAGCGCGATCTACGAAGCAAACGGTTATAAAGTTCATAAAGTACAGATCATCAACGACCGTGGTATCCACATCTGCAAGTCGATGGCTGCATGGAAGCTGTTCGGTAACGGGGAGACTCCGCAGACGTCGGGCATGAAAGGCGATCATTTGGTTGGAAAGTACTACGTGGAGTTCGATAAGCAGCTTAAACTGCAACGCAAGGAATTTTCGAACCTCCCTGATGCCGATGCTGAAAAGCAAACACCTATCATGAAGCTCGCTTCCGAGATGCTAATTCTTTGGGAAGCCAAAGATCCGGAAACGGTCAATCTTTGGAAAACCATGAACGGTTGGGTATACGAAGGCTTCGAAAAGACCTACCAACGCATGGGCGTCGACTTCGAAAAACTATACTACGAATCCGACACGTATTTATTGGGTAAAGAAGAAGTCCTGAAAGGTGTCGAGAGTGGGGTTTTCTTCCGGAAGGACGACGGTTCCGTGTGGGTCGATCTCACCAAAGATGGCCTCGATCAAAAAGTACTTCTGCGCGCCGATGGCACTTCCGTGTACATGACCCAGGACATCGGCACTGCAATTCTTCGCTTCAGGGATTTTCCCAAGATCTCGAGGCAGGTTTATACCGTGGGCAACGAACAGGAGTATCACTTCAAGGTATTGTTCCTCATTCTTGGTAAGCTTGGATACTCGTGGGCGAAAGAGTGCTACCACCTTTCATACGGTATGGTGGATCTTCCTACAGGAAAAATGAAATCCCGCGAAGGAACAGTGGTAGACGCCGACGACCTTATGCAGGAAATGGCGGACGAAGCCGAAAAGCAGACACGCGAGCTGGGTAAAGTGGACGAGATCGACGAAGCGCAAGCGAATGATCTCTTCGAGATGATCGGCATCGGTGCACTGAAGTACTTCTTGCTCAAAGTAGATCCTAAGAAACGAATGATGTTCGATCCCGCCGAATCGATCCAGCTGCAGGGACATACCGGGCCTTTCATTCAATACACACACGCACGCATCAAGGCATTGCTGAGAAAAGCAGAAACCATGTCACTCGATGCCGACATGTCGTCGGTTACGTCGATCGGGCAAGCCGAACGCGACGTGTTGTTCCTGATCACACAGTATCCGCAGAAGCTTGCGGAGGCGGCACGTGAGTATGCGCCGTCGGTGATCGCAAACTATGCTTACGAACTTGCGAAGACTTACAACCAGTTCTACCAGTCGATACCGATCTTCGCAGAGACCGACCAGGCGAAACTGAAATTCCGGATCGCCTTCTCGAGTGTCGTTGCCGATCTGTTGAAGAAATCAATGTGGTTGCTGGGAATAAGAGTTCCTGAAAAAATGTAATGTTCAATTGGAGTGATTACATAAATGCGGCGGAAGGTTTCCTGGTGGAGCTTCCCTGGAAGATTTCCGTCTCAAATCTTTTTAACGAAAATTTCATTCATCCTACTTCGGTCATTGAAGAAGGGGTAATACTAAAGGGCCCGGTTTACATTGGCCCTAATTGTTTCATCGGTGCGCATGCGTATTTAAGGGGCGGGGTTTATTTGATGGGCAATAATTCTATTGGACCAGGCTGTGAGATAAAATCAAGTGTTATTTTCTCACACAGTAACCTGGCTCACTTCAACTTCGTGGGCGATTCGATCATTGGATCGAACGTGAACTTCGAAGCGGGAGCGGTGATTGCCAATCATTTCAATGAGAGAAGCGAGAAAGAGATCAGTGTTACGATCGCCAATCAATCTATCAAAACTGGCATCACAAAATTTGGTGCCCTTATCGGCGATGACTGTAAGATCGGTGCAAACGCGGTGCTCTCGCCGGGAACAATACTCCCCAAAAATTCAATCGTTGCGCGACTTCAGCTTGTAAACCAGGATCCATCATCGACAATATGAGCGATAAAAAGAATATCGACTGGAGGGATTTGCTCATCAACAAGGCATTCGACCTCCTCATGGTAATACTTGGTATCACCATTGCCTTCCAGCTCGACAACTGGAAGTCGGATGCCGAGCGACATTCACAGGAGAAATTTTATAGCGAGCGCATTCTTGCAGATATTAACCTCGACATAGAAGAGCTCACGGAGAATCTTCAAGAGTTGAAGGCCGACCGCGTGGCTGTTGAAAATTATATGTCGCGAATGAATGAGCTGCCAGCCGATTCATTGATAAAGCCTGTAATGGCGATACTGTCTTTCGAGACGTTTAATGGAAATCAGAACACATACCAGACGTTAGTTGCAGGCGCGCGGCTAAACACCTTCAGCGATGCGACGGTTGTCGAAAAGCTTACTGGTTACTATTCATCGTACACGGCCATCCGACGGCTCGAAACGGTTTACACAACAGCACTCTTCGAGATCCATAAACAGTTTTCGCCGTACATGATCTATGACAAGGGCAAGATCGTTGACCAGGGTGTGGTTTCCCTGCCAGCAACGCGTAACTCCCTACTTATCGCCAACGAACAGCTTAACAACGGCGTGGAAGATTATGGCTATGCATTGGAACGAGCTTTGGCCCTGAAGCAGGCCCTTGAGAAAGGACTTTAAAATACTGTTAATAACCTCCCAAATCTGGTCAAATTCACCAATTTCAACGAAATTGTGACACCGTTCGGATAAGGTCCCTTTGATTTACCCGAACAATATGTTTGCTTTCGTTGTTAAAATCTTCAAACTAACCAACCATGAAAACAATTGCCATAATCGTGTTAGCACTGGCAGCTTTTATCGCTCCGGAAAAGTCATTGTATGACTTCAAGATGAACGCGCTCGACGGATCGCCCATCGATTTCTCAAAGTACAAAGGCAAAACATTGCTTATCGTTAACGTTGCATCCAAGTGCGGTAACACTCCGCAGTACGCCGACCTGCAGGCGATGAATGACAAGTACAAAGACAAAGTTGTTATCCTCGGTTTCCCAGCTAACAACTTCAACGGACAGGAGCCTGGCACTAACGCCGAGATCGCAGAGTTTTGTCAGAAGAACTATGGCGTAACTTTCCAGATGTTCGAAAAGATCTCTGTGAAAGGTGAAGACGCGCATCCTCTCTATGCATGGTTGAAAGAAAAAACAGGACAGGAGCCCAACTGGAACTTCGCGAAGTACCTGGTGAAGCCCGATGGCACTGTGAAATTCTTCAATGCCAAGACCAAGCCGATGGATCCGGCAATAACAGCAGAATTATAATAAAGCAAAGTTGTGGTTGATTCGATCTACGACATCAAAATGAAATCGCTGGACGGGAAGGATGTCGATTTCTCTCAATACCGCGGCCGCAAGCTTCTTATTGTAAATACTGCTTCCAGGTGTGGCCTTACTCCGCAATACGCGGACCTCGAAAAGCTGCACGAACAATATGGCAATAAAGTTACTGTACTGGGTTTTCCTGCCAATAATTTCCTTTGGCAGGAGCCCGGTTCAAATGCCCAGATAGCCGAGTTCTGCGAAAGAAACTACGGCGTCAAATTCCAGATGTTCGAAAAGATATCGGTGAAAGGAAGCGATCAGCATCCATTGTATGCCTGGCTGCAGGCACAAACCGGTGAAAAGCCCGACTGGAATTTTGCAAAGTATCTTGTGAACGAGGATGGGACGCAGGTGGAATTCTTCAAAGCTAAAGTAGAACCGCTCGATCCCAGGATCACTAACAAGTTGAACTGATGAAGGCGTGGATCTCCGCATTTCGCCTTCGAACTCTTCCACTTTCACTTTCGTGCATTGGTATGGCTGCATTTCTTGCGGCCGCAGCAGGTAAGTTCAACGGACTATTGTTCTTTCTCTGTTGCCTTACAACGATCTTCCTTCAAATACTTTCCAATCTCGCCAACGACTATGGCGATTCAATGAACGGTGCGGATCATGCGGGACGTAAAGGTCCTCAACGCGCAGTTCAATCGGGAGTCATCAGCTCTTCGCAAATGCGGAATGCTGTCGTGCTCTTTACGATTTTATGTTTATTGAGTGGTGTTGGGTTATTGCTGATCGCATTCGGGCTCGACTGGAATGCACTGTTGTTCTTTTTAATACTTGGATTGTTGTGCATCGCGGCGGCCATCGCCTATACGGTTGGCCGAAAGCCATACGGCTACGCAGGACTTGGCGATCTTTCGGTCCTGATATTCTTTGGACTCGTCGGTGTGATGGGTTCGTTGTATCTCTTCACACAGCGCTTTGATTACGTCGACATACTGCCGGCTTTGAGCTGCGGCTTCTTTTCGATTGCCGTGTTGAATATCAACAACGTGCGGGATATAGAATCCGACCGACAGGCGGGGAAGTTTTCGATTCCCGTCAGGATAGGCAGGGAGAAAGCCGTTGCCTATCACTGGTTTCTTCTGTCGGCCGGAACAATGAGTGCGGTTGTTTATACCGTGCTGCGCTACGAATCACCCTGGCAGTTTCTTTTTCTCCCGGCTGTCGCACTGTTCGTCAGGAACGGTGTAGCCGTTTCAAAACTTCCTTCGGAGCAACTCGATCCGTGGTTGAAACAGATGGCGTTGAGTACGCTGCTTTTTGTTTTAACCTTCGGAGTCGGCTTGTTACTTTCTTAAGATCGCGTCTCCCGATCCTGTACTAACTTCAATCCTGTTGGTGCCGTTGCCCTTCTTCGCAGTCTTTACGATCGTTACGTTGTCTCTGCCGTTTCCGTAGCTTTCTTCGCGTGTGTTATCGAACTCGAAAGGCGCTGTTATACGGCCATGATTCTTACTGGCCTTCATAATGATCTCGCCAACGATCTCGTTGCCGCCGAAGTTGAGTTCTGCGTCGCCAGATCCGGAGTTCACCGCGATATCGAACTTCGGTGTTGCTGCGAGCGTAACTTTTGCCCTGCCACTGCCGGTGTTGAAACGACCGATGTCCGAAAGAGTGATCTTTTCAGCGTTGATGCTTCCGCTGCCGGTGTTAACCCTGAAGTAAGCTTTGCACTGACTTAAGCGTATGTTGCCCGATCCGCAATTGAGATCGAGTTCGCCTTCTGCTTCACTTACCTCGGCCGTTCCGCTTCCGGTGTTGAGCTTTGCACGTCCAACATATTCGTTCATTTCAATGTTGCCGGATCCTGTACTTGCATCGATATCGCCTTTGATCTCTGCCAACTGGATGTCGCCCGATCCTGTTCTTGCGTCGACATTGATCGTTAATCCATTCACTGCAAGATTTCCGGAGCCTGTCGAGAAGTCGATCTCGATGCCATCGGGTACAGTAATTTTCCAGTTTGCGCCGCCATTGTGGTTCTTGTAGCCATGCGTTTCACCGATCGTCAACCGGTCGCCGGATTGGTCGAAGCGGGGAGTGTACGATCCTTCATCGTATGAATGTTTTAACTCGACCTCCACGCTGGAGCCTGTTCCTTTTTTGATCTCACAATCGCCAGAGGCTGTGTTGATACGAATGCGTTTTACGCCGGTGAAAGTCTTGTTTACGGTTGTCTGGGCATAGATTGTGCCCGCCGAAATGAGGGCAAATACTGCCAGTATCACAATTTTTTTCATAAAAGTATGGTTCGGTTTCTTTGTGTACTGGTAAAGGACTCCAGGGTTACACCTGGAGTTGCTTCTCGAGAACCAAAAATTCCAATTTCTGTTTTGGCTGACCGAACCGAGGGTCATTAAAGTTGAATGGCTTTCGTTCGCCGGTGTCAACGTAGCCGTGACGTTTGTACCAGTCGACGAGTTCCGTGCGGATTGTTATTACAGTCATATAGACCGACGTGCAGTTTTGTTGTTTGGCAAAGTCTTCGGCAGCGCGAAGCATTTCTTTGCCGATCCCGCCTCCCTGTATGCTTGGTTCTACGGTGAGCATGCCCAGGTACGCACGGCGGTCGCTGATCTTGAGCTCTACGCAACCTATTATATTTCCATCACGCTCGTATTTCAGAATTGTTGTGTCCGGTCTTTTCAGGAGATCAGTCAGGGCAGGGGCGTCGGTACGGGTTCCGTCGATCATATCCGCTTCGGTCGTCCAACCTTTCTTTGCATAGGTTCCCCTGTAGGCCGAATTAACCAGGCTGGCAATTGCGTCGACGTCTTTCAGTTCTGCTTTTGAAATCATAATTTACAATATGAAAAAAATCCTTGTACCTACCGATTTCTCAAAGCAGGCAAATATCGCTACCGAAGTTGCCGCCGATGTTGCCCGCCGTTCGGGTGCCGACCTGGTTCTGCTCCACGTGGTTGAAGAAGTCACCGGCGGTTCTTTCAATGTGGAAGGAGAGGTGTCGAGCAGTGATATCGAAGACAGGCTTTTTAATCACAGGCTGCTCGAAAAGGCGCGCAGGCAACTGGAGAAGGCCGTCCTCGATCCAAGCATCCGCGACGTAAATGCCGACGGTCTTTTGCGTGTAGGCAACCCGTTTCACGGCATCCGTACATTGCTGCAAGAGAAAAAATTCGACCTCGTGGTAATGGGCACCGCCGGACACACGAAACTTGAAGAAATGCTGATCGGTACAAACACCGAACGGGTTGTAAGGTTGTCGAAATGCCCGGTGCTGACGATCCACAAGAAGCCAGCAACATCGAATTTCAAAAATATTGTGTACGCCACTGCGATGGATAAAGACGAAGAAGTGTTTTCGCGTATCGTGCGTCGTACACAGCAACTGTACAACTCCAACATACATCTTGTAAGGATAAATACACCCGGCGATTTTCAACGCGACTATGAAGTGAAAGATTACATGAATCGCTTCGCAAAAAAACTGGGTTTGAAGAACTACACCATCAGTGTTTACAACGATATGAACGTTGAAGAAGGTGTTATTCGTTTCGCCGACAGCATCGATGCCGACCTTATTGCAATGGCTACACATGGCCGCACCGGGTTTGCGCACGTAATTGCCGGAAGTGTTGCTGAGGATGTTGTCGGTCACGCGAAAAGACCGGTGCTGACGTTTGTCGTCAAACGTTGACATGAAACCCCTGATACTATTATTGAGCCTTTTTTCCGGTGTTATCCTTGCTCAGAATAGTTATCTATCCCTTGGTGTAGACGTCGCCATCCCGAACAATAATTTTAAAGCTCTCGCCACAACCGGATTTGGTGGCTCACTCAGGTACGAGTATACGATCACACCACGATTCAGTATAACCGGCACCGTTCATGTCGACAGTTTTGGAAAGAAGGTGTACGCGTCTCCACCATACAAATACACATTTAAAACCAGTCTGATTTCCTACAAGGTCGGCGGAAGATTCTACCTGTTCAACATCGGTAACAAAGCCGACGGACTTTTTCTATCCGGGGAACTAGGGCTCGCAACGCTTGGATTAACTGTTAGCGGCGACATATCAGATAAATCATCCGAAAATGATTTTTGTTATGCTCCCGGAATTGGCTACAGGTATGAATTTCTCGAGTTCTGCTATTGGCAACAGTTTGTTTCTTCGTCGTCGGGAAACTCAACCAACTTTTCCGGCTTTCGACTGGCTTACGTGCTGAAACTTAAGAAGCCCGGTTGAGATCGAGCTCTTTTAAACTTTCTGTCACATACTTGTTCAAGCCTGCGACCGCATTCAGATCCGCTCCCCAGAAATCAACATTTCCCAAAACAACTTTCGCAACGTGCGTGGGATCGTTCGTCGACCAGGCTTTCCCGAAGAACTCCAGGATGTCCGGTGAATCATTCACCGGCAGGATTTCACCTTTCCATTCTCCTTTGTAAAATCTTATTAAAGCTGCCAGCGAATAGAGTAGCCTTTTCGGCAATTCGTTCTTCACCGAAATATATCCCAGTACCGACGGGAGCACTCGAACCTTATACTTCGAAACAGAATTCAGTGCAATGCTTGACAACTCATGTTTGATATACGGGTTCTGAAACCGCTCCATCACCTCGTTTGCAAATTTGGTCAGTTCTTCTTTCGGCAGATCGAGAGTCGGAATGATCTCTTCGTGAATGGCCTTCAGCAACCATGAACCTACTTCTTTGTCGTCGACCGATTCGCGCACGGTACGAAGTCCTTTCAGGTATGCAACAGGCACCAGTGCGGTATGAGCGCCATTCAATATTCTGACCTTCCGCGTGCGATAAGGAGTGAGGTCGCTTACGAACTTTACATCCAGGCCGGCCTCTTCCAAAGGCAATGACTTTCGAACACTTTCCGGCGCTTCGATCACCCAAAGGTGAAATGGCTCGGCCATTACTGCGAGATTGTCTTCGTAGCCCGTGCGTTGGTGTATCTCATGAATGGTTTCTTTCGGGAAACCTGGAACAATGCGATCTACAAGCGTATTGCAAAACAGGACATTGGCATTAAGCCACGTTTTGAATTCTGAGGGGAGCTTCCAGAGATCAACGTACTTTTCAACGACGGACTTCAGTATGGTGCCGTTCTTCTCAATTAATTCGCACGGCAAAAAAATTAAGCCACCGAGCTTCTTTTCAAATCTGTGATACAGAAGTGCTGTCACCTTTCCGGGAAAGCTATCAGGAAGCTTGTCGCGGCTCTTGTCGTTTTCGTTAAAGGTAATGCCGGCTTCCGTTGTATTAGAGAAAATAAATTTCAGGTCGGGATTTTCAGCGAGCGCTAAAAATTTGTTGTAGTCGTCGTATGGATTGAGAACAGAATCGACGCACGTGATCAGCCGGTCTTCGTTCGATCTTTTGCCGTTGAGAATCACATGATAAAGTCCATCCTGCGCGTTGATCATCGCACCCATGCCCTGGCCAATGGGCTGAACGATTTGTACGTTCCCGTTGAAGTCGGTCTTCTCATTTAAAATGTCGACCATCCAATCGCAAAACGCACGAAGGAAGTTACCTTCACCAAATTGAAGGACTTTAATAGGCCTTTTGTGTGTGTGTACAGTCTGACGGTTTAACTTCTTAGGCATCTCAGAAGCTGAAATATTCCCTTGCGTTGTTGTAGCACACGTCGCTCACAATCTTCCCTAACCACTTCTCATCATTCGGCAGCTCACCATTCTCCACATCCTTACCAATCTGGTTGCAAAGTATCCTTCTGAAATACTCATGTCGCGGAAACGAAAGGAAACTGCGGCTATCAGTAAGCATACCGATAAAGCAACTCAACAGGCCCATGTTCGACAACGTGTCGATCTGTTTTTCCATCCCATCCTTCTGGTCGAGGAACCACCATGCTGAACCAAACTGAACTTTGCCCTTAACCGATCCGTCGTTGAAGTTGCCGATCATTGTCGCCATCACTTCATTCTGCGATGGATTCAGATTATAGAGAATAGTTTTCGAAAGCTGGTTCGTGTTATCCAGGTTGTTGAGGAACTTCGCCAGCGCAACTGCCTGGGGATAGTCGCCTACCGAATCGAAGCCGGTGTCCGGACCAAGCTCACGGAGCATACGATGGTTTGTATTTCTTAAAGCACCGAGGTGGAACTGCTGTGTCCATCCACGCTTGTGGTACATCTTGCAGAGTGCCGTAAGAACATGATATT
>DASRSO010000203.1:0-21401 GCA_035656375.1 Cyclobacteriaceae bacterium | reverse complement strand
TGAGGTTATAGTTTCGATTGATGGAAGCAAGGAGCTTCATGACAGGATTAGGAATATTCCGAATGCGTTTGAGAAGTTGGCGGAGGGTGTAGATTCTTTGCAAGGCGTGCGTGTGACTGGCCGATGTGTTTTGCAAAAACTTAATTACAGCGATTTTCCGAATATCATTCGAAGTGCAAGAGAGATCAACTTAAAGCAGATCTCTTTTCTTGCGGCGGATGTATCGACGGCTGCTTTTAATCACAGCAAGGAGCCCATTCAAAATGTAGCGCTCAGTTTACCTGAGGCGAAAGAGTTTCAGGGGATCGTAGAGTCAAGTTTCGAAGCTTTCGAAGGTGAATACATTTCGAAGTTTATTGCAGAGTCGCCCGACAAGATGAGGAAGATTGTGAGGTACTACCTGGCCATGGCGGGAGAGGGGACGTTCGAAGCGCCGCCTTGCAATGCCCCGTGGGTATCGGCTGTGCTGGAATCCGACGGGCGATTGATGCCGTGTTTCTTTCACAAGGATTACGGTAATGTTTACGGAAATGATTTCGAGGAGGTGTTGAATTCTGCGGAGGCGATAGCGTTCAGGAAGAACCTGGTTGTTGGGAAGAATGATGTATGCAGGAAGTGTGTGTGTTCGCTTAAGCTGTCAGTAATCTGACGAAAAAATTGTAAGGTTTTCTGGGGACCGATTTTTTGGCAACGGAGCTTGTTTCCCCGAGCTTCGTCAATATGAAAGCATCAGCATCTAAAGTTGAGCCGTTCGAAGAGTTCTTGCGGAGGAAGGCAGAGAAGGATGGTGAGAGGTTTGATTGGGATTCGCGAAGGAGCAAGTGGCTGGAGTCTGTAGATAATCTATATCAGCGCATCGGGAAGTGGTTAAAGCCATTTGAGGATAAAGGTCTTTTGGCGATTGATTTCACGGAGATCGAGCTTTACGAGGGGCGGTTGGGTCATTACAAAATTAGGCAGCTCGATATTTTTATGGGGAAGACAGAGATCTCATTAATACCGAAGGGAACTTTGGTTCTCGGTGGTTTGGGACGGATCGACATGCGCGGACCAGCCGGAGAACTAATGTTTGTGTTATTTGATAATTGGGGTGAGTGGCAGTTGGCCAGGCGGAGTCCAGGGTTCGAATCGTGGCATTTAAGTAAGAGATCGTTCCAGGATGCATTGAAGATTGTGATAGATGGTGAAGCAACAGAACTTTATTGGTGGGACTAATAACCTTGAGACCATTCATAGCTGGTATCTCGATCAAAGATTTTTGATGTCGGCATTGAAGCAAAGCGTTTTTAGCGACGGTGATTTAGCGCGACTTAGGTCGGATAAGCAGCGTATGCTTTCAAGGAACGAGCTGTACGAATACTTTATTGGAAGTGAAAAGGAACTCGATTATCTCTTTTCATTTGATATGATTGCAGCAATCGAGGGATTGCTACGAACCCATTTCATTCAAAAGGTTCACGAACGCGAAAAATCGGACCTGGGACGCGAGTTCCGAAAGATCGATAAGACTAAAAATCAAAAAATTTCTCTTGAGAAAGATATAATAGAAAGCTGGAAGCGCTTCAGAACCGATCAAAAGAAGCACTTCAGCGATCTCCTCGGCCTGCTTAAATATCGCCATTGGCTCGCCCACGGCAGATACTGGCAACCCAAGCTCGGCAGACAATACGACGTGCACATCACCTACAGCATCGCAAAAAATATTTTTGATATCGTCAGATCACATCGATAGAATCTGCCACACCGGATTCCGTTCCAGTATCTTCACACCAATCTTCTTCTCGAAGTACATCAATAATTTCTCAACATCAATATCCGTGTGTTTCTCAACACCCTCAACTTTCATTTTTTTCCTCAGCGAAGGAAGCCTTTCACCCGATAGTCTTACATCACCCCTCACAACAACCATTTCGATATCCTTCGGTTGAAGAGCAAACAGATCATTCGACTTACTTATAAAAAAATTAGCCTCGTCACTTTTCTTACACACCATACCAACAATCTCCTCCTTCGTTGCAACGCCCGTCCCCAGCGCAACCCTCATCTCATCCAACAACGTCGCCGATCCAGTAAGCGTCGAATCAGTCCCAAGACCTGCGTTCAATCCTTTCACGGACCCGATCGTGCGATTGAACATATAAAGATTCGACGCGGGGCACCATACCAGCGAAGCGCCTCTCGATCGCATCAGGTCGAGATCCGCAGAAATTCCGTGGATGATCACGGTTTCACTGTTCAACAACCCCAACTCATCCAGTTTATAAATTTCATTTTTTGCGAAATCGTCGATACCCTCTGCAGCGTGTATCACCAGTGGTGTTTTTTTCGGAAGCTGCTTTTCAAATGCCAGGGAGTGCGCCCATTTTATCTCCGGCACATTCACCGGGAACGACCGCTGTTTTTTCCACGGATTATGATGAATGACCGTCGTTACTCCAGAGATCAGATTCTTCAACCCACCCCACAACAAACGATAATCCCGATCTGTCTTTTCGATTTCTTTTAAGGGCGATTCGGCCGGCTTATAAATATCCTTCGCCCACTCGGTGTAATTATTATAAGGAGGCGTGCCTAGCCTCGGATATAAATTCATCTCAAGATGATCGTGAGAGTTGGTTAACCCTGGAAACAAAAAGTGTCCACTGAGATCGATGACCGTTTCTTTCTTTCCTGGTGAAAGATTACTACCTCGCTCTATTGTGTTGTTGTGAATACGAACATCGCACGTGATGCCTTCGGTAACCAACGTGACGTTCCTGATCAGCATTTCACCCCAGCTATCCCGAAAATGACCGGCTTGCCTTGGAAGAGAGGTTCCTTAAATGTCCTGATCTCTACCCCGGCTCTTTTCAAGATCATAAAGTATTCATCAAGCTTGTGAATGCTATGCTTCACCTCGAATACTTTACTTTCATATTTGAAGGTGCGCTTCGCCTTCATCATGCTTTGGTATGGATGAAAGTCGGTAAGAATAATTTTTCCTCCCATCTTCAACGCATTCGCAAGCTTTACAAGAACTGGTTCCACGTTTTCGAT
Source organism: Cyclobacteriaceae bacterium (assembly GCA_035656375.1). GTDB lineage: Bacteria > Bacteroidota > Bacteroidia > Cytophagales > Cyclobacteriaceae > ELB16-189. Next base: position 18,365 of record DASRSO010000203.1, on the reverse strand, counting down.
ATGGCCAAGTACCAGTCCGCAAATAACCACGTCGTAAAAGTTTTCCTCGATGATCGCTCTCGAGAGGTCGGCACACACGAGTGTTGCATTTGGACAGTTTTTCCGGGCTTCTTCGATCATCGCCGGCGACAGATCTATGCCCTTGGTAAACTGCTTGCCCTTCTGCAGCAACTTGCCGGTACCGCATCCGGCATCAAGTAATCTTCCCTCCTTTATTTCACTCAATATAAAATCATCCGACATTGTCTTGATCGGATTATCCTCAGTGTGATATGTTCTCGCCCAGAGATTGTATCCCTCGAGTGGTGACAATACTTTAATCACATCCCCTGTATTTCTGGTTGACGATAACGGAGCCAGTATTTCATGAGTGCCTTCAGCTCGTATGGATAGCTAAACATGTTCGCATTGTAACGAACCGAAGAGATAAATCGCATCGCCTTGCGCTGAAGGCCGGAGAGTTTGTAGTCACTCACCGTTGGGTACTGCGCGTGCACTACCGTTTCGAAGTCGTGAATGTATCGTATCATCTCAGGTTTAAGCCATGGTGTAAGAAACTTTCGATGCAGGTCGAAGTTCAACCACTTTTCTTCGCTCCATTCATCAAGTGTCTGTGGAAACCGGAAGCCCTTGCCTTGCGACTCCGTAAGTAGGTCGGAGCCGTCGGTTGGCACTGGTGAATAAATGTAAATGACGATCTCTGTCTGGGGATTGATCTGTTTGATCTCTTTAATGAATGCAATCTCGTCGTGGATCTGTTGCCATACTTGTTCTTCCGTTGGTGCCGGTAATCCCAGCACAAAGGAGTATTCAGGAATGATCCCAAACTTTTTAATTCTCGCAGCAAACTTCCGAATCTGATCGCCACTCTGTTTGCCGCCCTTGTCCATTTGGTGCAGAAGCTTGTTGTTTCCGCTCTCGGCTCCGAAGAAGATCATGGCACAACCACTGTCGGCAATCGCCTGCAACGACTCGTCGGTGAACAGATCCATCGTGTCTATCCGACCTTCGGCCCACCATTTCATTCCTTCCGGTTGTATCAGCTTCGCAAATTCGACGGCGCGTTTCTCCGATACGAAGAAGTTGTTGTCGTGAAACTGGAATGCATTCGCACCAAACGTATCTTTCAAAAATTTCAGATCCTTGTAAATGGCATGAGCCGACTTTCCTTTCCATCGCGCTTCGAAGATCGGAACGACACCACAGAACGAACATGTGAAAGGACAGCCGATACTCGAATGATATGCCGCCGTTCGTGAGCCAAGGAATGTTTTTCCCAGCAACGACTCAAGAGGGTAAAATGTATTCAGTTTCTCGTAAGGCAATGTCGGCAGCTCATCCTGCTCGTATAGTGCCGCTTTTTTCGTTTTGATCACCTGGTTGTCACGAAAGAGAACAAGGTTCTCGATGTGATCGAGTGAACTGCCATCATTCAGTGCTGTGAGCACTGCCGGAAACGCTTTGTCGCCCGGCCCGTTCACAACTACGTCGACGACACCAGATCGAATAACAGTCTTGTGATGATTCGAAGCGAAGTATCCACCCCAGATCACTTTGATGTCGGGAAATTGTTGCTTGACCTGTTTGGTAAACGGAATGGCTTGTCGGAGCTGTGGGCCTGGCATGACCGTTGATGCGAAGAAACCGAAGGAGCCCGTTGAGAGATAGGTAAGGATTTTCGTGAGTGGATCTTTCTCCCGATTGCCGTCGACAATAACGTAGTCTGTCAATCCTTCGATCGAAGCGGCGATCGCGAGGATCGCATTCGGAATTATCCGCACATTGTCTCCGGCACGAGGATTAAACAACAGCACTTTCTTCATGCGACCAAAGTTACTCAACGACTTAGATTCATTATTTTAGAACAAGTTACAAAATGAGTGACACCAAAAAGCAGTTGCACATAGTTCACCTGAGTTACACGGTGCCCAGGCCCGCGTATACCGATCCCGACGAGTGGCTGCAGCGAGTGAAGTTCATAAATGGAGTACCCGAAGCGCTTGCCCGGTATGCAAAGCAAACGGTTATCTACAACATCGGGTATAAAGGTGAAATAACGCGAAACGGAGTAACGTACCTCTTCCCGGCGTTCAAGCAACGGCAGTTGTATTTTCCCCTCGCCTTCAACAGGTTCATCAGGAAATTAAAACCCGACGTGGTGATAGTGCACGGACTGATCTTCCCGATGCAGATCATCATGCTCCGAAATATCATGGGCTCTTCGCTGAAGATAATTTGTCAACACCATGCCGAGCGGCCATTCAAGGATATTCGTAAGTACCTGTCGCGTTGGGCCGACTGGTATATTGGAGCGTATCTTTTTGCATCGCACGAACAAGCAGCCTATTGGGCGCCGTTCGATAAAGTGTACCCTGTCATCGGTGCATCGTCGCATTTTCGCGCAACGAATAAAAAACATGGGTCCACTTACCTGTGGGTAGGTGATCTCAATCATAATAAGAATCCGTTGCGCGTTGCACGTGCATTTGTGCGCTTCGCAAATGAACATGCCGATGCTGTTCTTTATATGATCTATCCAAGTAACGAACTGGAAAAAGAATTAAAGGAGATCGTTGCCGGAACTACGGCCGTCCAACTGATAGGGAAGGTTGAGCATTCACAAATGGAGAATTGGTTTAATAAAGCCGACTACATTATCTCGAGCTCTTTCTACGAAGGCAGTGGCATTGCCGTCTGCGAAGCACTCTCGTGTGGTTGCATTCCTGTTGTCAGCAACATTCCATCGTTCTTTACGATGACCAACTCCGGTCGACTTGGCACAATGTTTTCACCCAACGATGAGGAAACGCTGGACGATGCTCTTGAAAAGTCTTATTACCTCGATCGAAAACGTGAGTCGCGAAAAGCCCTGGAGTTTTTCCAGGCGGAACTGTCTTTCGAAGCCAATGCACGAAAGATCATGGAGGTGATCCATAAAATATGAAACGACCTGCAGTGGCAATTGTAATCCCTGGTGGAATCGGCACTGGTAAAAACAACATTGGCGTGCCAGTACTCAATGGACTTGTGAAGATCATGAGCGCCCAATTCGATCTCACGGTATTTCAACTTTACAAGGTTAACGAGAACTACAAGGCCGAAGGTTTTGAACTTGTTGAAGCCCGACGATTAACATTTCCTTTCGTTTTCAACAAACATCACAAGAAAAAGAACTTCGTTGCTGTACACGGTTTTTGGGCGATTCCCACGGGGCTGCTGGCTGTGATAGTTGGAAAGCTGTTCGGCGTAAAAAGTGTTGTAAGCGTTTTAGGTGGCGATGGCGTTGGGCTCCCGGAGATAAATTACGGCAGGCTTCATCGCCCTTTGTTGCGATGGCTTACACTGCTTACGTTGCGAAACGCGACACACATCAACGCACTTACACGGTACCTGGTTAATAATTTGAAAGCTGTCGGTTTCAACAGGCCAATGGAAGTTATCCCGTGGGGCGTAGACCGTGATATGTTTGATTATCACCCCAAAGCGATCGGCGCTGTCGTCAGGTTCATTCATGTGGCAAATTTTCACCCGGTGAAAGACCAGGAGACATTACTCCGGGCGTTTGAGATCATTAACAACAGGATCCCTTCCGAACTGATCATGCTCGGCACGGGGGTCGATCACCAGAAGGTGACAGATCTCATTGCTCGATCTGGACTTCAAAAGTCCGTTAAAATTCTCGATCCCATTCCATACGAACATCTTCCTGCGATCTATCACGGGGCCGATGTGTTGTTGCATACATCTCTTTCTGAAGGACAATGTGAGGTTGTTACCGAAGCAATGAGTTGCGGGCTGCCGGTTTGTGGTACGCGTGTTGGATTAATGCACGACCTCCCGGATTGTTGTGTGGCAGTCGACGTTCGCGACTACGCGACTCTTGCAGAAGAAACGATTAAGCTGCTTGGTGATCCCGAAAGAATGAACGAGCTACGTATGCGCGCACACCAGTGGACAACACATCACGACATCTTGTGGACCGCAGAGAGGTTGATGACTATTTATCGATCCTGATCCACGGAAAAGGAGAACCAATTTTTAAGAACCTGTTGGGACGATGGAGGAAGACCGGATTGAATTGATCTAACGCATTGATCTCGTGATGGAAGTAGAAATTTTTCATTGCGTAAGCGTTTTTCGATTCAAAGTAGCTTAGTGAGCGCTGGCGCGCAGCCGCGGCTTCCCCTTGCTTATAAAAAGGGCTATCGATAATGTGAATTGTGCCTATCCGTTTCAGCTTCTCCAACAACTTATTAACGTTTTCAAAATACTGGATGCACGAGGCAAGTAGCACAACATCTGCCTCCAGGTTCTCCATTGAAAAAATATCGGCGTAAGCGAACGCAGCTCTAATGTTGATTCTTGCGGCCTGTTCCAATTCCTTGCGCTCAATGTCAATTCCACATACGTCGATATTAAGTTCCTTTTGAATATAGTTCGACAGCCATCCGTTGCCGCATCCTATTTCTATTAGCGACCTGCAGTTTTCTTTTCGAAGTTGTTTGATAAGTTTCTTCGCGGAATTTGCACGAATACCCCATTCTTTTGAACCCGGCACAAAAGGAAGTTTCTTCACCGTTTCATCATCATACATTCGTCCTTCTTTCGTGCGGATGTCTACGTAAGCTTTTTCGAATTCTTTTTTACTGAAGTTCTTCTGGCAATAGACGCCATTCACTTTTTCAAAATGTGGATCTCTTTCGAAGAAATTCATCGCATTCGAAAAGTAACAACGATGTGATCGGCGCAGCGGTCGAATGGGAATGTGCCCTTGAGAAATTCATCCGCGCGTCTTAAGAAACTGTAGAAGCCCGGATGCTTTCGCGGAAAATCGCGACGGTGAGGGGGAGGTGATATCGCGGCAAGGCCTTCATTTCTTATTAACTCGAACCTGTCGCCAAACGCGGCTTTTATGGAACTTAAGGAATGGTACCAGGTCCGAAAATATTCGCCGTCGATATGGGCCATCACACCTTCTTTGTTCAGCCTCCTGAGGGCATTCTTGTTTCCTTTTAAAATCGAAAGCAGTTCCCAAATGCATACCGGCGGCATGATTACCCATGTAACATATCCGCCATCGCTAAGAACGTTAGGCAGGTGCTTAGTTATTTTTTTTAGATCATTCTCACAATTCAACCCCCCGAAGTTCGAAAACACGTAATCAAACCTCTCTTCAATTTGACTCAGATCATTAAACGAAAGTTGCCTCACCCGAAGTTTGCCCGACTCTTTCTTATGCAACTCATTTACCATCCCATCCGACAAATCTGTTGCCAAAACTGAATGCCCTTGCGAAACAAAATACGAAGCATCTATGCCAGTACCGGCATTCAATTCGAGGATATTGCATTGTGGTTTCATATACAATGCCACATGCGAGTAAACCTGCTTTCGAAGATCCCTGATCACCAGGTTTGCTTTGTCGTCGCTGTCGTAGTGAGGAGCCTGCGCGCTAAACGCACGGTTAACAGGGCCGTTATCGTGCATGAGAGCGATAAATGTTTTTCATTCGATAGCCACGCATCATCGCCATGGGCACATGCAACGCCAGCGCAGCCTTATGTCGCAACGACGAGCTCTTCAGTCCCCTTACAATTCCATACCGGTTGTGAACATACCGGTGAAGGATCTTATAATATTCGGGAGGATACGTGCCGTGGTACATCATCGACAGGTCGTCGGAATCGGACCAGTTCTGCTTGACCGTTAACTGATCTTTTACTTTTTCATAGAACTTCGTGCCGGGCAACGGGTACGACACTGAGATGCCAATCTCATCGGGCATCAGTTTGAGCACCATTGCAATGGTCTTGTCGATATCTTCGCGGGTTTCCCCCGGGTACCCGAACTGCAGGAAGAACCCGGTACGTATTTTCTTCTTACGCAATAGTGTTGTTGCCTCTTCGATCTGCGCGATTGTAGTACCCTTGTCCATCGCGTCGAGTATCTTCTGCGAGCCCGATTCGGCTCCGACCCACACCGTCTGTGCCCCGGACTCTGCAAGGGCATCGATGGTGTCTTCTTGCAGCAACAGATCTACACGTGACTGGATCTTGTATCGAAACGATAATTTTTTGGACCTCACCAGGTCGCGAAATGATTGTATCCATCCCGGCTTTAATGCGAATATGTCGTCACAAACCCAGAAGTGATCTGGTGCATAGGTCTTTATCAGAAATTCGATCTCGCTTACGACATGCTCCGGCGAACGCGAATTATATCGATTGCCATAAATCGGCTTTGCACACCAGTTGCACTTAAACGGGCAACCCCGTGTAGTAGCAATGTTCAGCGAGAAGTAGCCGTGCTTCTCCAGCCATATTTTACGATAGTTGACAATGTCAACTAAATCCCAGGCAGGTATTGGGAGAGAATCCAGGTGTTTTAATACCGCACGCGGTTGGGTAGTTATGATCTCATCGTTCTTTTTATACGCAATTCCTTCAACTTTATCGACGTCGCCGCCTGTGTTGAGAACATCCACTAAAATTTTTAAGGTCTCTTCACCTTCGCCTCTTACAACGAAATCAACACCGTTGTTCAAATAGTGTTCATACCTGTCGCTGGCGTCGGAGCTGTTCATAATCACTTTGCATCCCAGGCGCCGGGCTTCTTTCGCCATCTCACAAGCCGCCGCCCTCATATTGGTCAGGCACATTTTAGTGAGATAGTTGAACCCGTCGTCGTAGATGACGAAGTAATGAGGCTGTTGCTTCTTCAACTCATCGATTACTTCGCTTGCGTGTTCCCTGAGATTCGTGTCGAAAAGCGACACATGGTGGCCTGCTTCGCGCATATATGCAGCAGCCTGGATGGTGGCCAGCGGCGGATACGGCTGCTGAGCTTTCCACTGCTTTGGATCGAAGCGGTAGAAATATGAATGCGAAAACAACAACTTGCTCATGACGGAACCATTTCGCTGAAGAATGAGCGCACGCGCTGGTTGAACTTGTCGGTGATCTTCTTCTGGTAGTTGCTGAGATGATTTTTTGAAACGTGAGGAGCTGCCTTGAACGCGATATCGAAGTCGTCGCGTTCGAGCTTGTGGCCATGAAGCCGGTAAGCACGTTGCGTAAGCTTTCGCATCACGAGCGCATCGAGACGTGGCGCGAACGGCGACAAAAGTCTCTCTGCGAATTTTTTCGGAAGCCAGGGTAAAGAATCTACCGCTTCTGCTTTCGTTGGCACGAACTGCGGATAGAAGTCAGCAATCCAGGTGTTTGATCTTACAAGGTTTTGATAGTGCTCGTCACCACAAATGGGCTTTAACGTGATAAGCTCTGTGGCCGTGAAGATATTTTTCTCATCGAGAGTAAGATGATCGTGATCGATGTAATAGTTCACACAAAAATATTTGTGCGAATTGAAAAGGAAGATCCGTTGAAACAACGCCAGCAGGCCTCGCGTAAGCCATACTTTGCCAGGGGCCGTCACGATAAAGAAATCGATGTCGCCGTTCTTGTCGAGAAAGTTTTTCGAAAGCGACCCAGAGATCATCACCGCCCTTACAAACGGGAAGCTATAGATCAGTCGCGATCTCCGGATTGCACGCGGCATGATATCTTTCGCCATCTTATTTCCAGCCGAGCGGCGCATTGCCAGGGCAACATCATCCCGCAACGAGTAGAAGTTGTCGAAACGGAAAACAAGGCGTGCTTCGACTAAATGATTAAGCTCGTTCGTTACCGCGGATATATCGGAACAGGGAACGTCAAGACGTTCAAATATCTCTTCTGTAGTAAGCGGATAGTGAAAGATATCCGAGTACAAAAGGGCTTTAACAACTGCCTTCGAAATGTCGTTGTGAAACTCTTCACGCATACTTCAATCCCTGGGTTGAAAACCGCCACTCCCTTGCCACATTCCCTGTTAATGAAACAAACAGTGTAAAAAGAATTATTCCCTTTTGAAGTTCAAGCGCCGACTCGGTCATACAAACGCACATAAAAGAGATCAATCCCATGCAGGCGAGGAATTCCCTCTGCCTGAATAGCAATCGCAAAGGAACCATGAACACCGCCAGGAGCATCGCCAACCCCAACGCCCCTAGCGCAATGAAAGTATGAAGATACTGATTGTGCGGATCGGAAGTGTTAAGAACGTTGTGAACATCGTATTTATCCGCCAACGCGACCATCGTATCGTTAACATCCCCCGTCCCTGATCCAATTAAAGGATTTACTTCGCGAACGGCATTCAGGCTCAGCCACCACAGCGATGTCCGGATGCTGATCGGGTTGTCGGAAAATGCTGCCGGCGGCCAGTTAAAGTTCTGTTCCCGGTACTCCTGTGTGTTCCGGTACCTGGCTACAGGGTTTATAAAAAGTATAACAGCAATCAGCGTGAGCGCACCAACGCCGATCATCCAGCTTTTCTTATTCGCTAACGCGATGATCAGGGTGAAAATTGAAACAAGCACGACGATCCTTGAGCTCAGGAGCACAATGAATATCAAAAAGTAGGCGATCAATGGCAGGGTCATGCGATTGTTCAGTCGCATTACGATGAGGATACACACATACAGGTAAAGCGCAAAGTAAGTCGGATGAATTCCGATCCCCGAAGCCAGCCCCATGTATGAGAAGTACGTCCACAACGGCGACGCACCAGGATGAAGCTCCATGTAGGGTTGTTGCGGACCGAAGTTCCAAAGCGCCTGTCCGCCTGAAGTGCTTATTGCATTTGCGTAACAGATAATAGTGCCCGCGAAACAGGTTGCCACAAAGATCCATGCGAGTTGCTGCAGTTCTTTTTTAGTGAAGGGGTTGGCCGTAACGATAATTAATGGAGCGATAAGAAATGCAATCTTCTTATCAATATTGGCCCACGCATTGGAAGTATTTCCGGAATAAAGAACTCCAGTCAGATGCAACAGAAAGAAGGCTGGAAGGATCCACGCCAGTGGATTTTGAACAAACAACTTTCCCTTCTCTGCAAAATTTCCTTCCAATAGGCAGGTGATCATAAACAACAGTAAACTCCAATGACAAAGCTTTACACTGAATGGCATAAAGATCACCGCCAATCCGAGTGTGATTAATCGTCCTTTTGAAATGAAATTGTTCACTGGCTGCCCCTGGCAAGCTTTAGAATGATCTTCCGGTTTATTCGTTCCCGTTCGCTATCTGTAAACCATCCCCACTTGTTGAAGTAGGTGATGGCGCTTCTCGTATGATGCACAAACACTCTCAGGTTCCTGTACGATTCCCTGACGTGATGATGATACACTGTTGCTCCAGGGAAGAACACCGTGCGATACTGTCGATGCAATCGCCTTGAAAGATCGATATCTTCTGTATAAAGAAAAATACTTTCATCGAATAGCCCGGTCGACCGCAGAGAATCCACGCGTAGGAACATAAAACAACCCGAAAGGAAAGGCACATCCATCACCTGGTCGTAACCACTGAAGTGCATTTCGTATTGATGGTTGATCTTGCTGCTCACTTTTTTGAAGGGATGCAGGAACCGGCGCATCAACAACATTGTCGGCGACGGCAACAACCGGCATAAGTATTGAAGACGACCGTCGGGATACAGGATCTTCGGCATCACAAGTCCAACATCCTTGTTTGTATCCATGAAATCAGTAAGCTGCTGAACAGCTTCGGGGCCGAAATAAATATCCGGGTTGAGAACAAGGTGATACTCCGACTGCGACTCGAGCGCTTTCTTCAACGCAAGATTATGTGCCGCACCGAATCCCATATTGAATCCATTGAAGAAATACAGAGTGCCTGGATAGTCACAGTGCGCTTTTGCTTCGTTGGTCGGGGAGTTGTCGATAATGTAAAGATCCGACCCGGGTGCTGCTGCCAGGAAACTTTCGATAGCGTCCCGTAACAACCTGGGATTGCTTTTATAAACCACGATCGATGCACTAAGTCGCTTGCTCATAAACTTCTGCTGATCAGATTTCGCACCAACTGGTATCGTTGCGTCATTCGATTGATTGGCGACGTCCTGCTTCTGCGGCCTGCTGTCGACGCATTGGATGCATGCAGACGATGGTTCACCAACGGTTTCTTTAGGAACAAAGATGAGTAATGTGTTTCGGCGATCATACCGATCCAGAAATCATGGATCACGCTGTTGCCTGGAAACGGTAGTGCCCGTTGCAAAATTCTTCGGTGGAAGCCCATGCAGCACCCCATGTACGAGTTGCTGATAAGGTTTCTGACAAAGCCTTTTCCCGACCGGTTAAGCTCAAAAAAAGAGTCGTTGAGCACATCGAGTTTGGGGCTTACGAGCCGGCAATCGCACACCACGAGATCGTAGTTTGCGAGGTAGGGCATCATTGTGTCAAGCTTTTCGGGGTGCCACACGTCGTCCTGGTCTGCAAGAAAAATGAAATCCCCCGCACTACGGGATAGGGCGTGCTCGAAGTTATGGACCAGTCCGTGGCGAGGGGACGAGAAAACTTTTATCCGGGAATCCTGAAAGTTGTTAACGATATCCAGAGTGGAGTCTGTGGAGTGGTCGTCGGAAACGATGAGTTCGTCTTTTGTGCTTAGCTGGCACAAGATGGAGCCGACCTGTTCTTCGACGTAAGCCGCTCCGTTTTTAACAGCCATGCAGACAGATACCATAAGGCAATTGCGCTGTAGCTAAAGTACAAGTTACAACATCTATTAGATGTAATGGGCTTGTCACACATTATTTTACAGGTGTTGTGAACTAAATATTGCGTCGTCGTTACGGGGTATTTTTTTTTCAAAGACCGTTAGAGCCATCATTATCATGAAAAGCCCGATTGGATTGTTGATAAACTGGTTTGACAGAGACTGGATGAAAACAAACGCGGATGAAATGAAGAATGGAACTGCCAGGGTATTGTTTTTAACGTCTACAAATTTTCTATATCCGTTTATGAAGATCAAGAACCAAACGATGAGGCCGATGAATCCTTGTTTGTGAAATATCTCGAGGTAAGAGATCTCCATGTGAACAGGGCGAATGGGGACACCGATACCAAATCCGTGACCGATAAAGGCGGAAGTTGCATCGGCGGCTTCAATTACTTCTTTTACCGTTCGTACACGGTCGTTGTCGGAATGGGTACGATCGCCTAAGAGATATGGTTTCGGTTCTGGAGCGCGATCAAGCGACTTACTCACCTTACCAATCAGGTCCTGGCTATACAGCAGAAGAAGAACCGCAGCTACAATCAATACCGCGCCACGTACCTTCTTGTTAGAAAAAATGATGTAATAACTTCCGTATGAGATTAACAACGCCATCCAAAATCCCCTTGTGACGGTCAGTATGATTGCAAGCAACACGAGGATGATCTGCCATTTTTTTCCGTTGTTTTCTAAAAGAAAGATCAGGCCAATGCACATGTAAAGAAATCCTTTATAAAAAAATGTGATCTCTCCCCGAAAGAAGAACTCACCTGTGTCCAGCACTGTATGATAAAAAGAAAGGAAGGGAATGATGCCAGTATGGATCAATGTCAAAATGAAGACGAACGCGGCGGCCATCGCTACAGCACCGCATTTGAAAATTGTGGAGAGAGCGTTACTATCCGAAACAGAAAAATATATAAATGGGAGCAAAAAAAAATATAGAAGCGGCTTTACGTCTTCCCACAAGTATGAAATCGGCGCGTTGTTGATCAAACCAATCGATATACCAAGCACCATCATGCCGGTGTAAATCCATAGGAGGCTTGCCAAAAATGCCGGCAGTTGTGCTTTGAATTTAAACAGGTGGATCGCAGTGGCTATAATCGCCGCGGCAAACAGTACCATTCGTAAAGAGATTGGCCCGATCGCGGTAAGGCGACCACCGCCACCTAACGTGAGTTCCAGGGCGACGACATAGAAAAGGACTTGAAGGGACTTTCTTAACACTCTATTTCTTCGATTGAAATTACTTTATATTTCTGTCTTAATTCTTCCCTCATGCCCAAACCCATCAAATCCATCTCCGACTACCAGGATGTTTACAAAGAAAGCGTTGCCAATCCCGAAGCATTTTGGGCCAGCGTAGCCGACGACTTTCAGTGGAGAAAAAAATGGGACAAGATCCTCGAATGGGATTTCAATAAACCCGAAGTCAAATGGTTTATCGGAGGCAAACTTAATATCACCGAAAACTGTCTCGACCGTCATCTTGCCAAACGTGCCAATCAGACCGCCATCATCTGGGAACCGAACAGTCCCGATGGCAAAGCCACTCACATCACGTATCAGCAGCTTTATAATAATGTATGTCGCGTAGCCAACGTACTTAAGTCGCAAGGCATAAAGAAAGGCGACCGCGTGTGTATTTACCTCCCTATGATACCCGAAGCTGCGTATGCTATTCTTGCTTGCGCAAGGATCGGGGCAGTTCACTCTGTAGTCTTTGCAGGATTCTCTTCAGGATCGCTCGTCGATCGCATCAACGACTCCGGCTGTCGCCTTGTTCTTACTGCCGACGGCGCCTTCCGCGGTGACAAGACCATTCAATTGAAACAAATTGTGGACGAAGCGCTGGCGAAATGCCCAACTGTCGAAAAGACAATCGTCGTTAAACATACCAACAGTACCGTCACCATGAAGCCCGGCCGCGACCTGTGGTGGAGTGAAGAAGTTTCGAAAGCAGCCGACACTTGCCCCGCCGAAGAGATGGATGCTGAAGACATGCTATTCATCCTTTACACTTCGGGCTCTACAGGCAAACCGAAAGGAATGGTCCACACCTGCGGAGGTTACATGGTGCATGTTAATTATACTTTCAGAACAGCATTTCAATACCAGGACGGTCAGGTGTATTGGTGTACTGCCGATGTGGGCTGGATCACCGGTCACTCATATATATTATATGGACCTTTATCTGCCGGTGCAACCACATTGATGTTCGAAGGCATTCCTTCGTGGCCTGACTGGGGTCGTTTCTGGCAGGCTATCGAACGACATAAGGTTAATATTTTCTACACAGCACCTACTGCCATTCGTTCTTTGATGCAAGCTCCGCTCACATTCGTTGAGCGTCATGATCTTTCTTCATTGAAGATACTTGGATCTGTGGGCGAGCCGATCAACGAGGAAGCGTGGAACTGGTATCATAAAAATATCGGGAAAGGAAATTGTCCCGTGATCGATACATGGTGGCAGACCGAAACGGGTGGTTTCATGATCACACCGATAGCAAACGTGACTAACCTTAAGCCTGCGTTTGCAACGTTGCCGATGCCCGGTGTTCAGCCCGCGGTGATGGATGAACACGGAAAGGAACTTACCGGCAATGGTATCGAAGGACGACTCGCGATGAAATTCCCGTGGCCTTCGATAGCACGCACGATATACGGAGACCACAAGCGCTTTCGCGATACTTATTTCTCGACCTTCCCCGGAAAATATTTCACTGGCGACGGATGCAAACGCGATGAAGATGGTTACTACCGGATCACCGGTCGTGTGGACGACATCATCATTGTTTCAGGTCATAACCTCGGTACTGCAGAGATCGAAAGTGCGATCGATGAACATGAAAATGTGATCGAGACCGCAGTTGTCGGTTTTCCGCATGACATCAAAGGACAGGGCGTGTATGCTTTCGTGATCTGTTATAAGAAGCCAGCCGACGCCGACAAACTTCGCAATGAGATCCGCGATACCGTGTCGAAGATCATTGGACCAATTGCAAAACCCGATAAGATCCAGTTTGTAAGCGGCCTGCCGAAGACGCGATCAGGGAAAATTATGCGACGCATACTTCGCAAGGTCGCGGAGGGAGACACAACTAACCTTGGGGATACGACGACGTTGCTCGATCCGAATGTGGTCGAGGAGATAAAGAACGGGGCGCTATAGCTGTCAGTCGCATCACGGGTGCCAGGCGCAACGTGCGGATACTCTGCAGATAAGTTGTACCACACCGACCATGGGGACATTAACCGTGTCTACGCATCGCAACCTGATGATCTCTTCCAGTTCCGCCGCACGTATTTTCTAATTACCTTCACGGTTACAAAGTTCGCACGCCCCGCATTTAAAGAACTATGAGGTCCTGGCTTTACTCCTGTCTTACGGGATTTACACTCCTTTGCATCTCCTGTATTGACCAATCCGACTATGAACTTGACGGCATTTCACTGAATCCCACGCTCGCGCTACCCCTCGTGCATGGCGAACTGACCATTGCCGACCTGCTCCGCGACAAAGATTCCACTCATTTTAGGACTTACGACGACGGCCTCCTATACATCTACTACGAAGACCAGTTCTCCTCGCAAGGCATACGTGACCTTTTTAGCATTCCAAACCTGAATATTAACCGGAGTTTCGTTATGCCCGGTATCACAGTGCCTGCGCACAGCAAGGATATCCGCAGCGACAGCATCAATTCGGTGGTCGACTTTGGTATGAGCCCCGAAAAACTGTCCGAGGTCGACCTGAACGCAGGGGGCATCACCTATACAACTACTCTTACCCCTTCGTCGTCGCGACTGGATTACGAAGTGGCCGTTTCAATTCCCGCCTTCAAGAACAGGACTACGGGCAAGTCACTCGCCGCTACGATCCGCGGCAATGGCACCATCGACCTGAGTGAGTACAGGCTTTCACTTACCGACAACAAGTTCGACCTGAAGCTCGTGCTCATCTTCAAAAAGACTAACTCGAATACAGTTATTGCTCCTGCGACCTCCGTAAATGTGGCGTTCAACTTCGGCGGTTTGAAATTCAACTACATCAAAGGATTTCTTGGCGATCAAACAACATCGCTCGACGCGCAGACACTCGACCTTGGAGCGTTCGACGGAGATATTTTCAAAGACGCTGCCATATCACTCGCGCAGCCGAAAGTCAGCATTACCGTTTTCAATGGCAACGGACTTCCCGTGGATGCAAACTTCGTTAAACTGGAAGCGCGCAAGCCCGGTGCCGACCCCATCCTGGTTGTCGTGAACCCCGCGAACCCCGTTGGACTCGCGTATCCCACCGAACTCGGAAAGGTGAAAGAGACAACGATCAGTGTGGTGAATGTGAAGCAGCTTATCGACTATGCTCCCACCGAAATTTACTACCAGGCAGACGCCCGCATCAACAAAGGGCTGACGTCCGGGAATAACTTTGTGCTCGATTCGAGCCGGCTGAAGTTAAAGCTTAACGTTGAAGTTCCTTTGTGGGGAAGCGCTACCGGCGTGGTGCTGAAAGATACCCTGGACCTTAATTTCGACAACACAGAAACATCCGAGATCACCTCTGCTTCGCTCAAACTGAAGTTGATAAACCAATTTCCCCTCGACGGAAATCTGCAATTCATTCTCACCGACCAAAACTTTCAACCTATCGGAACACTACTGAATGCTGAACAGACGCACGTCATACAGGGCAGCACGGTCGACTCGGATGGCGAGATGCAGTCGGCCGGCACGTTCAACGGGTCGATCGATCTCGACAAAGAAAATCTCGACAACATATTTAAAGCAAAGCACATAATAATTGCAGCCGCACTGCAGACCTCACGAAATGCTGCAGGGTCGGCGACAGACGTAAAGTTCCTGGCCGATTACTTCCTTTCGATCGAAGCTGGTATTGTTGCAAATCTCAAACTGAACATCGAATGAGAGTAAGAGCAATTTTAACGATCCTCTTCGTCGCTGGATGTAGCACCGCATTCGCACAGGTTGAAGGCACGCAATATTTCATGAACAGCCTGCCGCAATACGTTAGCAATAACCCCGCATTCTTTCCCCGTTACAAATTTGCACTTGGCCTTCCCGGATCGATGGTCGGTGTTTCGTATTACAACAACGGGTTTACTTACAACGACGCCACACGCAGGGAAAATGGTAAGCGCATCGCGACACTCGATCGCCTTATTGGAGCGTTGCCCGCAAAGACTTACATAACGGGAACAGCTCAAGTCGACCTGTTCAGGTTTGGATTGCGCATCACTCCGAAAGCATACCTTTCCATCAACAGCACTGTGAAAAATTATAACCGTGGCATGATCCCCAAAGATGCCGTGGCGTTGCTGCGAGGAAACATGGAGTATGTTGGGAAGACCGCCCACGTTTCTCCCGGTGGCGAAATGATGGTGTACTGGGAAAACTCGATCGGCCTTGCTGTTTCTCCAACCGACGAACTTTCGTTTGGAGCCAGGGTAAAACTGGTTCGTGGTTTCTGGAATGCCACCACAGGCTCATCGGACCTGTCGATTGCAGTTGCCGAAAATTACAATACCACTTTCGCAGCCGACCTGGCCGTGAAGACATCCGGATTACAAACTGAAGACGACTTCAAGCTGTCGAACTTCTCTTCAAATAACGGAGTCGCGTTCGATCTTGGCGCAACTTATACCTTGTTCGACAAGCTTACCCTTGCTGCCAGCCTGGTCGACATTGGTGCGATAAAATGGAAAGCCAATACATACCAGTATACTCTCGATAAAGCAACTGCAAACTATACGTTCAGTGGTGTCGATATCAACCGGTTTCTCGATGGCGACGAAGGTTATTTCGAGGCACTTAGCGATTCTATCGGCGAGAATTTCAAGCCCAGGGAAGATGCCGGCAAAGCATACAGCACCATGCTGCCTACAAAAATGTTTGCAAGTGCGCAGTACGAAGTCCTTAAGAATTTCAATGTAGGTACAGTGTTTTTTGCCGAGAGCTTCGCGGGTCGTTTCTCAAGCGGCATGACCCTCGCAGCCAACAAACACTTCGGACGTTTCCTGAGCACATCTGTCAGCTATAGCATCTCGAATCGTTCGTTCAATAATCTTGGTGCCGGCCTTTCTTTGAATCTCGCGCCCATACAGATTTACGTTGTTGGTGACAATCTTTTGCGCCTCCCGATATCACTCGCTGCAAATAAGAACGTCAACGAGTTCCTCAATTCCACACAGGTGTTCAATCTTCGTTTCGGGGTGAACTTCGTGTGGGGATGGATGCAGGAGTCAGGAAAAAAAGCCGAAGACAAATCCTACAACGCGAAAAAGAAAGGCGTTAAAACGGGATCCGACACCAAAAAACATCCTTCACCTGAACATATCAACGTGAGAAAGAAAAAGCGGTAGTTTTGTTTTCGTAGAAGAAAACACTATGCACCGTTTTTTACTCCGTTTGGCGGCCTTAGTCAGTGTCGTTCTGATTCCGTCGATTGCTTTCCCGCAATCCAGTTTCACAGATCCAATCTACATCAAGACCCCGAGGCAGGGTACGCTTTTAGTGTCGGGTAACTTTGGCTACGATTCACAAATCGACCTCGCATACTGGACTCCCCACCCCGATCTTGACTTGTATGTGTGGTACAAAAACGGTGATGGTGACTTCACTAAATCCGTTATTCCCGTAGACGATGTCGCTACTCTTAAAGCGATGAAAGTTGGTGACTTCAATGCCGACGGCTATGACGACATCATTGCGATTGAGACGATGACCAACGATACCAAAGTTTTACTGTTTACATCCAACGGTGCATCATTTACCCAAAAAACTATCGCAACAGCGCCAGGATTGGCTGAATCCATCCAGGTTGTAAAGTTTAATGATGACGAACACCTGGATCTTTTAATGTCATTCACAAATGCAGATCTGATTTCATACCTCGGCAATGGCTCAGGTACCTTCACTGCCGAGACCGTAACAGGCACCACCAGTCTTCGCAGTTTCCGCCACGTCGATCTTAACAATGATGATCGGCTGGACTTCGTCGGCCTGAATAATACTACGCTGAAGATCTTTCTTAAAAGTGAAACCGGTTACACAGCGTCGGAAAAAATTCTAAGCGACACTCCGTTTGATTTCGAGGTCGCTGATTTTGACGGCGATGATTTTGTCGATGTTGCCGTTTCATTTTTTACGAACAGCAGTGGAAGGATCGACATCTATAAGAATGCAGGCGATGCAACTTTCCCGGCATCACAAACCCTGGCAGCCGGACAGCAGCCATATTTATTTGCCCAGGCCGACTACGACAACGATGGCCGACAGGACCTCGCAGCCTCCAGCTTTAATTCTCCGTCGGTACTTATTTTTAATAACACGCCTGGCGGTTTCATGAGCTACGGCCCGACTCAAACCAAGGGTAATGCCAGCACCGGAATAATTTTCGCCGACACCAACGACGACAATATCCGGGAACTGGTCGAGCTTCGTCAGCAGGAGATCAATATCTACACGCGGTCGAACTCCGGCGTCTTCGTCCTGGATGAGACGATCATTCTTGCTCTTTTCCCCAATAGCGGTGAGGTTGTCGATATCAACGACGACCAGTTTAATGATATCGTGGCTCCGTCTTCGAAAGGAATTGGCGTGATGTATGGTCAACCCAATTTTAGTTTCTCTGAACCGGTATACACGCAGACAGTTGGTGACCTGCAGCCTGCAATTTCCATTGCCGACTTCAACAACGACAACCTTAAGGATG
>DASRSO010000202.1:0-2024 GCA_035656375.1 Cyclobacteriaceae bacterium | reverse complement strand
TAAAGAAGGACACTTTGTCGATAAACAGGGCAACAAAACCGAATGCTTCATCAATGATGAAGACTGGTACAACAGCCCGAAGTCTATAAGCTATCGCCTCACCCAGACCGGGAACGTGCAAAAAATAGATACAGACCAGCTAACTGAGTTTACTGTTGACGGCACAAAATATTTCTGGGCAAAGGTCCAGTACGACCAGTCGAACCAGGACATAAAACGGCTTGGAGTTACAAGCAATCCCGAATGGGCAACCGGAGATCTGTTGCTGAAAACGTTGGTTGACGGCACCGCGAAGCTCTATCATTATCATCTACCGCAGCTCAACCTCTTCTTCTTCAGTGTCAGCGGTAGTCCAATTGAACAACTCGTATTCAGGAACTATCTGAACCCGGGCGATCCCAACCAGGTGTTGGCGAACAGGATGTACTTGAGTCAGTTGAACTCAGGCGTTAAATGTGGTGATAAGGCGCCGGCTAATCCTCAAAGCGTGCCCTACGAGGAGAAGGCACTGACGAAATATTTCAGGAGTTTCAACATCTGTTCAGGTGACGCGCCACCCGAAAAAGAAGATCGCAAACGGGAAGGCTTTAGTCTTCGGATCACTCCGGGTGTCGACTTCGTGGCGAATGAAGTGGAAAGGTCGGGCAGTCGGCGAGTATATGAATTCAGCTCAAATACCAATTTCAGAGTTGGGGTCGATTTCCAATCTGTTCTTCCGTTTTTGAACGGGAAGTTTGCCATAATCCTGGAACCACATTTTTCATACTATTCCGGCAAGCTCAAGGGAGGGACCGAGACAATAGAATACAAACAAGTGACAGTTCCCCTTGGAGTTCGGTATCGGTACATGCTCTCCGACAAAAACTACATCTTCGCGAACGCAATGGTGGGAACGAGCTTTTTCCTTTCCTTTAAACACGGGCCATACGAGATAACTAAAGGAATGATCGATGCAGCCGGAGGCGCCGGGGTTGCTGTAGGAAGGTTTTCACTCGAAGCCCGGTACAGCCCCGAATGGAGATATACTGTCGATAACATCTATCGCTACAAAGTAGACAGGACGGTGCTGATCCTGGGGTTTAAGATCCGATGAATTTACGGGATACTTTTATCCGGGAATGCCTTCAGTTTACCCACGATCATGACCTGGGCGATAACCTGTGGACCGATATTTATAAACATTACTCGGAACGATCGCGCCACTATCATAATCTTGATCACCTGACGAATATGCTGGGGCAACTCGAAAGCTGCAGGGCATTGATCGGACATTGGGACTGTATCGTGTTCGCGTTGGTCTATCATGACTTCGTTTATAGTGTCACGTCGAAAGACAACGAGGAAAAGAGCGCCGTTGAATCGAGAAAGAACCTCAAGGCACTGAATGTTCCTCCCGAAAAGATTGATCTCGTCGACAACCTCATCCTCGCAACAAAAACCCACGTACCCGATACAAATAACGACGTAAACCTCTTCACCGACGCCGATCTTTCAATTCTCGGAACGACCGGGGAATTGTATAAAAAATATTCTCAACAGGTTCGCAAAGAATACAGTATTTATCCCGACATTCTCTACAATCCCGGCCGCAAGAAAGTACTCAAACACTTTCTTGAAATGCCCGTTATCTTTAAAACAGATTTCTTCCGCGACAAATTCGAAGCACCCGCACGAAGAAATCTGGAGAATGAACTGAGAGAGTTGTGAGGTTATCGATTACACTTTTACTTTGTATTTTATCATTAACATGTTACAGCCAGGCATGGAATGACGACATCGATATTCGCATTACACCCGGCATCGACTTTGCCCACCTCACAATTTCCAACAGCCCCGAAACAAGTAAACGCAACTTGCGGATCGGCGGTGAAATTGAATTTATTCTCCCAATGAACGACCGGCATTGGGGTGTAGTCGCCGAGCCGGCATACCAGTCGTTCTATGCTCCGGAGATCGATTTCAATTACGAGTCAGTTGAAGTATCGATTGGTCTAAGGCATCATTTTTTTATCAACGACAATGCC
>DASRSO010000201.1:0-35646 GCA_035656375.1 Cyclobacteriaceae bacterium | reverse complement strand
CAGTTTTGATCGCGGAAGACAACGAAGAGATGCGTTACTACGTGAAGGAGATCCTCGGCAACGATGTGATTCTTTTCGAAGCAGGGAACGGGCAGGAAGGACTCACTCTTGCCAGGTCGAAGAAGCCAGACCTGATCGTATCCGACGTTATGATGCCGGAGATGAATGGCTACGAGTTCCTGTCGCATCTTAAGAACGACGATAACCTGAAGGCCATTCCCGTGATCATGCTAACCGCCAGGGCTTCGGAAGAGGATCGATTGAGCGGATTGAGTCTTGGCGTCGACGACTATATCATAAAGCCATTCAATGCACGCGAGCTCAAATCGCGTATCCATAACCTTTTGATGAATCAACAGATCCGGAACCAGTGGAAAGAGAAACCAGTCGATAAAGACGAGGAACTGCCTGTTGCTAAAGAAGACGACACTTTCGTGAGATCTGTACAGGCGTACGTCGAAAGCAGGCTTTCGGATTCGGCGCTCAGTATGGGAGATGTGGCCGACCACATGGCGATGAGCGAACGTCAGTTGTACAGAAAGTGCGGTGCATCTACGGGTATGTCGCCGGCACAACTGGTGAAGGAGATCAGGCTTCGTATTGCTTACCGGATGCTTGTTCAGAAGGAAGTTTCGAAGGTGGCGGCCCTGGCGGCGAGCGTTGGCTTCGACAACAGTGCGTATTTCTCCAAACAGTTTTTGGAACGTTATGGCAAGAGGCCGGTGGAATTTTTATAGTCTACGGCTTCACCTCCACCGATTCTCCATTCACCACCTTAAACTTCTTAGTCACCGTCTTATCCGTCGACAGGTCCGTCTCCGACTCTTCGGCCAGGTAGTACTTCCCGTCCTGGTATACAAACTCGCTATGCCCGTAAGTGGCTGCGCCATCAACCCAATCTGACACCACCCGTTGTTTCTGTACGTCGATCACCGGGTTGCTCGCAGTAAGCTCTTCGTGTTTTATGAACTCGATCTTTTTGGGATCGTATGTCCAATACAAATACGGTGTGTTCCTGGCGCCGGTGAATTCAATAACCATAAGATCCAGGTAACCATCGAAGTTTATGTCCTCGAGACTTATTGCCTCGCCGAGGTCGGCAAACACGTCCGACTCGAAGCCTTCAATTGTCTGCGTTTTGTTGGGGAATGCCACTACGATTTTATTGATAACCTTGTGTTCGTCGGCGACTGTTGCGTTGTCGCTGATGGTTTTGAACTGCAGGGGTTTTTCGTCGGTCGACAGAACGAAGTCGAATGATTTCTTGCGGTCTTTATTGTACCATTTCCCGGTAACCGCGTTGCCGTTGCGTATGCCTTCGAAGTAGCCGGTCACCTCTCGCGCTTGTTTTTTATAGTCGTATATGGATTCGGTGAGGTTGAATTTTTTCGTGGTGGCGTCGTAAGTGCCGTCGACTTGCAGGAAGGATTTTTGGGTGTAGTAGCGGTATTCGCCGTTGATCTTTTCTTTATCGAAGAAGAGGTTCATGAGGAATTTGTACTTGCCGCCGATCACGCCTGTGTAGTGGTGGGTGATGGAATATTGAGAGGGTTTTAGAGATTGACTGAAGCAGGTAGAGGAAGCAGTAGAAATGGCGGAAATAAGAAGTAAGAGAAGAGGAAGATGTTTCATGCTTGACAATTTAGCGAGTATTAGCCGATCAGGAAAACCTGATGATTTTCGAGCAAAGGGTTGTGAGAGCATTTTTTTAAGGATGAAAGTATTGATGTTTGAGTATGATTTCGTTCAGGTACGATCATACATCATTAAGTCTCCTGGATCTGCATAGGTCTGGAATAAGGGGGACAAGGGAATTAGAGGAGGTTATAGAAGGATATTCGTTCGCTTCTAAAGAACTTATTGGTCACAACGAGGTTTATTTTTCATGTTGTGCCACCAGTAGAGACGATTGTTGCAGAATTTTGCAGATACTGTTCATAACATAAATACACACGCCATGGAAAATGAAAATGTAGACATACTGGAACTCTTTAGAACCAATCCCGCCAAAGCGTGGGAAATTGTACATTCGAGGCCCCGGCATCATATCAACAAAGAAGAGTTCTTTAAAGAACTAATGCGCAAAAAGGAACTTTTGGAAAACGTTGAAAACAAAAACGAGGATAAAAAAGAAGATAACAACGAAGATAAAAACGAAGCAGCCTAACCAATCTTCTTCACCGACTTCCTGTACTTCAACTCCGGCTTCAGCAACACCTGTCGCTGCTTTATCTCTTTGTTCGTCAGCATAAAGAACAAATACTTGATCGCTATCCTGCAGATCTCCCCCGTCGGTTGTGTCACACATGTAAGCGGCGACGCCAGGTAATCCAGGAATGGATGATCATCGAACGTGATCAGCGAAATATCTTCCGGCACAGATAAGTTCTCTTCCCTCAACGCCTTCATACACCCGATCGCAATGGTGTTGCTCAGCGTAAACACAGCCGTCGGCCTTTCCTTCTGCTGTAGCAACAGCTTCATCTCTTTGTAACCATTCTGAACCGTGAACTCATCGCCCACTATCCTGTAATTTTTAATTCCCGCAGCACGCATCGCCTCCTCGTAGCCTCTTATCCTCGACTTGTTCGGCACCGACTCCGGCACTCCCTGAATACAGGCAATGTTCCTGTGCCCGTTCTCCAGCAAATGCTTCGTCGCCATAACAGCACCTTCATAGTTGTCGGTCGACACAAACGGGATGTCGAGATTCTCAAAATACCTGTCGATACAAACGATCGGCAATCCCTGGTCGTACAGTTTCTTCAGGTCTGTCCAGTTCTGGTTACAAGGTGCGATCACGAGGCCTTCAATATTCCTCGACTGCATCTGCATGAGCTCTTCGTTTTCTATGTCGTTGCTTTCATCGCTGTCGCCGATAACAGTAATGTATCCGCGATTACGGACTTCTGCATTGATTTCACTGGCGATGTCGGCAAAGAATGGGTTGCTGAGTGAGGGGATCAGCAGCGCGATGGTGTTGCTCTTTCCCGATTTAAGGTTGGCGGCAAACTGGTTGGGGACATAGTTGAGCTTCCGGGCAGTCTCGCGGATCTTCTGTTGTGATTTTTCGCTGATGCGAAATTCTTCAGCCTTGCCATTGAGAACACGCGACACTGTACTGATAGAAACGCCGGCCTCTTTGGCGATGTCGACGATGTTAACTTTTTGGGCAGGCATTTGTTCAAATATAAATAAAACAAGGTGTGATTTGATAGGGTTAGAACAAACGATTCTCTAAAAATTGACTGCTGTTCATGTAAAATATTGTAAATATTTATATTGTAATACATTGATAATTAATGTTATACGAAAAATTTGGTCTATTGACAGCATTCGTTTGAACAAACGTTTGTGCAAAACGATAACGTTTTACTAATATTGACCGGGCCAAAACCAAACCAGGCCCGGTTATGAAATCAATTCTACACAAAACGCGCATGGCACTCTCCGCGCTGGCATTCCTCCTTACCGCCGCCACCAGTGCCCTCGCCCAACAAGTCGCCGTCTCCGGTAAAGTCACCTCCGACGGCGAAGGTCTTCCCGGCGTCAACGTCGTCATAAAAGGGACTTCCTCAGGTACCGTCACCGACGTAAACGGTGAGTACAAACTCCAGGTCCCCGGCTCAGAAACCGTACTCATCTTCACCTCCATCGGCTACAACACCCAGGAGATCACCGTCGGCGATAAATCCGTTATCGACGTCGCCCTCGTTGTGAGCACCACCGCCCTCGACGAAGTTGTCGTTGTAGGCTACGGCACACAGGAGAAAGTGAGTGTGACCAACTCGGTCATCGACATCAAAGGCGACGAGCTCGTTCAACGCCCCGTCGGTAGCCTTCAGCAATCGCTGCAGGGAAAAATGCCCGGCGTTACCATCCTCGACCGCGGCGGTCAGCCCGGCGCTTCCAACGCACAGATCCTCATTCGTGGCGTTAACCGCCCGTATGTTCCCGTTGGTCTCGATCAAACACAAACTTCACAGGTTGGCGAGAATGGCCCTCTCGTGATCGTCGATGGTGTCGAACAACCTTACCAGTATCTCAACCCGCACGACATCGAATCGATCACTGTTCTGAAAGATGCGAGCTCTTCTGCCATCTACGGTTCACGGGCCGCAAACGGTGTTCTGCTGATCACAACAAAAAGAGGCAAGCCCGGAAAAGTTTCTGTCAGCTACAGCGGCTTCTATTCTATTCAGAAATCATTAACGCAACCGGAGCCCATGGACATCGAAAGCTACCTGCGTCTGCAGAACACAGCTTTGCAAAATGTCGGTTCGGCACCTAAGTACACCGAACAACAGATCCAGGACTATACCGCGGGAAGCAAGAGCAATCCGTTAAAGTATCCACTGCCTTACGATTGGTATAACGTTATGCTGAAGGCAGCGCCCCAGGTAAACAACACGGTGGCGATCAGCGGCGGCGGCGAAAACTTCAAGGCCCGCCTCAGTGTACGCAACCAGAACCAACAAGGTATCATCGCCAACACCGAATCGAAACTGACGGATGTGCGATTGAATACAGACTTCAAAGCAGCAAAGAACCTTACGTTCTCTGCTGACCTTAACTACAGGTATCAGAACAGTCTCGAGCCTGATAATATCACGAACATCTTCAGGCTGTTCATGCAGAATGCGATATGGGCGGTACCCCAATATCCCAATGGCGACTATGGTGGAGGAACCCAGGGAAACAGCCCGTTGCTTCTTGCAGAGAAGGGCGGCACGAATCGCATCATCAACGACTATATCTATGGCAGCCTGAAAGGCGAGTGGGAGATTGTAAAAGGTCTTACGCTCACGTCGCAACTTGGTGTTCGCACGGCTAATCTAACCGGTAAAGATTTCATAACGACCTGGGAGACGCGCGACTCTACTGTAGTTAAGAAGACAAACCTGATCAACAGCCTTACAGAAACAAGACAGCTCGATCGCGAGGTAACATGGAATAATTTGTTGAACTACAATCTCAACATTGGTGAGGATCACGAGATCAAGTTCCTCGGCGGTTATTCGCAGATCTATCACTTCAATACAAGTATCACAGCGTACCGCCAGGGATTTTACAATAACGATGTAACATCACTAGGCCAGGGCACCAACGATGCAACCAAGAGCAACGGCGGTGGCGACTACACCTGGGGATTGAGATCATACTTCGCGCGTGTGAACTATTCGTTCCGCGACAAGTATCTCTTCGAAGCAAATGGTCGGTACGATGGGTCATCAAGATTTTCGAAGACGAATCGGTATGCATTCTTCCCTTCGTTCTCGGCAGGCTATAGAATTTCTCAAGAGGATTTCTGGAGCGGCCTGAGAGATGTGGTTTCGGATTTCAAGATCCGCGGATCATGGGGTAACACAGGTTACCAGGCGATCCCGCTGTATGCGTTCTACGCAACAATGTCGCCGGTTAGTTACAACTTCAACAATGCAGTAGTTCAAGGTTACGAACAACGTTCACTTGCCGATCCAAGCCTCACCTGGGAAACAACAACGCAGACCGACATAGCTATCGATGCTGAATTGTTCAACGGACGGGTTGCTGTAACGGTAGACTACTATGACAAGAGAACGAAGGATATCCTTCTTGCTCTGACTGTGCCGGGTGCGTATGGCTTGTTGCCCGGTCCGCAGAACGCAGGTGTGATCGACAACAAGGGTTTCGAGTTTTTGGTGGCTACAAAGAACAGGATCGGTGATTTTACGCTTAATGGAAACGTAAACTTCAGTGTTAACAAGAACACGGTGGTTGACCTCGCTGGTGCAGGTGCAACGATCTACGGAAACGACATCGATCCCCGCTACATCATCGGTGAAGGTTATCCAGTGAATGCATTCTGGGGTTACAAGACCGCAGGCCTGTATCAAACGGATGCCGAAGCTGCGGCAGATCCTACATTCATGCGTGCGGCGAAAGCCGGCGATGTGAAGATGGTTGACCAGAACGGCGACGGGAAAATTGACCCGACCGACATGACGTACCTCGGCAACTCTATCCCGAAATATGCTTTCGGTGGTACGATAAGCGCAGGTTACAAACAGTTCTCATTGAATGTTGTGTTGCAAGGTACCGCTGGTGTGAACATGCGCATTGCACGTGCACTCGGTGAGGCCGGTAACTTCGAAGGATTCACTCCTGATATTTATACCGACAACTACTGGACGCCGGAACGCCCTGATGCGCGATTCGCTCGTCCGACAAAACAAGACTTGCGCAACCAGGCATCGACCGACAGGATGCTGGTGGATGCTTCATACCTGCGCGTAAAGAACGTGCAGTTGGCGTACCAGATACCGACTGCTCTTCTGCAGAAAGCATACATCCAGCAGGCAAACATTTATGTTTCAGCAACTAACCTTTTGACTTTCTCGAAGCTGAACGAATGGCATCTCGATCCTGAGTCATCATCGGGATGGCAGAACTACTATCCGCAGGTAAGAATGTACACAATTGGGCTCAACGTTACTTTCTAAGACAATGAAGACATTACGATATACAATAGTCCTGGTTGGATTGATACTTGCAAGCTGCCAGGATCTTCTTGAAACTGTTCCGAACGATCGTATCTCTACCGATATATTCTGGAAAACAGAAAAGGACGCAACGCTTGGTGCGAATGCAGTCTATACACATATGATAGAGAACGCCAGCCACTATGTGAGCTGGGATGGAATGACCGACATCGGCTACACCCACCTTCCACAATCGCCCGAGTCGTTTATCCTGCAAGGTCAATTTGATGCGTTAAACAGCCGTGTTTACAGCGATTATGTGTCGCTGTATTCGGGGGTTCGCGCGGCAAACGTGTTCTTGTTGAATGTAGACAATGTACAGACGACCAACACCGCGCTGATCAATCGCCTGAAGGGCGAGGTGCGTACGTTGCGTGCCTACTTCTATTCGCGACTTGCGATGTTGTTCGGAGATGTTCCGTTGTTTACGGCGGATCTCAATCTTGCTGAAAGCCGCGCGATAACCAGAACGCCTGTTGCGCAGGTGTGGGATTTCGTTTCGACGGAATTCCAGGAGGCGGCAGCGTTGTTGCCAAACACGCAGACGGAGAAAGGACGTGTGACCAAAGGAACTGCACTGGCACTGAAGGCGCGTGCGATGCTTCATGCGGGCAGGTACCAGGCAGCCGTAGATGCCGCTTCGGCGGTGATGGGACTTAATGTTTATAAGTTATATCCTACCTATAAGACATTGTTCACAACTGCTGCCGAGAACAATTCGGAGATCATATTCGACGTGCAGTATATCAAGAGCACACAATCGAACGATATGTTTAGTGTGCTTGCGCAACAGAGCCTGAGCAGCAAGAGTCTGTATGTTCCAACAAAACAAATGGTGGATGCTTACGAGATGAAGAACGGGTTGGCGATCACAGATCCGGCAAGCGGATTCAACCCGAACAATCCTTATGCGAACCGCGATCCCCGTCTTGGATATTCAGTGTTCCTGCCGGGCGACATGCTGCCAAACAACAAAGTGTTCAACCCGAACCCGAACAGCACCACCGGTGACGCAGTTGGATCGACGTTCACTGTTTCTCCGACTGGCTTCAACCTGGAGAAGTATGTAAACGCAGAAGATCTCACGACCCCGACAAATACCGGTATCAACCTGATCTTAATGAGATATGCTGAAGTTTTGTTGATCTACGCGGAGGCGAAGATAGAGCTCAATGCGATAGATGCTTCGGTCTATGATGCGATCAACCAGATCAGGCAACGTCCGGATGTGTTGATGCCTGCGATTACAACAGGTAAGACACAGGAGCAATTAAGAGCAATCGTTCGTCATGAGCGCGTGGTCGAACTTGCATTCGAAGGCCAGCGCTTCTTCGACATTCGTCGCTGGAGAATTGCAGAAAACGTTATGCCAGGTAAAGTGTATGGAATGACATACGTTGATGGCGGAACACTGAAAACTGTGGAGGTAACTGGCTGGCAGAATTACTGGAGCAACAAGAACTACCTGTGGCCAATTCCACAAGTTGAAAGAGATTTGAACGATAACCTTGGTCAAAACCCGGAGTGGTAAGGAGAGTTAATAGTGAATTGTTAAAAGCTAAAGATTAATGCAAAAGAAGCTCTTATTCTTACTGCTCATTGTACCACTGGCTATCAATGCGCAAAAAACAGAATTCCTCGATCCTGCTGATGTAACTGTTAATGGAATTCTGGGAGAGGCGATGACGGCGGCCCGTAAGGGCCGCCTCACCGAGCTGCCAACATGGGCCGACGCTAAACTGATCCGTGCGTTCAGCAGGGAAGTGAGCGACAATCATGACAAGATGGACTGGTATGGCGAGCATGCTGGCAAGTGGATGTACACAACTGCTTCGGCCGTAAGGCAGAGCAAAGACAAAGCACTGGAAGCGTTGCTGCTGAAGACCGCCGACTACCTTGTGAGTGAACAGGCTGCCGACGGATACCTTGGTGACTATGGCACCAACATTCGTATCACCAGCACCACGACAAATCATCGTCGTTCGTGGGACACATGGAACCTTACGTACATGACGCTTGGGTTGCTCGAGGTAAACAAGTATTTCCCGAATGAAAAATATCTGAAGGCCGCGAATAAGATCGGTGAGCTGATGATGAACACGTTCGGAGAAGGAAAGGGCGACATTACAAAATATGGAACCCGTTACGGCATATCGGCAACTATTGCGCTCGATGCGGTTGTCGAATTGTATCGTGCCACGAAGGACAAACGTTATCTCGATTTTGCGGAGTGGATCGTGAAGAAAGGTGAGGAGACCGACGGTGTAAAGTTCGTGGCTGTCGGTTTGAACAACGGGGACATGGAGAACATCGGCGACGGAAAGGCCTACCAGATTCTTTGGAACCTTACGGCTATCGCAAAACTGTATGAGATCAATGGAAAGGCAGACTACTTAAAGGCCGTCGAGAATGCGTGGACGAACGTTCGCGATTTCCACCTTACGATTGCCGGCGGACCCTGGGGTGGTGTTGGGAAACACCTGGAGTGCTTTAACCGAAAGGGTTTTTGGAACCCGTATGGTTTCGTAGAAACATGCAGCACGATGTCGTGGATACAGTTGAACAAACAACTACTTCATTTGACTGGCGATGCGAAGTATGCACAGGAGATCGAGCGTGCTGCGTACAATGCGTTACTCGGAGCGCGATATACCAACGGTGTCGATTGGAGCTACCACTCTTTTACGAATGGAAGCTGGCATGTGGCTCACTTTAATGACTGCTGCCCGTCGAGTGGTGTGTTGGCGCTGGAAGAACTTACGTCGCTCGTGTATTCAAAAAAGGAAAATGGTGTTGCGATCAATTTGATCACGGATAGCGAGGCGACTATCAAAGGAAAAGGAAAGGTAACGCAGAAGACAATGTATCCTTTTGATGGAAAGGTCCAAATCACGGTTTCTCCTTTAACAAAGGAAGCATTTCCTCTTTTTATCAGAGTTCCTGACTGGGCGACGGCCTCTACTGTTTCTTTAAATGGAAAGCCAGTTCAGTCTTCAGGCCCTTACTTGAAAATCGAAAAAGTATGGAAGGCCAGTGATGTCCTCGAGATAAATTTCCCGATGGAACTCAAACTTCACCAGCAGAAGGAAGAAGCTCTCATCCCGCAAGGCGGTGGGGATATATATAGTGTTAATTGGTTTGCACTGTCGAGAGGGCCGTTGGTATTTGCAGCCGACGGCCTGATCGATAACAAGGATCGCGAGCGGACCCTGACACTGCCTTCCACCAGTCCCGAGGACATCTTTACAACTACCACCAATCCTTACGGACAACATCCTGCATATATCCTGAAGGCATCTGATGCGAAGAATCTTATTTTTGTTCCATACTACGAAGCTGGTGGAGCGAAGTTGAATAACTGGAGGCTTACGTGGATCCAAAGTAAAATCGAGTAACAGATGAAAAAGATCCTGGTAATCGGTAGCTCCAACACCGATCTCATCACGAACGTCGAGAGATTTCCAAAAGCAGGTGAGACCATTAGTGGCAAGCATTTCATGCAGGTCATGGGTGGCAAGGGTGCAAACCAGGCAGTGGCAGCCCATCGACTGGGTGGCAACGTTAAATTTGTCACTTGCCTCGGCAATGATTCCAACGGGCGCAACACGTTGTCTTATTTCAACGAACAAGGACTGGATGTTTCCAATGCCCTTGTGGTAGACCATGCTCCGACTGGCACTGCGGTGATACTTGTAAATGACGAAGGTGAGAACTGTATCGTGGTAACACCGGGAGCCAATCATGAGATCTTTCCTGGACACATCGATCGAATAGAAGAGGAGGTTGCGCGGGCTGCAATGATCATGTTGCAAATGGAGATACCATTCGCGACGGTGACGCACGTGATCAACCTCGCGTCAAAATATAAAGTCCCGGTCCTTTTGAACGTTGCCCCTGCCCGTGAAATAGGTGCTGATCTCCTTAAGCTGATCGAGATCCTTGTCGTGAATGAGAACGAGGGTGAACGGGTTTCAGGCCAGTTGATCTCTTCGATCGGTGAAGAGGGAGTGATCGACAAATTGCTTTCGATGGGAGCGAAGACTGTAATCCTGACGCTGGGCAAGAAAGGATGTATCGTTAAGAACTCGTCGGTAACGAAATACATTCCAGCTTTCGAAGTTGAAGCTGTCGACACTACGGGTGCCGGTGATACATTTTGCGGGGCTGTCGCTGCGGCGCTTAGTCGCGGCGTTGATCTGATCGAAGCGGTGAAGTTTGCAACTGCTGCGTCGGCAATCTGTGTAACACGGATGGGAGCACAGCCATCGTTGCCCACAGAGGCAGAAGTAAATAAATTTTTATTGAAGGGATTTGCTGTTTCTTCAAACGGGAAGTCTCACCAAAACAAGCCAATCGTATGAGAAGAAGGAACATAGTTTTGTTATTCATAGCGTTGATATCGGCGGGTACCGTAAACTGCCAGACCAAAGACAACAAGAAATCTCCCAACGTAATCATTTTTCTTATCGACGACCTCGGCTGGACCGACATCGCCTGCTACGGAAGTAGTTTTTACGAGACACCAAACCTCGACAAGCTTGCGAAAGAAGGAGTTCGTTTTACCAATGCCTACGCGGCGTGCCACGTCTGCTCTCCTTCGAGGGCGAGTATCCTTTCGGGAAAGTATCCTGCGCGGATGAACCTTACCGACTGGTTGCCTGGACGGAACGACTACCCGTTCCAGAAGTTGAAGAATGTTGAAGTAACACAACACCTTCCCAATACTGAGGTAACTCTTGCGAAAGCATTAAAAGACAAAGGATACAACACAGCTATCGTTGGCAAGTGGCACCTTGGCGAAGCTCCTAACGATCCGACAAAATACGGTTTCGATAAGCATATCCCCGAAGGATGGAGCAAGGGCTGGCCATTGACTTATTATGCGCCGTTCAAACTTCCAAACTACGATGGCAAGGAGGGAGAATATCTTACCGACAAGCTTACGGACGATGCACTGAATTACATCGAGAGTAGCAAAGACAAGCCATTCTTCCTGTACTTCGCACACTTTACTGTACACGATCCGATCGAAGGCAGGGCAGACCTGGTGGAGAAATACAAGAAGAAACTTGCGTCGATGCCGAAGCCAAAAGGACCTGACTTTGTGCTCGAAGGAAACCCGGATAATGATGACCTTACTATTGCTGAACGCGAAACGTTGTTGAAAGATCCGGCATACAAAGGGTTCAGCCAGTTGCCACGTGGAACTGTGAAGATCAAACAACACCAGGACAACGTACAGTTTGCATCGATGGTAGAAACCATGGATGAAAGCATGGGCCGTGTGATGAAGAAACTGAAGGATCTCAAGATCGATGACAACACGATCATTGTCTTCCTGTCGGACAACGGTGGAATGTCGGGAGCAAACTTCGGCAGGCCCGACAAGAAACTCGACTCAACTACACTCGACAAGCAATATTCAACAGCCAACTTACCACTGCGAGGTGCGAAGGGCTGGATGTATGAAGGCGGTGTGAGGATACCGTTCATTGTGAAGTGGGCTGGAGTGAAAAAGCCTGGTACAGTGGTGGACATGCCGATCACGCATCCTGATCTTTATCCTACTATTCTTGAAATGGTTGGTTTACCCGCAATGCCTCAGCAACACGTGGATGGAAAGAGCTTCGCGGCTGTATTGAAAGGAAATAAGGTCGAGGAGCACCCGATATTCTGGCACTTTCCGCACTACAGCAATCACGGAATGCAAAGTCCCGGTGGCGGAGTGCGATATAAAAATTATAAATTGTTGGAGTACTACGAGAACAATACTGTTCAGTTGTTCGATCTCAGTAAAGATATCGGCGAGCTGAATGACCTCTCGAAGAAAGAGCCCGCTAAAGTAAAAGAGCTTACGGAGATGCTGCACAAATGGAGAAAGGATGTAGGTGCGCAGATGATGCCACCTAACCCAGACTACAAGCCAGGTATGGAACCGTGGACGGGCGCGAAGTACAACGTAGGACCGAGACAAGGCAACCACTAATATTATATTTCAATGTTTATCGTCGAAGATTATTCTCTTGCAGTCATCTTCTGCATCATCACTATGTTTTGCTGGGGCTCGTGGGGCAACACCCAAAAGCTCGCGGGAAAGACGTGGAGGTATGAGTTGTTCTACTGGGACTACGTGATCGGCATCCTGTTGTTGTCGTTGATCTTTGCGTTCACGCTTGGAAGCATGGGCGATGCAGGCCGGCCGTTCCTCGAAGACCTGGCACAGGCAGATAGTGGTAACATAGGCAGTGCGTTCTTTGGCGGGATAGTTTTCAACGCTGCGAATATTTTATTGTCGACCGCAATTGCGATCGCCGGTATGTCGGTTGCGTTTCCGGTAGGTATCGGTATCGCACTGGTGTTGGGTGTACTGATAAATTATTTCGGCTCACAGAAGGGCGACCCAACATTGTTGTTCGTCGGCGTTGCGATGATAACAGTAGCCATCATCATCAACGCAATCGCATACAAAAAAGCATCGGCAGGAAGTCAGAAAGTTTCGACCAAGGGCCTGGTGGTTTCCATTATCGCCGGCGTGCTGATGTCGTTCTTCTACAGGTTTATCGCTTCGGCAATGGACCTCGACAACTTCAAAGATCCCGCTCCCGGACTCATGACACCTTACACGGCTGTTGTGATCTTCTCGCTGGGTATCTTCATAAGCAACTTTGTTTTCAACACCATCCTGTTCAAGAAACCCATCAGTGGAGAGCCCACCAGCTATTCCGCCTACTTCAGCGGCAGCTTCTCGACACACATGGTAGGCGTTTTGGGGGGATTGATCTGGGGAGTCGGAAATTCTTTTAATTTGATTGCTGCGGGTAAAGCCGGGGCGGCTGTATCTTACGGACTGGGACAGGGAGCAACATTGGTTGCTGCATTATGGGGCGTTTTTATATGGAAAGAATTCAAGAATACTCAAGGTGGTGTTTCTGGCTTGCTCGCGATCATGTTCGTGCTCTTCCTGGGTGGCATCATCTCAATAATTATAGCAGGGCAATAATCCTGCTCGCCGTACTCGCGGGCTGTACTGCTAAATCGAACACGAACGACACCCCACCTGTAGAAGGCATGGTGTGGATACCAGGTGGTGATTTTGTAATGGGTACCAATGAAGACGACGCCTACAGCCACGAACGTCCTGCACACAAAGTTCACGTCGATGGCTTCTGGATGAAAGCAACTGAAGTAACTAACGCCGAGTTCAGAAAATTTGTAAACGCTACCGGCTACAAGACAATTGCTGAACGCAAGCCGACGTGGGAGGAATTGAAAAAGGGTCTTCCGCCCGGCACTCCCCAACCGCCCGATAGCATTTTGATCCCGGGTTCACTCGTGTTCTATCATCCCAAACCTCCGATCTTAACCGACGACTATTCACAATGGTGGATGTGGGTAAACGGCGCCGACTGGCAACATCCCGACGGACCATCAAGTAACCTGGATGGAAAAGACAATCACCCGGTAACACATATTGCTTACGAAGATGCACTCGCGTATTGCAAGTGGGAAGGAACCCGCCTCCCTACCGAAGCGGAATGGGAGTTTGCATCGCGTGGTGGAAAGGAAAGTCAACGCTACGGATGGGGCAGCGAGTTTTCTCCGGGAGGAAAGAGTATGGCAAATACTTTCCAGGGAAGCTTCCCGATTTATGACCTGAAAGAAGACGGCTTCGACGGCACGTCGCCTGTAAAAACATTTCCCGCCAATGAATACGGCTTATACGATATGATCGGTAACGTATGGGAGTGGACGAGCGATCTGTATGATATCAATTACTTCCAGACATTGCCTGTAAAAGAAGTAACAAGTAACCCGCGTGGCCCTGCATCTTCGTTCGATCCGAATGAACCGTATGCTACGAAAAGAGTAACGAAAGGCGGATCGTACTTGTGCGCTTCGAACTACTGTTCAAACTACAGACCAAGCTCACGCCAGGGATCGTCGATAGATTCAGGAAGTTCGAATATCGGGTTCAGGACTATTTATACGCATCCATAGTAACAATGCTTCCGTCGGCATTGTACTTCAACTCCATTACCTTAATCGATCGTAAGTGAGTCTTTCCTCCCGACAACACACTGTCGTGATAGAACAGATACCACTTCCCTTTGTATTCAACAATTGAATGGTGGTTTGTCCAGCCGACAACTGGTTTCAGAATAACGCCTGCATAGGTGAACGGACCTGTGGGACTTGTACCGGTTGCGTAAGCAATGTAATGCGTGTCGCCTGTTGAGTACGAGAAATAATACTTCCCGTTGTACTTGTGCATCCATGCGGCTTCGAAGAAACGACGGTCATGGTCTTTGCCAAGTATTGGTTTACCACTCGGATCGAGGATCTGTATCTCTTTTACTGGTCCATCGAAGTGAAGCATGTCTTTCGACATTACCGCGACGCGTGGAGCGATAGCTGGTTTGTCGTCTTGTTTAAGGTCGGTCTTCGAACCATTCTTGTCGAACGAGCCTGTTGCCCAGCGTTGGAGTTGTCCACCCCAAATGCCACCGAAGTACATGTACGATTTACCATCGGTGTCGGTGAATACAGCCGGGTCGATGCTATAACTTCCTTCGATCGGATTTTTCTCTGCGGTGAATGGACCTGTGGGTGACTTGCTGGTGGCAACACCGATCCGGAATGCATCTTGTTGTTTATCCTTAACGGGGAAATACAAATAGTATGTTCCGTTGGCGAAGGCTGCGTCGGGTGCCCACATCTGCCGGCCGGCCCAGGGTACGTTTTTGATATCGAGGGCGACACCGTGGTCGGTAACTTTTCCGTTGATGTCGTCCATAGAAAGAACGTGATAGTCTTTCATGTCGAAGTGGCCGCCTTCATCGTCTTGTGCGGTGTTTGATTCAATGTCGTGTGAGGGATAGATGTAGATCTTTCCGTTGAACACGTGGGCGGAAGGGTCGGCGGTGTAGATGTTTGTGATGAGGGGCTCCGAAACGGGTGTGCGTTGGGGTTGAGCGTACAGGGCTGCGGAGGTGAGGAAAATGAGGGTAGTTAGTGTGAGGGTTTTCATAGTAAGTAAATCTCTTAAGAGTAAGTGGAATATCAAATAGTCAGAATGACTATCTGTGCAACAAGGGAGGGTTGCATGAATATAGGGGGAGGGCGCGGTGAATAAAGGGCGTGGAGAATGCGGGGTGAATAAAAGGGCGTGGAGAATGCGGGGTCATGGAAAATGCGGGGTGGCGCGGAGTAGCCCGGAGGTCGCGCGGAGGTACGCGGAGTGGCCTGGAAGTTCACGCGGACCAGCTCGGGGGCCACGGGCTAGCTCGGAGGTACGCGGACCAACGCAAATTTTCTTTTGCCTGCTTTACATAAAATCCTCCGCGCACCTCCGCGCGACCTTAGCGATACCCCGCGCCACCCCGCATTCCCGTATTCCCCGTATTCCCCGCATTCCCACAACCTCACATCACTTCCCCCCAATCCTACTCACTCCTCAACGACCTCACCGGGTTTGTCGTCGCCACCTTCAAAGAATGATACAATATCGACCCGAATGCGATCGCCAACACCGCCACTCCCGTCCCCACAAACACCCATACCGATATCGACGTCTGATACGCGAAATTCTTCAACCAATTATTCATAAAATACCACGCTATCGGCCAACCAATCAGGTTCGCAATGGCCACAAGCTTCAGAAAATCCTTCGACATCAACTGGATCAATATACCCGTCGATGCTCCCATCACGCGACGAATTCCAATCTCTTTCGTTCTTCGTTTCGCCATGAAAGCAGTGAGCCCGAAGAGCCCCAACCCACCCAACATGATCGACAACATAGAGAATGTCGTGAAGATCTTCAGGAACCGGTCTTCCGCCTGGTAATGCTTCGCAACAGCTTCATCCATAAACTCGAAAATGAAATCACGGTCGCCAGCAATGCGTGCCCACGTTGACTTGATGGCTTCAACGGTTTCGGGCATGTTCTCGCTGGAGATGCGAACCTCCATCCAGCCGAGGGTTTCGGTTTGATTTGATCCCAGGCAGAAAACAGTTGGACCAACCTTCGTATGAAGCGAGGCAAAATGAAAATCTTTGACTACACCCACAACGACACCTTGTCGGAGAAACCATTTCGAACCCGTGAAGGTTGTGCCGATCAGATCCTGCCCCACAGGATCCTTCATGTTCAGGAAATCGACAGCCGACTCGTTTAGAATATAACCCTGGAGAAGGTCGGTACTGTATTCTTTGGAGAACGACCGGCCATCGATGATCTGTGCTTTCATGGTTTCGAAGAAATCATGACTGACAACGATACTCGGAATGTTGACCTGGTCTTTGGTTGAATCAGTTTTGTATTGACGCCAGTTACCGACTGCCTGGGTAACTTTTCCGCTTGAAGCTGCTACGCTGATCACATTTTTATTTTGCAGGAGCTCTGTCTTCATCGACTCAAAGCGAGCCGAAATTTCCTCAGTCTGGAAGGGTACCATTACCACTGCCTCGGGATCGATGCCAAGATTTGTATTTCGAATAAACCGGATCTGATTGGTAACGATAAGGGTGCATGAGATGAGCGTAACCGAAATAGCAAATTGGAAAACGATAAGGCCACTGCGGATATAAGATCGCCCCGTTTTCAACTGCAACGTATCTTTAAGCATTCCAATCGTTGAGCTTCTTAGCAGCACAATGGCTGGGGCGGCGCCGGCGGCAAATCCAATGAACAAAAGAATGCCTGTGATCATCAGGCCGAGAACAGGATCGGCGATTGGATTGAATTGAAGCGCCTTACCGCTGATCTCATTGAATAGAGGCATGATGAGCACAACGAGAATAATCGCGATGATGGTGCTGACCCCTGCAACCAAAAATGATTCTGTCTGAAATTGCCCAACCTGCGCCCGCGTTGAGGATCCCATCACTTTCTTCATTCCAACCTCCTTGCCGCGCTGGAACGAGCCTGCAACCGTAAGATTAATGAAGTTGATGCAGGCGAGTACGAAGATGACAATCGCAGTGATCGAGAAAATGTAAACAGTTGTGATGTTTCCATTCACGCCCGCCTCGTCGCGAAAGTTCGATTCGAGGTGAATTGATCTCAGTGGCTGGAGGAAGTACCGAGGGATACCGTCGTCCTGCCAGCCCCAGTTTTTCCGGATCAGTTCCGTGAGTGTTGTACCGAACGTCGCCTGGTCGAGATGATGTTTGGTCCGGATGTAAGTGTACAAACTTGTTCCCGACGCGTTGGTCAGTATCCAGTCGGCATACCATTGTTTAACCCCCGAGATTGGAAAAATAAGATTGCATGTGAAGTGAGTATTGTGCGGTATCGGTTTGAACACACCCGTTACCTGGAACTCTTTTCCCCTGAGATTAACAAGCTTGCCTAATACATCTTCGGTGCCGAAGTATTTGATCGCAGTTGGTTGGTCGATCACCACGCTGTTCGGATCGTCGATCGCCGTTGCAGGGTCGCCCTTGAGGAAAGGTACTTTGAAGACATCGAAGAACGTGGAGTCTGCAAACAACAAGTGATCTTCCATGTATTGCTTGTCGCCGTTTACCATCACAACATCC
Source organism: Cyclobacteriaceae bacterium (assembly GCA_035656375.1). Lineage (GTDB taxonomy): Bacteria > Bacteroidota > Bacteroidia > Cytophagales > Cyclobacteriaceae > ELB16-189. The sequence goes on along the minus strand of DASRSO010000201.1, from coordinate 17,581 downwards.
GATTGGAAGTCTGCACGGGTCACAACTTCGAGGCCTTCCACATTTCCCTCGATCATTGGCTTGACCAGGTAAGTTGTCAGGGCGCTATTGAGACGATTTGGTCCGCCTTGCGAATAGTTGCCTGCCACGCGATAGACCAGGTCTCCATCGGCAAAATGTTTGTCGAAGCTCAGCTCATCTTTCACAAACAACGTGATCAAAATGCAGATGGTGAGACTTACCGAAAGCCCCGTCACGTTGATGATCGTGTTCAACCTGTTCTTTAACAAATTGCGGCGTGCGATTTTAAGATTCGTGCTAAACATAGGGATCGGTTTACGTTGCTTTTCTTTGATGATGAAGTTGAGCGGAAGGACGCTTATTGCGTCACGCAATAGTTTTCGGTTTGAATACAATCCGCCTTTTTCTGCCTGTCGCTCTTCGTACAATTCCAGGAAATCACCTTTGAGATCCGGTCGTGAATCGGGACAGCAGACGTCGAGGAACCAGAGTAATATTTTTGGAGGTTCGTTCATTTCATGGTAGGGAAGAGTTTGAACACTCCTTCGGGGATGTCGTTCCAAAGTTGCTGACGGCTTTCCATCGCTTTCTTGAGGGCTTTTTGTCCGCCAGATGTAACGATGAAGAAGCGTTTGGGCTTCCCGCCACGGACTTTCGTGGGTTTTCCGAGCTTCGATTTCAAGTAGCCTTTTTCTTCGAGGCGGTAGAGGCCCGTGTGGAGGGCGCCCATACTTACGGGACGTTTGAGGCGTGTTTCGATCTCTTGTTTGATGGCCAGGCCGTAGGCTTCTTCGCCGAGAACGCCGATAGTGAGCATTACGATCTCTTCAAATTCGCCAAGGTTGTTACGGGAAAACATATTTTTCTATTTGCGGGGAATATGAGTACAAGCTAGCAAACGGCGCGATCAGATTTTGTAAAAAGTTGTAAATTTTAAGGATGAATCTCGTCCAGGCCACCATGCCATTCACAATAGAGAACAGGCGACTGAGCTGGTACTATTTCTTATCGACGCTGATCCTGGTCGTTGCAGCATATGGGGGTACGATCCTTTTTACACCGCTCTACTTAAAAGCTATCGCATCTGTTCTCGCAGGCCTTCTCATGACCCGCATGTTCGTGATCTATCACGATTTTCAGCACGAAGCTATTTTCAGAAGATCGACAATCATGAAAATATTCATGACCCTCTTCGGCATCATCGCCCTCGCCCCGGTCAGCATTTGGGATGAGAGCCACGAGCATCATCACCACAACAATTCTAAATTTTCAACATTTGTTGTCGGCAGCTTTCCGGTGGTCAGTACCAAAACATTCGTCGGACTAAGCAAAGCAGGCAGGATCAAATACCTGGTGATCCGTCACCCGTTAATGATCGTCTTCGCATATGTCCCAATCTTTCTCGTATCGTTTTGCCTGTGGCCATTCTTCGAGAGCCCCAGGAAATATTGGGACTGTGGTGTCGCCGCCGTTGTGCACGTATTGATCGCCGCCGGACTTTACTTCTATGGCGGTTTTCAAATGTTGTTGTTCACAATACTGATCCCGTCGCTTCTCATGTATGCTCTCGGCGGATACATTTTTTACGCACAGCATAATTTTCCAAAAGTTTTCCTTCGCGACAACGAACATTGGGACTACCTCGACGCGGCGCTGAACTCATCCAGTTACATCCGGATGAACCGCGTGATGCGCTGGTTCACTGCGAACATCGGGTTTCATCATATCCACCACGTCAATCCACGGATCCCTTTCTACCGCCTTCCCGAAGTGATGATGGCGTTTCCGGAATTGCAAAAACCCCGCGACACTTCACTGGGAGTTTTGGAGGTATCGCGTTGCTTGAATCTTAAACTTTGGGATGAAGACCTGGGGAGGATGATCTGTATGAAAGAGTTTCATCGCAGGGCCCAACTAAGCTAATCGACCCTAAAAACGCCTTTTTTAGCTGAATTCGATCTTTTTAGAAAATTTTCTATAAAAACTGCAATCACGACGGAAATATTCCCGTATAATAACTGCAGTCACGAATAATATCATTCTCTCTATTATATAATGAAGAAGACAAAACTCGGTGAATTCGAGGAGCTGGTCCTCCTCACCGTTGCCGCCCTGCAAGACGAAGCCTACGGTGTCGAGATCAAGCGCGAGCTCGAACAACGGCTCAACGAGCGATTGAGTGTGGGTTCCATCCAGTCGGCACTTAAGCGTATGGAGGAAAAAGGATTTCTCACTTCCGAATTCGGTGAGGCCACACAGAAGCGCGGTGGCAAACGCAAACGGATCTATACTGCAACACCTTATGCCCATAAGATCCTCGCGGAGATGAAAGAGATCCGTGCAGGACTTTGGAGCTCGATACCATCGTTCGCTCACCAGTTTAAGACTATATGAACGAGGTGAAAAACATACACCCGCCGCAGTGGCCGCTCCGCTTGTTGAGATTTTTCGTCAAGAAGAAATACCTGGAAGAGATTGAGGGCGACATGGAGGAGATCTTCTACGACAACGTGGAGCGATTCTCACTGCGCAAGGCCAGGCGAGTGTATGCTGTTGAAATGCTTAAGCTTCTCCGGCCGAACCTGGTCAGAAATTTTGAATTCATAAATCAACTAATCCAATTCAGTATGTTCCAAAACTACTTCAAGGTTTCGATGCGCGGGTTGCTGAAGAATCCTCTCAGTTCATTCATCAACGTTTTTGGATTAGCGCTCGCCATTGGTGTTTGCATGCTGGGTTATGGTTTCGCACGCTGGACGTATAGCACCGACCAGTTTCACGAGCACAAGAATGAAGTATTCTTAACTACATTCTTCACAACTCACGATGGTGTGGAACAACAGTATGGTCGTACGCCGCGCCCACTCGGAGAACTGATGCGACAGGACTTTGCTCACGTGAAGAAGGTTTGTCGCGTGGAAGACAGGCATGTGGTTGTGAAGTACGGTGATAATGTTTACATGGAACGCGTTCGTTACACTGATCCAGAGTTCCTCGATATGTTTACGTTCCCTTTAAAATGGGGTGAAGCCAGGTCACTTAAAGACATCAACAGTATAATACTGAGTGAAGAGATGTCGGAAAAATATTTTGGTGAAGCGAACCCGGTAGGCAAGACGATCACAGTTAAGTTCGATACAGACCACGGCAAAGAGTTTAAGGTTACCGGGGTGGCTGAAAAATTTCCATTGTCGCGAACGATAACCTTTGGTTTCCTTGTGAACTTTGAAAACCTGAGGGTGGCTGAGCCAACATACGACGTTCATGACTGGCGCGCACTTGTAAATGCAACGCTCATTATGGTCGATAAGCCCGAAAACATTTCTTCTGTTGCAAGCGGCATGGAGAAGTACAAGAAGTTGCAGAATCTCGCGGTGAGCGAAGACTGGCAGATATCGTCGTTCGGTTTCGAGCCACTGGCTACGCTACATGAACGTTCGGAAAATATTAAAGAAGATATTTCGAGAAGCTCGCAAAACAACCTGAAATCTATAGTGTTCATGGCCATCATCGGCGTGTTCATTTTGGCACTGGCCTGCATCAACTATATCAACATTGCTATCGTATCGGCAACGCGACGCTTGAAAGAGATCGCTGTTCGGAAATCGATCGGAGCCTCGCGTAAGGTCGTGATGATCCAGTTCCTTTCCGAAAATGTGCTGATCACTTCATTTGCTTTGGTGGTGGGTCTCTTCATTGGAGCTTTCGGCGTCATTCCGTGGTTTGAAGGTATGAACGACTTCGACATGGGATTTCGCTTCGATGATCCCAATCTATGGATCTTCCTGCCATTGATCCTTTTGGTAACCGGGATTGCTTCGGGCGCTTATCCAGCCTTTTACATTTCGAAGTTCCAGGTTGCAGGTATCCTTAAAGGGTCTATGAAATTTGGAACGAAAAATCCAATGACTAAAATATTCCTGGGTTTTCAACTGGCACTGGCGTGTGTGTTTATCTCGATGGGAGTTATGTTCACGCAAAACAGTAATTACCTGGCGAAGCGTCCGTGGGGATACGACCAGGCGGAGGCGATGTATGCTGTTATCCCGGATGAGTTTGCATTCGAGCAATTTAGCGTATTAATGTCTGGCAATCCCGACGTGGTGGCGGTCTCCGGGTCGGTGAACCACATCGCAAAGAGTCATGTTAGCACCGTGATCCATATGCCAGATAGGGAGTTGGAAGTGGATCAGTTGTCAGTCGACCCAAGGTACTTCGAAACGATGGGCATTCAATTGAAAGAAGGCCGGCTGTTCAACGACCACGAAGGAAGCGATCGGCAAGCCGTTATCGTGAATGAAACACTTGTGAAGAATCTCAAGTGGGAGCAACCTTTGAAGCAGGTGTTCGATATCGACAGCACGCAATACGAAGTCGTTGGCGTTGTGAAAGATTTCCATAACTACAACTTCTCTCAAGTGGTTCGGCCGCTCATCTTCCGCGTCGGCAACAAGAAGGATTTCAAATACCTGACATTGAAAGTACGGGAAGGAGCAGAGATCGAGACCTACAAAGACATGCAAGACAAATGGGCCGGCTTGTATCCCGACATTCCGTTCACGGGTGGATTCCAGGAAGACGCATGGGGTAGTTACCTGGAGTTTTTACAGGTTCACGGAAAAGTCTGGAGATTCATGGCAGGTGTTGCAGTCATCCTTGCAACATTGGGTCTCTATGGACTAATGACTTTAAATATTGCAGGACGTGTTCGCGAATTCAGTATTCGTAAGGTGTTGGGCGCAGGACTGGCAAGTATGTCTGGTCTTATCACTAAGCAATATATCTGGTTGTTTGGAATAGCGTTGCTGGTTGGTGCGCCGGTCAGTTATTTCCTCAGCAACTTTGTACTCGATTTGGCATATAAGTATCACATACCTCCGGGATATTCGGGAGCGGTAGTGGCGATCATATTGTTGCTGCTGGTATTAGTGGTAACGGTGGCTACGCAGGTGAGGAAGGTGATGATGGATAATGCGGTGGAGGGTTTGAAAGTAGAATAACATTTAACAACCCAGGAGGAAGTTAACGAGAAGCTTATCGTTCTTCCTCCACTTGATCCAACCGAACCTGCAGTCGCCCTTTGGACCTTCGCCACAACGCGTTTCTCCTGATTTTGAGAACTGGACGCTGATCCAGTCTTCACCATCGACTTCTATAATTTGCTGCACGTTGAAGATCGAGGAGGGTAACGATTCGACCACCGCAGAGTTGTTGTTGGGTTGCTCGTGAACAGGATTAGGATCGTTAGCGTTTCGCTCCACAAATGGATTCTGCATAAATGTGGCCTCCCACGTGGAGAAATGTTTATCGGCCTTGTTCTCCAGGTAGCCTTCTTCCGTATCGTTAATTAAGACCCGATAATAATTCTTTGTTTTTTCCAGGCATATAAAATGACAAAGTCCATAGTCTGGCTGGTACCTCACCGGCCGAACGGTGGTGAGAGGTTTGTGAACGTGAAAGTCATATGCCCTGGTAGTAAGCGATTGGTCTTTGTAGATAGCCACCACTGCTGTAGCGTCGTAACAGTTTGTAATTGCCACGAGGCCAATGCCGAGCTTTGCCGGCTCCCATGCAAGCAAAGCGCAAATGACGAGACTTAAAACCTTCATATCTGAATTTACATTTTTGTACATTAAGATATATGAAATACATACCCCTGATTTTGTTGATTTTTTGCTGTTGCAAACCGGCAATGAACCGTAATGAGATCAAACGTGAGATCGAAAAGCTCCTGGAAATACAGGAGAGGACCTACGGGACCAAAGTTGCAGAGGAACTGAAGGAATTTGCTGCCACTTGTTCCGACAGTATGGTTTACATCGGTGGCGACAACGGCGGTCCGCCAGTGGCCTCCAAAGAAGTATACGTTCACGACCTCGCCGACGGTTATATCACAAGACCCTACGATCGTTTTTACAGATTTTATGATAACATGGTGATTGTTTCGTCGAAGCACCAGGGAATGAAAATACTTGCTGGCGATACGCTGCGATTGAATTCAAGGACGACAAAAATTTTTGTGAAGGAGGGAAGTGAGTGGAAGATGGCCTACTTCACCTACGCACCACTGCCAATTGTGTATTTTAAAACAACTATGGCTAATCCCAGGGCTCTTACCGATTACATAGGCGCTTACGAGATCGAACCCGGTGTGATCGATTCGATAACAGTGTTGGATGGAAGATTGTATTCTAATGTTGCTGGTGGTGGAAAGGAGGAAATGAAAGCGCTTAATGATTCAACTTTTATTGGGGATGGATACTTTGGAAAGGTCTTCTTCCCCAGGGACAAGAGCGGAAAGGTTACTCACTACACCTTCGAATGGACCGACGGTCAGCGAATAAACTTTCCGAGAGTTCGATAGAGGCATGATTACTTTCCGGTCTTAAACGTGAGCACCGGTCGCTTGGCGTGATTTACTACATCTTCTGCGATGCTGCCGCTGAACAGGTGACTGATCCCCGTCCTTCCATGCGTTGAAAGTGCTATCATATCGGCATCAATCGAGTCGGCGAAACGAATGATCCCTTCTTCCTCTGTGTAGTCGCTATACACGTTCAGCGTACAGTTTTTTAGCTTCATTATGCTTGCGAACTCTTGCAGTTTTTCTTTGGCTGCACCGTCGGACAGGAACAGGCCGGGGGTGTTGACCCGCACCAGGTGTATTTGCGGGTTGTATTTCGCTATAAGACTTTTGAGAACAGCGGGCATTACGAGATCTTCTTCGCGCAACGAGGTGGCCCATACAATATTCTTGAACGAGCTTACGACCTTTTTGTTAACTGCAATCACCGGGCTGCCCGACCGACGTACAACCTTTTCGGTGTTGGAGCCCACCAAAACTTCTTTGTACCCTGAGCTTCCTTTGGTGCCCATGATAACGAGATCAGCTTTTTGTTTTATGATCATTTCGTTTATACCATGGAACGCATCGCCAAACCGAAGCGAAGTTTTGAACTTCACGCCAGAGTCTGAAAGGTCGGCGACCAGCTTTGCGAGATTCTTCTTTGCGATTTCTATAAGTTTCATATTAAAGATCCTGTCTTCCCACGAAGAGTTGGCCGTGGCTTCGCCCTCTACGTTGAACGATCCTTCCGTTACGCCATCCACAACATGCAGTACATGAAGGGTGCCGTCAAATTGTTTCGCGAGACTAATTCCCAGCTGCAATGCATTTTTTGACTCATTAGAGAAATCGACAGGGATCAGGATATTTTTCATGTTGGTTTATTTCATTTGGGATTATACAAGAAGTAGCGGAGCCGGCAGCTGATCGACCATCTCAAGGAAGCCGTCTTTATTGTTTTCGACCAGTTGCTTGCTCATTACCACCAGGCCAATCTTGTTTCTCCGGCTATAAGCGTATACCCGGTCGTTAAGGAATCCTACTTCGGGTTTGAAGCTGCATACAACTCCCGAGTCCTTCAGGTATTCACTTGAGATCTTTTTAAAATCTTCGGCCGCAGCAAGCTCCATGTTCTTTTTGGTCTGCGACATGTCTTCGATCTTTTCGATTTGGTTGAGGCGGTATGGGTACAACACCGTTACCGGCGCCGCGAGTTGTTCTGCCATGAACACTGCCGATTTCAGCGACTGTGCCGACGTCTCCGAAAAATCTATCACACAAAGTATATCATCATTTAGCATCGGTGTGTCTCTTTGCCCGAGGCAAACCTAATAGTTGAAGAAGCCAGGCGGGGGAGCGTTTATCAGTCGTGAAACTGATTTTTGTCAGCATTTTCCTGTGTAAATTGGGCTCATGATCAATCCCTTCGAGCTTTCGGTAGTGTCGAACGACGCTTTCCGTGAAATCTTTCAGAGCATGACGGAAGGGATCATCGTGGTCGACAAGGCCGGGAAGATCCTGGTGGCAAACCCGATCGCCGAAGAGATGTTCGGCTACGGTAATAATGAATTAACGGGGATGCAGCTCGAACAACTTCTCCCTGAGCGATACCGTCAGAAGCATTTCAGCTTCCGCGATCAATTCAACAACAAACCCGCCCCGCGAAAAATGGGAACCGGGCGCGACCTTGCGGCTCTCCGTAAAAATGGTATGGAGTTTCCGGTGGAGATCAGCCTCAGCTTCTCACAGGCGCAGGGCACTTTCATCGCAATCGCATTTATTACGGATATCACTCAACGGAAGAAAGTTGAAGAGGCATTGAGACAGGGCGAAGAACAATTGATGGTTTACGCCACCGAGCTTGAGAAAAAAGTAAAGGCGAGAACCGAGGACCTGAACACATCTATTGTTCACCTGGAGAAAGAGATCGCCGAAAGGAAGAGGGCCGAGGAGGATGCACGAAAAGCGCTCGAGAAAGAAAGAGAACTGAACGAGCTCAAATCGAAGTTCGTGTCCATTGCAAGTCACGAATTCAGAACGCCGCTCAGTACAATCCTCAGCTCGACATCGCTGATCGAACAGTATAACCGGAAAGGTGAACATGATAAGGTGCAAAAGCACACGCAGCGTGTGAGATCTTCGGTGAATCACCTCACAGGCATACTCAACGATTTCCTTTCACTTGGAAAACTGGAAGAGGGAAAGATCGATGTGAAGCTGGAGTCGGTCGACCTGTGCGGACTTTTAGAAGAAGTGAAAGAGGAAATGCACGTGCAGTTGAAAGAGAACCAGGAGATCGTAATTGACTGCAAAACAAACAAGACGGCAACCCTGACAGACAGTCGTATTTTGAGAAACATTCTGTTCAACCTGCTGTCGAATGCAAGTAAGTATTCCGAAGGCGGAAAGTCGATTTTCCTGTCAACCGTCGAGGTTGCAGGTGGATACGAGCTCTCTATCCGCGACGAAGGCATTGGTATACCCGATAGCGACAAGAAGCACATGTTTGAACGATTCTTCCGGGCCACGAATGCGGGTAATGTGCAGGGCACCGGGCTTGGACTCAATATTGTAAAACGATACGTTGATCTGTTGAATGGAAAGATAAGTTTTGTGTCGAAGCACAACGTGGGAACTACATTCACAGTGTTTATCCCCAAATCGTCATGAAGAAGATCCTTGTTATTGAAGACAATCTTGAAATACGCGAAAATACCGCCGAGATACTGGCACTCGCGAACTATGAAGTGGTGACGGCGGAAAATGGCAAACGCGGGGTTGACCTCGCTGTGAAAGAACAGCCCGACCTGATCATCTGCGATATTATGATGCCGGAACTGGACGGCTATGGAGTGTTGCATATATTATCGAAGAAGCCCGAGACTGCATCGATACCCTTCATCTTCGTGACCGCGAAGACCGAGCGATCCGACATTCGTAAGGGCATGGAACTTGGCGCCGACGATTACCTCACCAAGCCATTCGACGATACCGAACTCTTGAATGCAATCGAAGTTCGATTCAAAAAGAGCGACATCAGGAATAAAGAATACAATACTACTGCCGAAGGCCTTGATACATTTATCGGCGATGTGCGACGCATCCTGGATCTGAAAGAACTATGTAAAGACAAGAAGGTAAAATCGTTCAGGAAAAAAGCGGAGATCTTTTCCGAAGGCGACAACCCAACGGCCCTTTATTTTCTGCGCAGCGGCGAGGTTAAGATCACAAAAGCGCATGCGGAGGGAAAAGAGTTGATTACCAACCTTTACAGAGACAACGACTTTTTTGGTTTCGAGGCGATTTTGGAGGACACCGATTACCAGGAGACTGCGACTGCTTTACAGGATAGCGAGGTGATCGTAATACCACGGCAGGACTTTCTCACGTTGTTATACAGCCAGCCCGATGTCTCGGCCGGATTTATTTCCTTGCTGTGCAAAAAGGTGGTTGAAAAAGAGAAGCAGTTGATAACCCTCGCCTACAGTTCGGTTCGTCAGCGAACTGCAGAGGCCTTGTTGAAAACGAACGACCTCAAACCTGGCAGCGGTTCATTTGCCATCAGTCGCGAAGATCTTGCGAAGATGGTTGGCACCGCGTCGGAATCGGTGATACGTGTACTCGCCGAATTTAAAGACGAAGGATTGATCGAGGTAGACGGCGGCAAGATCAAAATTGTGAAGCCTGCAAGGCTCGAGCAGGTTGTTCGTTGGAACGTAGCCAGGTGATCTTATTTACAAATGGGAACCTCACCCTGTGCCCGTTCGGGACGTGCATGTTCAGTATGCGATATGTAAGGCCTTGCGATCAAAAGCACACCTACCATTATCATCGCGACACGAGGAATATGCTTTCCACTCCACCATTTCGAAACGAAGGATGTGAGGCCCAACATTACAGGAAGGGTTGAAAGTCCGAAGACCAGCATATACAACGAGCCGTTTATCGGGTCGAGTGCAACGCAATAAACGAGGGCGATTGAGGTGAGTCCACAGGGCAGGAGGCCGTTGAGCATCCCAAGTGTGAATGTTGTTGTGAAGCCTTTTTGCGAGATGAACTTTGAGAATTGTTTACGTATCCACGTGCTTACGAAAGGGATGTGAACAGATCTTAAAGTAAACGCACCAAGAATAATCAGCAACAAGCCCGCAACGATAGACAAATATTTTTGAAAGCCAGTGAGATCAACAATGGTTCCTACCATTCCCACTATCGACCCAAGGATACAATACGTCAGAATGCGACCTGCATTATAGATAAGTCGACTCGTGGAAAAACTTTGTTGTGAAGTGACGGCCATTAGCAACGGACTGCACATCCCCAGGCAATGAAAACTTCCTGCAACACCCAACGTTATCGCTGCAAGCCACATATTACAGGTTTAATATTTCATCAATAAAATATTCTTTTCCTTCAATCGCCCACTTCATCCTGACCCTGTACATGCCGGCGGGCAACCCCGTAAGATCGAATGATTGAGTAGAAGTTGCAGAGAGATCGAATTGCCGGTCGAATTTTTCGTTTGAAGGTCGGAACAGCTTCAATTCACCCGAAGTGATCTCCCGGAAATTATCGTAGTTGATTACGAGGAACCCGCCGGCGATCGTAATACCCGGCTTCGTGGGGAGAGCTTCTGCGTTTTCAATTCGCTCAATTTGCTCTCCGTACTTCAATTCGTCTTTGTAGTACTCCTTTGAGACCAGGCTTACATCCTGACGCACGCAGACCGTGACAAGTGTAGCGATAAAACCAGCAAACAAAACGAAGACGACGATAATTGATTTTCCCCAGTTCATAAACCTGAATTAATTGGCCCAATAAATTTCACTTTGACCCGTTCGATCTTTTTGTCTCCTTCGTAAACGCCGATGTAGATCGTCGTCGAGGCCGATTTGATCCCGGTCGCCGGAATCTCCAGGAAGCAAATGATCTTCAACAGACCTTCGCCAGGGACAACGATTGCCTTTTGATCGGGAAGGAATATCCTCGCTTCGGCTGGTGATTCGACCTTCAAGGCCAGGGTCTTTTCGGAGAAGGTCTTGTTTATGAATTCGATGTTGTAAAGATTGGAAATGACCCCGTTGTCTTTCTTTTGATACAGGGTGCCCGGCACTTTAAGCATGGTAGTTTCTACTTCTGCCCGGGTCGCGATCATGAAACTTAGGAAAGTCAGCAGGGCCACCAACACCATTGAGTATCCAATTACCCGTGGTGTAATGATCTTTCGTATCCCTTTTTCGATCGAGTTGAAAGATGCGAAACGTATCAGGCCTTTCGGCTTACCGATCTTCAGCATCACATCGTCGCACGCATCGATGCATGCAGTGCAATTGATACACTCGAGTTGTGTGCCATTCCTGATATCGATGCCGGTTGGACAAACGTGCACACAAAGCTTGCAATCAATGCAGTCGCCTTTCTTTATCTCGATTGGAGATTGCTTACGCAATTTTCCCCGTGGCTCGCCTCTCAGCCAGTCGTACGCAACAACGATAGAGTCTTTCACAAGAAGCACTCCCTGCAATCTTCCGTAAGGGCAGATGGCAATGCATACCTGCTCACGAAAGTATGCGAACACCGCGTAGAATATTATTGTGAAACCGATCAGGCCCGAGAACCCTGCGAGATTTTCGACAGGAGAATGCCTTACGATATCGATCACCCTGTCTACACCAACCATGTAAGCCATTGCCGTGTGGGCGATAACGATCGAGATCAACAGAAAGATAAAATGCTTCGACGTTTTCCTGGAGATTTTATCGAGGTCCCAATCCCGGTCATTCAACCTGCGTTGATCATTTGCATCTCCCTCGATCCAGTATTCGATCTTGCGGAACACCATCTCCATGAACAGGGTCTGGGGACACATCCAACCACACCACACGCGCCCGAATACAACGGTGAACAGGATAATGAAAACGAAGAACGTGATCAGCGAAAGCGCTAAAAGCACAAAATCCTGTGGCCAGAACGCCTGGCCAAATATCACGAACCGTCTTTCGAAGATGTTAAGCAACAGGATTGGCTGACCGCCAATCTCAATGAACGGTCCGCCAAACAGCAATGCGAGTAACGCGATGGTTACTATGATGCGCAGGCGATGATAGTAACCTGAAGGTTTTTTAGGATAGACCCAGACTCGTTTCCCTTTTTCGTCGACCGTAGCGATCGAATCCTGGAACTGTGCACTCGTGCTCATGGCTTATACAATTCACCCTGCGGAGCCTTGGCGTCGGCGGGGTTACTACCCTTTAGGCTCATGATGTAGAAGGCGACGTTGCGTACATCTTCCTGGCTCATCACTTTTCCCCATGCGGGCATTCCCTTTTCCACCACTCCTTTGTTGATCGTACTAAACACATCTTTCACCGAACCACCATGTATCCAGTGCTCGTCCGTCAGATTTGGGCCAATCGAATTTCCTCCGCCATCATTACGGTGACACGACCCGCAGTTGTTTGAGGCGAACACTGCCTTTCCTTTGGTGAGCAGGTCAGGCTCTGCTGTGTATTGGAGGGTATTTTCGTCGATCACAACCGCGGGCCTTGAAGCCAGTACAATCCTTGCTTGTTCTTCGGCTCGTGTCAGTTCGGTTGTGTATTCTTCTTCTGAAAGCGGCAAGGAATCGGTAACATGATAAACAATGAGATAGATCACACCCCAAACAATTGTTGCGTAGAACAGTCCCTTCCACCACGGAGGCAGGTGATTGTCGAGCTCGCGAATACCATCGTATTCGTGACCAGTGTCGATATCGTGCTCAGCCGCTACAGGAACGGATGCATTGATCTGATCCCACATCCGTGTCCACCACGACGTTTTTGACGGATTTAGTACATAGAAAACTTTTACCACGGTGACCAGCGCACCGATCACAAGGAGGATCGTGACGACGAGGAAGGCGAGTATGAAATAGATTGTAATCATAAAGTTATTCTAATGGTAACTGCTTCATCTTGTTGATGAACTTCTTGTCGGCTGCGAGGGCCCACCACACCAACATGATAAAGAAGGTGAAGAAGATCACGAACGACACCACTGGCCACACAGCCACGTTGTCGATGGTTTGAAGTATATTCTTGTACATTATTTTTTAGATGTTTTGATGTCCTTGCCAAGTCGTTGGAGATAAGCGATCAATGCCACGATCTCAGCCTCACTCATGGTTTCGACCCCGTCGGCCTTTAGATTTTCAGTGATCTCTTTGGCTTGCTTGTCGAGATCTTCGTTAGCTGTCGACTCGTAGCCATCGGGATATGGCACGCCGATCTTTCGAAGCGCGTTGATCTTACCTGCAGTCAGACTCTTATCGACTGTTTGTTCGAACAACCACGGGTAAGGCGGCATGATCGAGCCGGTTGAAACCGCATCGGGAGCGAGCATGTGGTTATAGTGCCAGGAGTTAGAATATTTACCTGCAGTTCGGTGAAGATCTGGTCCTGTTCTTTTCGATCCCCAAAGGAACGGGTGATCGTAGACATACTCACCTGCCTTCGAATACTCACCGTACCGTTCAGTTTCCGAACGGAAAGGTCGAACCATTTGAGTGTGGCAATTTGAACAGCCTTCCCTGATGTATATGTCGCGGCCGTGGATCTCGAGTGGAGTGTACGGTTGCACGCTGGCTATCGTCGGAACGTTGGACTTAATGAGGAATGTGGGCACCATTTCGAGTACGCCGCCGATGAGTATGGCGATCAAAGAAAGTACAGTAAATAACACCGGCTTGTGTTCAAGCAAACGATGATGCCATCCACCCGAACGTTCTACGTAGCCTTTAATCAATGGTGCTGCCTCAGCGTCTTCGTTTGCTATGAAGTTTCCGGCGTAAGCAGTTTTGATAAGATTATAAGTCATGATGATTGCACCTGTGAGATATAGTGCTCCGCCTATCGCTCTCAGCATGTATAATGGAAGGATCTGCACAGTTGTCTCGAGAAAATTCTTGTATACAAGGAATCCTTCGGGGTTGAATTCCTTCCACATGAGACTTTGTACAACACCCGACACGTACATGGGCAGCGCATAGAAAATTATGCCGAGTGTGCCAAGCCAGAAGTGCAGGTTCGCAAGACGGGTTGAGAACAGTTTAGTACCCCACATCTTTGGTACAACCCAATACAGTATGCCGAAGATCAGGAAGCCATTCCAGCCCAGGCCACCTACGTGCACGTGCGCAACGATCCAGTCGGTAAAGTGAGCGATGGCATTTACATTCTTTAGTGAAAGCAACGGCCCCTCGAGTGTCGCCATACCATATGCAGTCACGGCAACCACCATAAACTTCAACACAACATCTTCGCGAACCCGGTCCCACGCACCACGAAGCGTCATAAGTCCATTCAACATGCCTCCCCACGAAGGTGCAATGAGCATGATCGAGAACACGACACCCAACGATTGCGCCCAGTCGGGCAGCGCCGTGTATAACAGGTGGTGAGGACCTGCCCAGATATAAATGAAGATCAATGACCAGAAGTGAATGATCGAAAGTCGGTACGAGTACACCGGACGATTAGCGGCCTTGGGCAAAAAGTAGTACATCAATCCGAGGAAAGGCGTGGTGAGGAAGAATGCTACCGCATTGTGACCATACCACCATTGAACAAGCGCATCCTGTACGCCGGCATACCACGAGTAACTTTTAAATAACGTTACCGGCATTTCGAATGAATTCACGATGTGAAGAACAGCAACGGTCACGAATGTGGCGATGTAGAACCAGATGGCGACATACATGTGTCGTTCACGCCTCTTGATGATCGTTCCGATCATGTTCCATCCAAACACAACCCAGATCACCGCAATGGCAACGTCGATCGGCCATTCGAGCTCCGCATATTCTTTCGAAGTTGTCATGCCGAGCGGAAGCGTGATCGCAGCCGCCAGGATGATGAGTTGCCAACCCCAAAAATGTATCCAGCTCAACCGATCGCTGAACATTCGTGTTTTCAGAAGTCGCTGCATTGAATAATACACCCCCGCGAACATTGCATTCCCCACGAAAGCAAAGATGATCGCATTGGTGTGTAAGGGACGAATGCGACCAAAAGTCGTGTATTGCGAATCGAAATTGAAGATTGGATAGAATAACTGGATCGCCGCGGTAAGACCAACCAGCATCCCGACCAGCCCGAAGAGGACGGTCGCGATGATAAATGCTTTAACAATCTTGTTGTCGTAACTGAATTTCTGTAGTTCCATGCGCTATTTTTTGCTGCGATAAAAGTAGGTGTGACTGCAGTGAGCGGTCCTGACGAACGTCGGTGGGCAGCCTGATTTTTATCAGTCTTTTTTCTGGTCTTCGAAAAGTATCCGAACCGAAGGCGTATAGGTGTCGTCGTATTGCCCGCTGCGCATGTTCCAAAGGAACAGGCCAAGAAACAGCAATGCGATCACAAGACTGATCGATATCAGTAAGACGATGATGATCATTCTGATCTGAGTTTGAGTTTGGTGATCGTGTTTACGGCGATCGTGGAGAAGCCTACCACGCTCACGCTGCTGACAGGCATGAGGATGGCTGCCACAAGCGGTGTGAGGTGGCCCGTTACTGCAAATGTCAGTGCGATCGCATTGTACATGAATGATATCGCAAACGCAGTCTTCAATATACGTGTCGATGAGCGGGCCAGCGACAAAAACTTATCCAGGTTATGCACCTGGTTGCCTTGCAGAATTCCATCTGAACCCGGTGTGAATAGCCCCGCGTCTTCAGCCACCGCAAGTCCCACATCGGCTTGCTTCAGTGCCCCGGCGTCGTTCAAGCCATCGCCAACCATCAATACTTTCTGATTTCCATTTTGAAGGGCCGCCACAAACTCCATCTTTTCAAGTGGCTGCAGGTTGAATCGTAGCTCTGTGTTTTTCGGAAATATTTTTTCCATCATTGCCCGATCCGAATCGTTGTCACCCGACAGCATCGCGCGGCAGCGCTTGCCCAGGCGCGTGAGCATGGGCCCAATGTTTTCCCGTACCGATGTCTGGATCAGGAAATAGCCTTTTACGTCGTCGTTGATCGATACGAATACCTGGGCGCTGTTTGTGTGAACTGGTAACCGAAACCCTGTAAACACTGCCGATCCAATTTTATAATGAACACCATTCACGGTTCCGGCGATACCTTTCGAGGGCCATTCGTTGAAGTTCAGAATCTCATTACGGGTCTTTTGGCGAATTGCTTTATGTAGGATCGCGCTCAACGGGTGTGTTGAACAGCCGGTAAGCAATCCGACAGCCGCGAACTCATCGTCGGTCATATCACCATTGAATGTTATCCCGGGAACGCTGTCGTGTGTTATCGTGCCGGTCTTATCGAACACCACAGCGTCAATTACAGCCAGCCTTTCGATCACATCCGAATTCTTCACGTAGAAGTTGTTTCGTCCGAAAGCACGTAACATGCTCCCGTATGTGAACGGCGCCGCAAGTGCAAGCGCGCAAGGGCACGCAACCATGAGCACAGAAGTAAGGACCAGCCATGTCTGGGAAGGTTCACTCACATACCAATAGATCCCGGTGATGAGTGCAATCCCCATAACGATCCATGTGAATATCCGGGCCGACCGATCGATGATCTTGCGGTAACGACTTTCATGCTTTTTCTGAAATGCTTCTTTGTTCCAGAGACTCGTAAGGTGACTCTGCGTTGTTTCTTTCTCGACGAGGAACCTCGCTGGTTGTCCAATCAATCTTCCGCCGGCATATACCAGGTCCCCTGAAGCAGCTTTGACTGGTCTCGATTCACCGGTTACAAAACTGTAGTCTATGTATGCAATGTTGTCGATCAGCTTGCTGTCGGCCGGAACGATCTCGAGGTTCCGTATCCTTATCTCGTCGCCCTTCCTGAGGTTATAGATAACTGTTGGTAGTAATTTATCACCGTCTTTTCTTTGAACTGCGAGTGGAAAGTATGACTTGTAGTCTCGTTCAAACGAAAGCGCATCGTATGTCCGGCCCTGGAACCATCTACCGATCAGCAGGAAAAAAACCAGGCCCGTGAACGAGTCCAGGTAGCCGGGACCGAAACCTGTAACTATGTCGAACGTGCTTCGAAGAAATAATGCAAGCAGCCCCAATGCGATGGGCACATCGATATTGATCTGTTTTTGACGAAAGCTTCTGGCGGCAGATATAAAATAATCTGAAGCACTGTATGCAATTACAGGTATTGAGAGTACAAGGTTAAGCCACGAGAAGAGTTTTTGCAGTTGCTCGTCGGTTCCGTCGAGGCCG
>DASRSO010000200.1:0-4546 GCA_035656375.1 Cyclobacteriaceae bacterium | reverse complement strand
GACGGAAAGGTGACGCAGGCGTTGAAGTTTTTCGACTATAAAGATTATAGTGGAATTAAATTTCCGGGTACGTTCACGTTGCCTTACGGGCCGATGACCATGAAATTCGAGCTGGTTGAGGCGGTCATCAATCCCAAGGTTGACGACGCGATATTTAAAGTGCAGTAATTTTACGGGCTTTTAGTGTTCCGCTTCGCGAACTTCCGCGAAGCGGAACAGGTCTGCAGCGAAGTTTGCATTCCAGGCATGACCAGTCAGGATTCTTCGCGAATCAAGAGGAGCCGGCCGCAGGCCAAAGCTCGCCGCAGGCGCCCCTTGCTTAATCCCTTTTTCCTGACCATATTTGCAGCCCTTTTGAAAAGAAGTAAATAAAAAGTCATGAAACGTACGTATCAACCGTCACGGAGGAAGAGAAAAAACAAGCACGGATTTCGTGAAAGAATGGCAACTGCCAACGGCCGTAGGGTGCTGGCAAGCCGCCGTAGAAAAGGAAGAAAGAAACTGACAGTTTCTGACGAGAAGACATTTAAGAAGAAATAGGCTCCGGCTTAATATATTGCCCGTGAGCATCGATTATGGGCGATTTTTCTTTTCGTAAGCACGAGCGTCTCTCTAAAGAAATATGGATTAAAGAGCTCTTTGAAAAGGGCTCTTCTTTTTACTCCCATCCATTCAAGGTGCTATACCTGCCCCATCCTGACTCCGGGAGCACCACGAACCAGGTACTATTTTCAGTCCCAAAACGGCAGTTCAAAAGAGCTGTCGATCGCAACACCATAAAAAGAAGGCTTCGCGAAGCCTACCGTCTGAATAAGTCGGGATTTCGCGACACCGGAAAATGGCTCATTGCGTATATTTATACTGCAAAGACGATACTCCCCTCAGAGACGTTTCAGCAGAAGGTTCTCGGTACAATTCAAAAGATCACCTCATTAGCCAATGAAGAAGGGTAGAAAAAGAGTGTTGAAAAGATCGGTTGTATTAGTGCTTTTGGCTACAGTAGCCTTGTTCGCATTTACAAAACCAGCCGAAAAGTATTTTGAGATTGCAAAAAGCCTCGACATTTTCTCAACGTTGTTCAAAGAAGTCAATGCCTATTACGTTGATGATGTAGATCCAAAGAAACTCGTTGACAAAGGCATCAATGGAATGCTCGAGTCGCTCGACCCTTACACAGTATACATTTCGGAAGACGAATCCGAAACGTTCAGCATTCAGACAACAGGCCAGTACGCAGGTATTGGTGCGCTGATCGGTGTCGTTAATAATAAAACCGTTGTTACCCATCCTTATCATGGCTTCCCGGCGTTCCGCGCTGGCGTGAAGGTTGGCGACGAGTTTATTTCTGTTGATGGAAAGAACATGAAAGGCAAGCCCAGCAGTGCGGTAAGCGCAGCGTTGAAAGGCAAGCCCAAGACAGAAGTTGAGATCGTCCTTCACCGTCCCGGTGTTAGAGAAGATCTTAAGTTCAAGATCCAGCGTGAGCGTATCAAGATATCTAATGTTGTTTACTCAGGCATGCTCGATGCAACAACCGGTTACATCAAGCTCGATGACTTTACACCCGGTGCCAGCAAAGAAGTTGAAGAGGCTGTGAACAAGCTGAAACTTACAGGCGCAAAAAAACTTATACTTGACCTTCGCGATAACCCAGGTGGCTTGTTGTATGAAGCCATCAACATCGTGAACATATTCATACCGAAGAACAAGGAAGTGGTTTCAACAAAAGGAAAAGCCACCGACTGGAACAAGACTTATGTTACGTTGAACGAACCGGTCGACACCGAGATCCCGCTTGCAATCCTTACGAGTGGTGGAAGTGCGTCGGCTTCGGAGATCGTTGCGGGCTCGTTACAGGATTACGACCGCGCGATACTTGTTGGCGAGAAGACGTTTGGTAAAGGCCTCGTACAGACAACACGTCCGCTGGCTTACAACGCGCAACTGAAAGTAACTACTGCTAAGTATTACATCCCGAGTGGCAGGTGCATTCAGGCGCTCGACTACACACATCGCAAGGATGATGGCTCGGTGAATCGTGTGGCTGATTCGATGAAGGTTGCGTTCAAAACAATACACGGAAGAAAAGTATTTGATGGTGGTGGCCTTGACCCCGACGTTCCTGTTTCTCCCGAGATGTATGGTTCGGCAGCAGGAGAATTGTTGTCGTCGGGATTACTGTTCGAGTACGCGTCTATCTATTGTGCTGCAAATGCGGCACCCACTTCACTGAAAGGTTTCCGCCTTACGGATGCTGAGTACACGAAGTTTGTGACATGGGTAAAGACCCAGAAGTTTGACTACACCGATCAGCTCGAGAAGCGCGCCGATGATCTTATTGCCGCTGCGAAGAACGAAAAATACTATGATGAACTCAGTGCAAGCCTGACGGACCTTAAGAACAGGATCGCGGCCAATCGCGAAGGTGAGTTCACACGTTTCAAGAAGGAGATTGGCGCATTGCTAGAGCTTGAGATTGCATTCCACTATTCGTTGGATGCGGGGCAGGCTGAAGCTTCTGTGGATCGTGATCCCGAAGTCCTTGAGGCGATCAAAGTGCTGAACAACGATAGCGTTTATAAGAAGATCCTCCTTCCGCAGTGATCTTAAGTATAGAGACTTCAACAACGGTTTGTTCAGCTGCGCTTCATGATGAGGGAAGGCTGATCGCTTCTGAAATAATTCACACGCCTAATTCGGCGGCCAGTCAGCTGGCTGTAATGATTGATAAGATTCTCGGGTCGGGGAATATTGATGCCGTGGCGGTTTCTGCTGGTCCGGGTTCGTACACTGGTTTAAGGATAGGAGTAGCGACTGCGAAGGGCATTTGTTATGGTTTGGATGTTCCTTTGATTGCGGTAAGCTCTTTGGAATTGATGGCGTTGCAGGTTAGAGAGAGTAGTTCGGGCAAGCCGTTATTTTGTCCGATGATCGATGCGCGGCGGATGGAAGTTTATACGGCATTATTTGACACTTCTTTGGATCTGATCGAGCCGATCCAGGCGCGCATTATTGATTCTGCTTCTTACGCAGATGTTCTTGAGCGGAGCCAGGTTTTCTTTTTTGGTAATGGTGCAGATAAGTGCAGGGGTGTGATTGATCATCCGCATGCTCAATTTATACCTGGTATATTTCCTTCGGCTGAGTGGTTGGGGCGATTGGCGTGGCCACGTTTTCGTGACAAGAAGTTTGAAGATGTGGCGGAGTTTGAGCCGTTTTACCTGAAGGATTTTATTGCTAAAAAACCAAAATCATTGGTTTAGTGTTTTGATTGCCGATGGATGAGATTATAAACAGGGTTGCTAATAGTTCTTTGGTGACGTTCGACCTGGAGCGGTTGCATGTTCCGGGGGAGCGTGTTGTTTATGATATCAAAGATCATTTGTTCCAGGGTTTGATCCTTCGCGAGAAAGATTTTCGTGAGCATGTAAAGACATTCAATTGGCCTGGTTTTCAGGACAAGCTTGTTAGTATTGTTTGTACCGCGGATGCGGTAGTGCCGACGTGGGCCTACATGCTGCTCGCTGTTGCGATGAAGCCGTATGCGAAGAGAGTTTTTTTCGGAACTGTTGATGAGATGGAGAAGGAGTTGTTCCATGAGCAGTTGGCGTTGATAGATTGGGATCAGTACAGAAATGTGAAGGTTGTGGTAAAGGGTTGTAGTGATGTTCACGTGCCGGTTTCGGCTTACGTAGAAGCTACATCCAGGTTAATTATGCTGGCTTCCAGCGTTATGTATGGGGAGCCGTGCTCTACGGTGCCCATTTTTAAGGCTCCAAAACCTTAAAATTCTTTTCCCCCAGATTTGCGAAAAGCAATTTCCCCTCTATCTTTGCACTCCCTTTTAAGGACAAAGGGCCAAATTCAGCGGAATTTGGTTGGTTTTGAAGGTTTTTAGAAACGATTCAGAATCTCGGGTGCTTCTGGAAACATTGGAGGCACAACGTTCATTGAATGAATGACTGATAGCGGACCCGTGGTACTTCGATAGAGGGGTACCATGAGTTTAATTCTTTAAAAGGATAATTAAGCGAGACCGAGGATCAAAGCATAGATTGTGCGCTTCGACGATCACTAGATGATGGTGAAGAGCAAATCGTCTGGACCAGCAGTGATGTTGGGAAGGATAAAGATTAATACTATGGAGAGTTTGATCCTGGCTCAGGATGAACGCTAGCGGCAGGCCTAATACATGCAAGACGAGCGGTAAACGTTTCAGCAATGGAATGTGAGAGCGTCGTAAGGGTGCGTAACACGTATGCAATCTGCCTGGAACCGGGGCATAGCTCGCCGAAAGGCGGATTAACTCCCCATAAGATGGTGGTGTGGCATCACACAGCCATAAAAATTCCGATGGTTCCAGATGAGCATGCGGATGATTAGCTAGTTGGTAGTGTAACGGACTACCAAGGCGATGATCAATAGGGGAACTGAGAGGTTGATCCCCCACACTGGCACTGAGATACGGGCCAGACTCCTACGGGAGGCAGCAGTAGGGAATATTGGACAATGGGTGCAAGCCTGATCCAGCCATGCCGCGTGCAGG
>DASRSO010000199.1:0-14469 GCA_035656375.1 Cyclobacteriaceae bacterium | reverse complement strand
AGCCGGTGATCGTTTTGTGGAATTCGATGGAAAGCCTGTTCATTATTATGATGATATCAGCACTGCACTTGAAACGCATCGTGACGCCAATGGCAAGCCGAAAGAAGGTGATTCAGTTGCATTCAAGGTAGAACGCGCAGGCCAGGTTCTGTCTTTCAAAGAACCATACACCGCTTCTCAAATCGGTTTCGCGGTAAACCTCGGCATCGAAAAAACAGACCTTTCAAGAGTCACATACAACTTCGGTGAATCGGTAACAACCGGCACCAAGCGGGCCTTCGATGTGATCTTCGTTCAATTGAAAGCTTTCGGAAAAATATTCTCAGGCGAGATCTCCCTAAAAAGATCACTCTCAGGTCCTATCGGTATGGCAAACGCTTTTGGCCCCGAGTGGGATTGGGAACGTTTCTGGAGAATGAC
The DNA here is from genome assembly GCA_035656375.1 of Cyclobacteriaceae bacterium. Lineage (GTDB taxonomy): Bacteria > Bacteroidota > Bacteroidia > Cytophagales > Cyclobacteriaceae > ELB16-189. Next base: position 14,049 of record DASRSO010000199.1, on the reverse strand, counting down.
TGGTTTGCTGTCGATGGTTCTTGCATTCATGAACCTGCTGCCGATCCCGGCACTCGATGGTGGCTACGTGATGTTCCTGTTGTACGAAATGGCCAGCGGCCGTCAGCCTTCAGAGAAGTTTTTCGAAACAGCTCTTAAGGTTGGAATGTTCCTCTTGCTGGTGCTGATGGTTTTCGTGTTCTACAACGATATCGCGAAGCTTATTTCCCCGGGGAATTAGCCCGGGCCGACAGCATCCTTTAAATCTTACTGGTCTTACCTGGAAATGTGAAACTCCACGCGGCGGTTCAACTGCTTGTGGTCGTCGGATAATTCCTGTGTTATAGGTTTCGAGCTTCCATAACCGATTGCCGTTACCCGCTCCGGGTCAACTTTAAACTGGTACTCGAGATATGATTTGATGGCATCTGCACGTGCCTGCGACAGCCTGAGGTTAGACTCTTCCTTGCCTGCCGAATCTGTGTGCCCCGAGATCTCAAGCTTCAACTCCGGGTGATCGATCATAAAATTACCAAGCTTGTCAAGGTCTGCGTGCATCGATTCGAGAATGTTGGCTTTACCATTCTCAAACTCCAATGACTGAAACGCAATGGAATTCTCGATCGGCTCTGCAACCTTGTTGAACTCCATGGGGCCATCGAGGAAGAACAATTCTTCGATACGAAAGAACTCGTCACCCTGTATGATCAATAAATAGTTTCGCTTATTGATCAGACTAAAATCAAACGTACCGTCTTCACGCAAGAACTTCGGTGCCACTTCAACACCATTATCAAGGTCGATGATCGACACAATGCCCTTCAGTGGCTTTCCCGTTTTATCTTTCAAAGATCCCTTCACGGCAACCACTGCTTCGGGTTGTGCTTCCATCGGCACAGGGAACGAATACAGGTCCAGGTTTTTCTTGTCGTCGCCATTCGATCGCGCATAGAATAATTCGACCGAACGGGAATCGATCGTGAAATAATATTCACTGCCGTCGCCATTCACAAGCGGACCGACGTTCTTTGGCTCGCCCCAGTTGCGACCCTGCCAGTATGCTTTGTAGATGTCGAAGTCACCAAAGTTCAATGGGTTTCCATTGGAGCTGAAATAAAGCACATTGAATTTGTGATGGAAGAAAGGACTTAGCTCACTCTGGACGGTGTTGATTATGGGACCAGCATTTTGCGTTTTGCCCCAATTGCCCTTTGCGTCTTTAACGGTAAAGTATATATCGGTAAGGCCGAAGCCTCCGAGCCTGTTAGATGCAAAAAAAAGTGTGTCGCCTGAATGAGAAAGGGATGGATGTGAATCCCAACCGGTGCTATTGACGTTCGCACCGAGATTTTTGATATCGGTCCAGACTCTTTCTTTCAATGTCGCGGAATAGAGGTCACAATTACCAAACGAATCGGGAGCGTAACAACGAGAAAAGATCATCGTCTTGCCATCGGCGCTGAAGCACGCGGAACCTTCATTGAAACTGGTATTGATATCTTTGAAAGGTTGTGCAGGTCCCCACGTGCTATCTGTCCTGATTGTGAAAAATATATCCTCATCAAACACTCTTTGAAGCCCGTCGGTGTGAGTGTTCCGTTTTGAAGTAAAAAGCATAATGCTGTCCACGGCACCAATGGTTGGCCCATAGTCTTCTTTGAGAGAATTGATCTGGTCGCCCATATTCACCAACACCGCGTGAGGAGGACGAAGTGTGTCGATATCTTTCCGGTAGTTCACCAACTCATAGTAGTAATCAAGAGGAACGAAATACTTTTTTGCGTCTTTCTCTACTGAGTCATGCCGCGCATAAACTTCCTTGATGTTCAATCCTTGTTGATGATGTTTGAGAACGAGCTTGTAAAGAAGCAACGCTTCACCGGGAGGACCATGTTTCTCTGATAGTTTCGCGAGCTTCCATATCATGGGAGCATTTTTGCTAAAGTTCTCGATCCCGAAACGTATCACGTAATCTTTCAACAGGGGGTACGTCGTTGCGTCGTCTGCGGCGTTGTCGGACTTCTGGATTGCCTTGATCTTATTGGCGTCGTAATAAAACGGGATCTTGTTCAGATTGGGAAAATCGAATATGCCAGACTGTCCGTAGGTGGCTACGGAGTCATTAAGTTGAATCACGCCTCCCTTTTTAAATTTCTGCCGCTCTTTTTGAGCGTAGATAATTGTCCCTTCGAGGAAAAATAGGGCGAAGAAGGCGTAAAAAACTACGGTAGCGCCAATTTTCACAGATAGTGCGGTCGTTCGCCTAAGTGGAAAGTTGCCGTAAATTTGGATGATAAGCAAAGAACTTCCGTCGGCCCTGCTGGCGGACAATGGGGTGTGGGGCGTTTGGCTCTTTCTGGCATTGTGATTGACCAATAACCATTCCCATGCAAATGCGTTGCGGGGTATTAGAATTTACGTCAATTTGGCATTAATTAACATGTTTAGACCCATCAGCCCCAACGTGCAAGAAGACTCGGAAGAGCTGGTTCAACTGATCAATCCTGAACAGGAAAGTGATCTGAAACCGGAAGACCTGCCGTCGGAGATCTCGATACTCCCAATAAAGAATACGGTTCTTTTTCCTGGTGTAGTGATACCAATCACCGTTACCCGCCAGAAATCCATACGTTTAATCAAGAAAGCTTACCAGGGCAACCGCATTATAGGCGTGCTCGCACAGAAAAATAAGCAGACAGAAGAGCCTGTTACCGAAGATCTTTATCGCTCCGGCACCATCGCACGCATCATAAAGATGCTGGTGCTTCCAGATGGAAACACCACGATCATCATTCAGGGCAAGAATCGTTTCACAGTAAACCAGTTTATCCAGGAAGAACCTTACCTCACGGCAAGCGTCGATCTTCAGACCGATCTTCAGGCCAACATGCAGGGAAAAGAACTCGAGGCCCTCGTGCAGTCGTTGAAGGATGCTGCTTCGAAGATCCTTAAGCTCAACCCCGACATTCCGCAGGAAGCACAGGTTGCCCTCGATAATATTTCAAGCACATCGTTCCTCATTCACTTTCTGGCGTCGAACCTGAACGTGGATGTAAGCGATAAGCAGAAGCTTCTCGAGACAAGTAATATTTCCGATCGCGGCACTGTTCTTCTCCAGCACATGCTGAAAGAGATCCAGATGCTGGAGATCAAAAACGAGATCCAGAAGAAAGTACATACCGACATCGATCAGCAGCAACGCGACTACTTCCTGCGTCAGCAGATAAAAGTTTTGCAAGACGAGCTCGGCTACGATGGACCGGATAAGGAAGTGGAAAAGCTTCGCAAGCGAGGTTCGGAGAAGAAGTGGCCGAAGCACGCGCTCGAACATTTCAACAAGGAGCTCGACAAACTTTCACGCATCAATCCACAGGCAGCTGAATTTCCTGTTGCAATGAACTACGTCGAGTTTATGCTCGACATACCATGGGACGAATACACTGAAGACAATTTCGACCTGAAGCGTGCGCGCAAGATCCTCGACAGCGATCACTTTGGTCTTGAAAAAGTAAAGAACAGGATACTCGAATACCTGGCTGTGCTGAAACTGAAGAGAGACATGAAGGGCCCGATCCTTTGTCTCTACGGACCTCCCGGTGTAGGAAAGACGTCGCTTGGTAAATCTATTGCCAAGTCATTGAAGCGTCAGTACGTGCGGATGTCGCTGGGTGGCGTTCATGATGAAGCCGAGATCCGTGGACACCGCAAGACATACATCGGTGCGATGCCTGGCAAGATCCTTCAGAACATAAAAAAGGCGAAGTCATCCAATCCTGTATTTATCCTCGACGAGATTGATAAAGTTCGTTCCGATTTTCGTGGCGATCCTTCTTCGGCATTGCTCGAAGTTTTGGACCCCGAGCAGAACAGTACGTTTGGCGATAACTACATGGAGATCGAATACGATCTGTCGAAGGTGTTGTTTATAGCAACAGCAAACTCACTCGATACAATCCATCCGGCCCTTCGCGACCGCATGGAGATCATTGAAGTGACCGGCTACACAGTTGAAGAGAAGCTCCAGATCGCAATTCACCACCTGGTTCCGAAGCAAGTGGCGGAGCATGGACTGAAAGCTTCGCAAGTGAAGTTCTCGAAAGATGCTTTGTTAAAGATCATTGAAGGCTACACCCGCGAGTCGGGTGTTCGTAACCTGGAACGACGGATCGGATCGGTGGTGAGAAGCATTGCGAAGTCGGTAGCCATGGAAGAAGAAGCTCCGAAAAACATCAGTGTCGAATATGTTGTGAAGGTACTCGGTGTCGAAATTTTCGACGACGAAATGTACCAGGACAACACCCAGGCAGGCGTGGTAACAGGCCTGGCCTGGACGCAAGTTGGAGGTGACATACTTTTTGTAGAGTCGAGCGTAAGCAGGGGTAAGGGTGCCCTCACGCTGTCGGGACAACTGGGCGATGTGATGAAGGAGTCGGCTGTTGCCGCATTGTCGTATCTCAAGTCGAACGCCGCTTCGCTGGGCATCGATCATCGTGTATTCCAGCAATACGACTTGCACGTGCACGTGCCGGCCGGTGCGGTGCCAAAAGATGGCCCGTCGGCAGGGATTACCATGTTGACCTCACTTGCGTCTATCTTCACCCAGCGTAAAGTGAAGAACAGGCTGGCGATGACGGGCGAGATCACCCTGCGTGGAAAAGTATTACCAGTTGGGGGAATAAAAGAGAAAATACTGGCGGCTAAGCGCGGGGGAATAAAAGAGATCGTGCTGAGCTCAAAAAATAAAAAAGATATTGACGAAATTGAGAAGCAATATGTAAAGGGACTCGTTTTCCATTATGTGAATAATGTTGATGAGGTCCTTAAGGTTGCGTTGACGAAAGATAAGGTAAAGAACCCATTGGAATTTGTTTTAGAAACTGCGGCTACGAATCATAAGTGATGGATCCGAAATTGTTAACACCGAGGCAGATTGTTGCCGAGCTTGATAAATATATTGTTGGCCAGTACGAGGCGAAAAGAAATGTTGCAATAGCTCTGAGGAATCGCTGGCGGAGAATGAACGTACCGACAGACCTTCGCGGTGAGATCATTCCTAATAATATTCTAATGATCGGCGCCACGGGTGTTGGTAAGACTGAGATTGCCCGCAGGTTGGCGAAGCTTGCCGATGCTCCGTTCGTAAAAGTTGAAGCTTCGAAGTTCACTGAAGTTGGATACGTGGGTCGCGACGTTGAAAGCATGGTGCGTGACCTTGTAGAACAATCGGTGAATATTGTAAAGGCCCGCAAGCGTGAAGAAGTTAAAGACAAGGCATCACAGGCGGTTGAAGAGGTGATCCTCGATGCCCTTATCCCACCGCTTCGCAACAGCACGCCGCGGCCTGCGGTAAGCAGCAGTGGCGATCAGCAGCAGACTCAGCCAAACAACGATGAGGAGTTGAACGAGCGTACCCGCCAGCACTTTCGTGAGAAGATACGCAACGGTGAGATGGAAGAGCGCCGCATTGATATCAACATCAAGAACGCGGGCACCCCGAACGTAGGAATGATTGGTGCAGGTATGATGGATGAAGTGTCGATGATGAACCTGCAGGAGATGCTTAACGGCATGATGCCCAAGAAGCAGAAGAAAAGAAAAGTTACGGTAGCCGAGGCAAGACGACTGCTTCTCGACGAAGAAGTCTCGAAGCTGATCGATATGGATGAAGTGAAGGAGGAAGCGCTTCGTCGTGCGGAGGATTCAGGGATAATTTTTATTGACGAGATCGACAAGATCGCGTCGGGTGGAAAGAAGGGTGGAGGCGGACCCGATGTGAGTCGTGAAGGTGTACAACGCGACTTGTTGCCGATCGTTGAAGGCAGTACGGTGAATACGAAGTATGGTGCCATCGACACTGATCATGTTCTGTTCATTGCGGCTGGTGCGTTCCACATTGCGAAGCCGTCGGATCTTATTCCCGAACTGCAAGGCAGGTTCCCGATTCGTGTTGAGTTGGATAACCTGACCAAGGATGATTTCATCCGGATATTAAGCGAGCCAAAGAACGCCCTGACGAAACAATATCATGCATTGTTCGAAGCTGAGGGTGTAACGATTACTTTCGAAGCTGATGCTATTGAAGAGATTGCACAAACTGCTTTTCATATCAACTCCGAAATTGAAAACATCGGCGCTCGCAGGCTTCACACGGTAATGAGTAAGCTTTTAAACGAATATTTATTCGACGTACCCGACAAGCTTTCCGCGCCTGCCAGCATCGTTGTTACGAAGAAAATGGTGATCGACAGGTTGAACGACCTGGTCAAGAACAAGGACCTCAGCGAATACATCCTTTGAGAGGACGGGTTGCTGCGGTAATACTTTTGTTGCTCGGTGCGTTCCAGGTTGAGGCCCAGGCGCAAGACACGCTGCGAGGCAAATACATAAAGCGTTACCCCGATTATTTTTTTGTATGGCCGGTGCTCAAACACCGTTCGATGTCGTTCGATGTTTCGAGCGACCGGCGTCCTGACGATAACCTGAGTTTTCTTCCAAACAATTCTTACAGCTTTGGAGTAGGGGCGTACCTGTTCGATGTTTCCGCCGAGGTTAGCCTTTCGATACCACTTGATGAAAAGAGTACTGAACGTTTCGGCATTTCCGAAGCGCGCGATCTTTCCACGAGTTTGATGGGCCGATACTGGGCCGTTGATGCTTTTGTGCAACGGTATGAAAGTTTTTACCTGTCGAATCCTGTTCCGAATATTCCTGCCAACAAACCATTTCCGCTTCGGCCCGACATTACACTTACAAATTTTGGGGTGACTGGCATGTATGTTTTCAACAAGAACAAGTTCTCGTTGTGGTCGGCGTATAATTTTTCGGAGCGACAGTTAATGAGTAAGGGGTCGGCATTAATGGCGTGGACTATCAACAACGTACACCTTTCGGCCGATTCTGTTGTACTTGCGTCGAATTATTTAAGGAGGTTGAACACCAGTACGAATTTCAGGGAGATCCGTTACGCGACGTTTAGTGTGGCGCCGGGGTATTCGTATAATGTGATCTGGAGGAAATTGTTCTTCAATATTTCATTGGCGGTGGGGCCGGCGCATCACTGGGTGTATTACGTGGGAAGCGACGGTGTACCGCATTACGATATTTCGATCAATAGTTTTGTCGATACACGGGTTGCGCTGGGATATAGTAGTGATCGCTGGTTTGGCGGGATTACTTTTGTGAGCCAGGCGCGAGCGGTGAAGTTTGAAGAGATTACGTTGCAGACGCAGAGCCAGAGTTTCAGGATGGTGGTGGGTTACAGGATCCTTGAGAAGGGTCTCTTGAAGAAGACGTGGAAGGAGTTCTTTCCGGCTACGTGGAGGAGGTATATGTAGATCGACTCACTGCCGATCGGCGAATTTTTTCAATTGAAAATATTTTTTGCTTCGGTTTGTAAGGTTAACCGTACAACATACGAGTGATTGAGTTGACAGCGGGTGTATTAAGAAAGTAGATTGCCAGCGTTAAAATTCAACTCGTTATGAAAGTCGTACTTTTTATTCTTGTGTTGCCAATCCTGTTTATTCCTCTTCCAGGCATGACAGATGGTTTGTTTACAGCACTTTGGGCTGAGGCACCAGGCTATATGACTCTTGCGTGTGTCCTTACCGCCCTTGTGTATTATTTCTTCAAGTTTAATTCGGTAGTCGTCCGGATCGACATGCTTGAAAAAGATGTGAAAGCCCTCGACAAAAAAATGAACGAAGGGTTTGAACGAATCGAGAAACGCATGGACAAAATGGACGCGCGCTTCGAAAGACTCGAGGATAAAATTTCCTCCATACTGGAAGTGCTGGCTTTGAGAAAGGGTTAACCCCCTTTCTCTTTTTTCTTCGGAAAATCAAAAAACTCCATCTCCCCACAGCCCCACTTCACTTCCTTCCAACTCCCCACCTTCAACTTGCAACAAACCACTCCCGTTGTCGGAACATTATCAATATCCTCGTCCACCAGGTTATTCACAAACTCGGTGAGTCCCGGGTTATGACCAAATAGCAACGCCACCTCGTTCTCAACAGGGTGATCCTTCAGTTTCCGTACTACATTCAGTATCATCTCGTCACCCGCATGATACAAATCGCGGAACGTCTGCACCTGGTCCTCCGGGAACCTTAACGTTTTCATAAACACCTTACACGTAGTGATCGCACGCACCGCCGGGCTCGACACCACGGTATTTATCGTAAGGTCTTTCTCTTTCAACCGCTTCGCCATCCTCGGTGCATCCCGCTCACCTCGTTCGTTCAAGGGCCTGTTGAAGTCCGACAGGTCGGGATCGTCCCAACTGGATTTGGCGTGTCTTATTACAATCAGTGTTTTCATGATCCAACAGTAATTTACAAGCTTTATCTTTGCGCGCGATGAGTGAAAAACCCCTCGGTAAGAGAATCAAATACAGTGCCCTCTACTGGCTTGTCCGCAGCCTCATCTTCATCGCCAACGTTTTCCCGCGAAAGTGGTGGCTGAAGTTCTGCGGATTTCTTGGAAAGATCGCCTATAACATCGTTGGCGACGCACGCGAAAAGACGATCGTCAACCTGGGCTTTGCGTATAGCGGCCAAAAATCGGCCCACGAAGTTCTACAGATGAGTAAGGACGTCTTCAAAATGCTCGGCCGCAACGGCGGTGAGATCCTTCGCGCCATCAAAGTAAAAACGCTCGACGATCTCGATAAGATCCTCGTGACACACGGCTACGAGAATTTCGAAGCAGCGCGCGACAAAGGAAAGGGAGTGATCTTTCTTACCTGTCACCTCGGTGCATTCGATCTGCAGATCACCAACATGTCGCTGCGTGGACTGAAGCCGAATATCATCGGTACGCCGCTGAAAGATGAGCGCCTCAACGACCTTCTCTTCAACTATCGAAATGCATACGGAGCCGTGGCCGTCGAGCGCGGAAAAGAAACTCTCCGGTTGTTAAAGGCATTGAAGTCGGGCGGATCTGTTGCCATCCTTATCGACCAGGACACCAAAGTGAAAAGTCGTTTCGTGAAATTTTTCGGTACGCCCGCCGCTACGCCTGTCGGGGCTGCCATACTCGCGATGAAGACCGGCGCTGCCGTAGTGCCTACATACGTTTACCTCGATGAGTCGGATTGGAAACAACACATGTACATCCTTCCAGAGATACCAACGATCAATACCGGCGACGAGGAAAAGGACATGGTCGGGAACACGCAGGCCTATACAAAATTCATTGAAGACACCATACGCAGGTATCCTACCCAGTGGGTGTGGATGCATGAAAGATGGAAGACCCGGCCCGGAGAAGAAATAGTGTAACTATAACTACTTCACGAGCTTCTTATACTTGATGCGATGAGGTTGATCGTCGCCCAATCTCTTTCTCTTATTCTCTTCGTATTCACTGAATGTTCCTTCGAACCAGAACACCTGTGAATCACCTTCGAAAGAAAGAATGTGGGTACACACACGGTCGAGGAACCAGCGGTCGTGAGAGATAATAACCGCACAGCCTGCAAAGTTTTCAAGAGCTTCTTCAAGGGCCCTGAGTGTATTCACATCCAGGTCGTTGGTCGGTTCATCGAGCAACAACAGGTTTCCACCCTGCTTGAGTGCTATCGCGAGGTGCGCACGATTTCTCATACCACCCGACAACTCCTTCACTTTCTTCTGTTGATCCGTTCCGCTGAAGTTGAACTTGCTCACGTAGGCACGCGCATTCAACTGCTTGCCGCCGATCTCGATCAGCTCGTTGCCTCCAGTGATCGCCTGGAACACGGTGTCTTCAGGTTTCAGGTCGTCGTGTTCCTGGTCGACGTAAGCGAACTTGACGGTGTCACCAACTTTAAAAGTTCCGGCATTCGGTTTCTCTTTCCCGATGATCATTTTGAAGAGTGTAGTCTTACCGGCGCCGTTTGGTCCGATAATACCTACGATGCCTGCAGGTGGCAGTGAGAACGTGAGGTTCTCGTACAGCAACTTGTCGCCGTAACCTTTGGCAACACCCTGCGCTTCGATCACCACGTTTCCAAGACGAGGCCCCGGTGGTATGAAAAGCTCGAGTTTTTCTTCTTTCTCTTTTGTCTCCTGTGAGAGCAGTTTCTCATAAGCGCCGAGACGCGCTTTACCTTTCGCGTGACGTCCCTTCGGATTCATTCGAACCCATTCGAGCTCGCGTTCGAGAGCTTTCTGACGTTTACTCTCGCTTTTCTCTTCCTGCATCAGTCGCTTCTGCTTCTGGTCGAGCCATGAAGAGTAGTTGCCTTTCCAGGGAATTCCTTCTCCGCGATCGAGTTCGAGGATCCAGCCGGCAACGTTGTCGAGGAAATAGCGGTCGTGGGTAACGGCGATGATCGTGCCCTTGTATTGACGCAGGTGTTCTTCGAGCCACAACACCGATTCGGCATCGAGGTGATTGGTAGGTTCGTCGAGCAGGAGAACATCGGGTTCCTTGAGGAGCAAACGACACAGGGCAACGCGGCGCTTCTCGCCACCCGAAAGGTGTTCGACATTTGCGTCGGGAGGAGGACAGCGCAACGCATCCATCGCGCGTTCGAGTTTATGGTCGAGTTCCCATGCGCCAACGGCGTCGAGCTTTTCCTGTATGACTCCCTGTTTCTCGATAAGTTTTTCCATCGCGTCCGGATTTTCCATCACGGCAGGATCGGCAAACTTTTCGTTAATGGCTTCGAATTCTTTAAGAAGGGCTACCGTTTCGGCAACACCTTCCTCTACGATCTCCTTTACAGTCTTGGTCTTATCGAGCTCCGGTTCCTGTTCGAGAAGTCCGACGGTATAACCGAGGTCGGACACTACTTCGCCCTGGTATTCTTTATCGATGCCGGCAATGATTCGCAGGAGCGACGACTTTCCGGAGCCGTTGAGACCGAGCACGCCGATCTTGGCACCGTAGAAGAAAGAGAGGTAAATGTTTTTGAGAACCTGTTTGCTGGGAGGGTAGATCTTATTCACTCCCGTCATCGAGAAAATAATTTTTTCGTCGCTCATGCGCGCAATATGGGCAAAATAACGCAGAGGTTACTTAGTGCGCCGGGGGAACATAAAGGTCAAAATTGAACGCCTTTAGCGTTTTCGCCAGACAGCTAAGAGAGAAATCACCAGGGTGTTTGATTTATTCAATTAAATTTTATTTTTGCGGAAAATTAAAGGGGAGGATAAGCATACTATGTATTGGACACTCGAACTGGCCTCCTACCTGGAGGACGCACCCTGGCCGGCAACTAAAGATGAGTTGATCGACTTTTCAATCCGTTCCGGAGCCCCCCTGGAAGTTGTAGAAAACCTCCAGGAGCTTGAAGACGACGGCCAACCTTACGAGAGTATCGAGGAGATCTGGCCCGACTATCCAACGAAGGAAGATTTCTTCTTCAACGAAGACGAATATTGACACTGAAGGCTGAGTTTCTACTCAGCCTTTTTACTTACGACCCCTTCCGAGCCTGCAGGAGCGCGGCGGCAACCACCAGGTCCTCGGGCGTTGTAATCTTAATGTTTTCATAACTCCCCTCGAAAAGTGAGATCACATGACCGGCGCGTTCAGCCACACTGGCGTCGTCGGTGAGGCTCGGGTCGTCCTTAGTTTCGTAAGCTTTTTTTATCAGGGAAACGTCGAAGGTTTGGGGTGTTTGGATGAGCCGGAAGCGCGAGCGGTCCATAGCTTTGGTGTTATCCTGGTCGGTCATCCGGATCGATTCTTTCAACCTGACTGCGGCGACCGCCGATTTGTGAACCGCAGCGAGGCGGAACGAAGCGCCGATGATGTCTTCGCTGATGAGAGGACGCACCCCATCGTGTATGGCCACCAGCCCGTCGGTTTCGATCTTTTGAAGTCCTCGTTTTACCGACTGAAATCTTGTCTCACCCCCGGCCTGGAGGGTGACGGGATACGTGAAGTTGTACTTCTTTGAAAGGGCCTCCCAGACTGCGAAGTCGTCTTCCGGTAGAACTAAAATGATCTTGATCTGACTGGAATACCTGATGAAAGCCTTCAGTGTGTGAATGAGGATCGGTAGCCCATTCAATTCGAGGAACTGTTTGGGAGTGGGACTTTTTATACGGGTTCCCTTACCACCAGCAACGATTATTGCGTATTCGATCGGGTTCAATTGCGTCTGCCAGCAATAAAAGTAGAGCAACCGCTAAAGGACCTTCGAAGACTATAGTACTCATTTGCTTCAAACAAAAAAGGCCCGCAACGGGCCTTTAATATTCTTGCAGATCAACACCGATCAAATGATCAGCATCGCATCTCCATAAGTCAAAAACTTATACTTCTCCTTCTTCGCAGTCGCATATGCCTGCATGATCAGATCGTAACCGCCGAATGCACACGCCATCATCATCAACGTGCTCTCTGGCTGATGGAAGTTCGTGATCATTGCACTGCAGATCTTGAAATCATACGGAGGGAAAATAAACTTGTCGGTCCATCCCTCGCGCTCCTTCAACCTGTTGGTCGCCGACACCGCCGACTCCAGCGCACGCATCGTCGTCGTTCCCACCGCACATACACGGCTCTTATTGTCCAGGGCCTCGTTAACCATCTTCACAGCCTCGGGTCCAACAATAAAGTTCTCAGAGTCCATCTTGTGCTTCGTCAGATCTTCCACGTCCACCGGACGGAACGTTCCCAATCCAATGTGCAGCGTCACAAACGTCATCTCCACACCCTTGATTTGGAGCCTCTTCATCAGCTGGCGTGTAAAGTGCAGACCGGCAGTCGGTGCGGAAACGGCACCCTTATGCTTCGCAAAAATTGTCTGGAATCTTTCCTTGTCCTCCGGCTTAACCTTGCGCTTGATGTACTTCGGAAGGGGAGTTTCTCCCAATGTTTCAACCACGCGGCTGAAAGCCTCCGAATCGCCATCAAAAAGGAAACGGATCGTTCTTCCTCTCGACGTTGTATTGTCGATCACTTCCGCAACGAGGTCACCATCACCAAAGTAGAGCTTATTGCCTACGCGGATCTTCCTGGCCGGGTCAACCAGCACATCCCACAGGTGCATGTCGGCATTCAGCTCACGAAGCAAAAACACCTCGATCTTCGCGCCTGTCTTCTCCTTACGGCCGTACAAACGTGCCGGAAACACCATGGTGTCGTTACCCACCATCACATCGCCTTCATCGAAATAGTTGACAACGTCCTTGAACATCTTGTGCTCGATCTTTCCGGTCGCCTTATGCACAACCATCAGACGGGATTCGTCGCGGTTTTCGGCAGGTTCAAGAGCAATAAGATTGTTGGGGAGGTCGAACTTGAATTCGGATAACTTCATAAGCTTACGGGCTTTTCGTCGATTTTTTTGAGGTTGCAAAAGTAATCATTGGAGGGCGAAAGTCAAGAACTGTTTTTGTAACAAACTGGCCCCGGGTGCGTCATACTGGGTGTGTTTTCCTGTAATTTCGCAACCAAATAACCGCCGCGCAGCGTTTAATCACCCATGCTATTCCTTCGCCTGGTACTAGAAAGCTTTCAGTTCGCCTGGACAGCCCTAAAAGCAAACCTCCTCCGGACAATCCTTTCCCTGCTCGGCGTTACCGTCGGCATCTTCGCGGTTATCGCGGTTTTTACCCTTGTCGACTCGCTCGAAAAGAATATCAAAGACAGCTTCAACTTCCTCGGGACGGGGGTGATCTATCTCGATAAGTGGCCCTACATCGCCGACAATGGCGGCGAGTTTAAATGGTGGGAATTCCTCCGCCGGCCGAACCCCAGCTATGCGGAGTACAAGGCCATGCAGGATAACCTTCAGCACAACAAAGACATCTGCATTCTTGCCCGTCGTGGAAACCAGGTCCTCAGGACCGGGGCGAACAGTATGGGACAGATCAGCCTTGTAGGCGGCAGCGAAGGCTACGACAAGATCTTCGAAGTAAACGTGGAATCGGGCCGGTACTTTACCGCCGATGAAGTGATGGCTGGCCGCAAGGTGACCATTCTCGGCTACGAAGTAGCACATGCACTCGTCCCGAACACAGATCCCATTGGCCAGGAAGTCAAGATCAAGAACCTCAAATACAAGATCGTCGGAGTTGTGAAAAAAGAAGGCCAGAGCTTTCTCGGTTTCCCCAGCAACGACTACGT
>DASRSO010000198.1:0-51148 GCA_035656375.1 Cyclobacteriaceae bacterium | reverse complement strand
TGCCTTCCAAAACTTCTTCACCTTGCCACCAGTCGAATTCGCGGATCTGTTCGGGCTTTACACCCCAATGTTCCAGGTGTTCACCCACACCCAATCCCACGCAAAACAGTTTTGTCTTTTCTTTTAATGTAAGGATCGTCTTATGATCGAGATGGTCGTAATGATCGTGCGATATCACCACGACGTCGAGATCGGGAAATTCTTCGAGCTTATATAAAGCAGTGCCGGGGTAATTTTTTGGTCCTGAATACTGGACAGGTGATGCTCTTTCTGAAAACACCGGGTCGGCGAGTATCTTTTTACCATTGATTGAAATGAGGTACGATGAATGCCCGAACCAGATGATGGTCGGCTTGTCGGCGGGTATCGATTTCAGGTCGGTCTTTTGTGTCGGAAGAGCTCTCACGGGTTCCTTGTCGGGACTCGAGGAAAAGAATTTCGCGAACAGGCTGAAGTAGCTGGTGTTAGGGGCGAGCGCCGGAGTTTCGATCCGGTTCTGGAATGTGCCGTTCTTAAAGTTGGGCGATTGGGCGATGCGTTCGGCGCGGGTTCCGGAGGGAAGCTTTCCGAAGGAGTCTTGTTGCATAAAGAAATAGGTTACGACTACAAGGACCAGGACCAGGCCCAGGACGACTTTAAGGGTTTTGAGGAGTTTCCTAATCATGACTTTGAAGTCGTAGGAACATGCAGATTATTGTATCAATCGCTAAGCGTCGTGCTGGAATAGTGATAGTAGATCACCCCTTCGTTCCCAAATTGAACGTGCGGAACGCCCTGGCGATACTGGTATTCGAAAAGACCATTGCGTTCTTCCGAACTCGTTACTTCCTTAAACGACTGCACGTTGTTTCTTGAGCTGAAGATCGGCCGCGACGCATTGTTCCAGAACAGCCCCACGGTTTCATAATTGAAACACCCGAACAACGCCTCGTCCTCATCCAGGTTTATAAGGAATGGATTCGCCGACGCATCGTAATAATAATAGAACGTACGGTAGACGTGCTGATCACTCACGCGCTTCTCCGTTTCTGTTTCGATGTTGTTCTTGTTGTCGTAAACAAGCTCGTACACATGTTTGTTGATCAGATCGTAGAACGAAGCCATTCGCATCGTGTAGTCATAAACCACCGAGTCGGTCAGGTACTCTCTGTTTGAATCGAAACGGGTGATCTTCGTTAGCAGGTTATCGGAATTGAAGTAGTATTTCCTGAAGTCTTTATGGCCATCGTCGGCCAGGCGGGTTAACAGCACTGTCCGTGCGTCGGTATCGTACTTTACAGAATCTATTTCCCGGCGCAGGATAGAATCGGCAGTGGTAGTGTCGCGTGCTCCCGAGCCGTCGAATGTCTCGTAGAGGATCCGGGTGGCAAGGGCGCCGTCGTACGTCACTGTGTGCTTTACGCCCGCCGTGTTGAGCTCACGGGTAACTAAAGTGTAGGTCTTATCCCCTTCGCAGGAGCAGAGCAACAAGAGAGCCAGCAGCACACCAAAAACGAACTTCATCGGGGAATAGAATCTCCAATTTAATGGTTTTCGGCCAAAGATTTTACCCCTGAAAAAGACGTTGCACTATTTCCTTAGCAAATATGAAAATAATCATTAGATTTACATTTGTTAAGTAAATGAGACCTCCAAAAATTGCCATTCGCTTCCTCCGCTGGTTTTGCCGCGAAGACTATGTCGAAGAGATAGAGGGGGATCTTGTCGAGCTTTTTGAAAAAGAACCTGGCCGCTGGGCCCCCCTGAAATTCGCGTGGCGTGTGCTGAAATATTTTCGCCCCGCATTCATCAAATCACTTAATGGTCGTCGCATAAACAATTTCTATATGCTCAATCACATCCTCCTCATCACGTTCCGGAATTTCTTACGGCACAAGAGAATATTCGCGATAAATCTAATTGGGCTTACGGCGGGGCTAACATCGGTCCTGTTGATCTACATGTGGGTCCAGGATGAGCTCTCGATCGACCAGTTTCACGTGAACAAAGACAGGCTATTCCAGGTAAAGCAACAAAGCCCGGGACCTGACAAGACGATGGAGACGTTTACGAGCAGTTCTGTGCTTCTGCCGGGCATGTTGGAAACCGAGATGCCCGAGGTTGAATATGTAATACCGTTCCGCCCAACGCCCATTGCAACCGTTTCGATAGGAAGCGAGCGTGTACAAGCCACGGGAGCTTTTGCGGGGAGCGATTTCTTTAAGGTTTTTTCGTTTCCGATCATCTATGGCGATATAAACACAGCTTTAAAAGACAAATACAACGTTGCCATCTCCACAGACCTTGCAATGAGACTTTTTGGTTCGGTAACTAATTGCATCGGCAAGCCAATCAACTGGGACCTCCAGCGTTTCGGTGGCGATTTTGTTATCTCGGCAGTGTTCGAGAAGTCGGGAAAGTCTTCCGAGTCGTTCGATTTTCTGGCTACCCATGAAATGTTCCTGGAAAAGAATCCCATGGACGTGAGCTGGGACAGTAACCCGATCATGGTGAATCTCACGCTTCGCGACGGTGTCGATGTTAACGAGTTCAATGACAAGCTCAACAAGCTTTACAAAGTTAAACGAACCGGAAGTGCGGACTGGGAAGGTGTTCGGATCTTTGTTCAACGTTATTCCGATGTGTATCTCTATAGCCGTTTCGAGAACGGCAAGGTCGTGGGAGGAAGGATCGATTACGTGGTGTTGTTTTCTGTGGTGGCAATTTTCATTCTGCTGATCGCATGTATCAACTTCATGAACCTTTCAACTGCGCGGGCACAAAGTCGTATGAAGGAGATCGGCATAAAAAAAGGACTTGGAGTACAACGCGGATACCTGGTCATCCAACATATGGGTGAATCCATTGCGCTGTCGATGATTGCCCTGGTGCTTTCGGGTATTGCTATCATTATTTTATTGCCTGAATTCAGCGTGATCTCCGGAAAGCATCTTACGCTCAACGATGCATGGCAATTATTTTCGGGGGCGTTTGTGATCACGTTGCTTACCGGCATTATTGCTGGAAGCTATCCCGCATTTTACCTGTCAGGCTTCAAAACGGTAAAGATCATGAAGGGCCAAATCACTTCTTCGAAGTCGGAGTTGCTTGTACGAAGGGGACTGGTCGTATTTCAATTTGGGATCTCCATTGTACTGGTGATTGGCGTTGTGGTCGTGTATCGGCAGCTTAAGTTGGTTCAGTCGTGGGATCTTGGATACCAGAAAGACAACGTCGTGCTGATCAAGAAACAGGGAGAGTTGAATACGAAGCTTGATGTATTCCTAAACCAGGCACGACAGATCCCTGGTGTGTTGGGCGCATCGAGTACGGGCGCCAGCATTATCGACAACACCAATTCCTCGTGGGGGCACAACTGGGAAGGCCAGCAGCCTGGCGGCGACCAGCTCGAATTCAGCGGGGCAACGATCAACTATGGCCTCATAGAAACTCTGGGGATCGAAATGAAATACGGGCGCGCGTTCTCCGACAAATTCAACGACGAATCCACCGGCGTGATCATCAACGAAACGGCCATGAAGCAAATGGGTATCACCGAACCTATAGGTAAATGGATGGAACTGTTCGGTTCCAAACGCGAGATCATTGGTGTTACGAAGGACTTTCATTTTCAATCGCTATACACACCCCTGAAGCCACAGTTCATGATGATCGGTCCACGATACACGAATACCATCGTAATACGGATCGCCAATGGCACCGAGGTTGCCACCCTCGATGGCATCAAAGCGTTGTGTAAGGAATTCAACCCGGGAATTGCATTCGAATTCACCTTCCTCGACGATGATTACAAGGCGTTGTATTTTTCTGAGCAGCGCATCTCTGCACTCGCCCAATATTTTGCCCTTGTGGCGATCATATTGTCGTGCCTTGGCCTGTTTGGATTGGCAGCTTATTCAGCGGAAAGGAGAACAAAAGAGATCAGCATAAGAAAAGTACTGGGATGCAGCGAGTGGAGGATAATGAGAATGCTTTCTATGGAGTTTGCCGTGATGGTGATCGCATCAGCTTCAGTGGCGCTACCGATCGCATGGTATTTTTCAGAAAAATGGCTGGGCACATTTGCTTATCGAAGTGAATTGCCAATATCGATGTTCATCATAACCGCTATAGGCGTTCTGCTTATCGCTTTGATTACCGTTGGTATGCAGGCAATAAAAACGGCGAGGATAAACCCCGCCGTAACTCTTAAATCCGAGTAGTTTATAGACTAACTTCTCACTCCATCGGCCAGAACAATCACCTTGTTCTTCAAAACTTCCACAACGCCACCGGTAATGTTCACCTGAGCCGTCTCTTTTTCAGAAGTTTTATACTCCACAATGCCGTCTTTCAAAAGACTAACCAGTGGAGCGTGATTATTCAACACCTGGAATGAACCATCGGAACCGGGAAAAGTAACAATCGCCACTTCGCCTTCGAATACCTTTTTATCTGGTGTTATGATCTCTAAATGCATAATTAGCCTTTTGCTTCTGCGAGAAGCTTTTCGCCCTTTGCTTTAGCCTGTTCGATCGTACCAACGAGGTTGAACGCCGCTTCAGGGAGGTAATCGTACTCACCATCCATGATCGCGTTGAAACCTTTGATGGTATCGCGGATGTCCACGAGCTCACCTTTCAAACCAGTGAAGGCTTCAGCAACGTGGAACGGCTGCGACAGGAATCGCTGCACGCGACGTGCACGTGCTACCACAAGCTTATCGTCATCGCTCAATTCGTCCATACCGAGGATCGCGATGATATCCTGGAGTTCTTTGTAACGCTGGAGGATCAACTTCACACGCTGTGCTGTGTTGTAGTGCTCATCACCAACGATGTCGGCGCGGAGGATACGTGAAGTAGAGTCGAGAGGATCCACCGCAGGGTAGATACCCAACTCGGAGATCTTACGGCTCAATACGGTTGTCGCGTCAAGGTGCGCGAAGGTTGTAGCAGGAGCAGGGTCAGTCAAGTCATCGGCAGGTACGTAAACGGCCTGTACCGAAGTGATCGAACCATTCTTTGTTGAGGTGATGCGTTCCTGCATCGAACCCATTTCAGTTGCCAGTGTAGGCTGATAACCCACGGCTGAAGGCATACGACCAAGGAGGGCCGATACTTCGGAACCTGCCTGGGTGAAACGGAAGATGTTATCTACGAAGAAGAGGATGTCACGGCCTTTGCCAGTACCATCGCCATCACGGAAATATTCGGCTACTGTAAGACCCGACAGGGCCACACGAGCACGTGCTCCGGGGGGCTCATTCATCTGGCCAAACACGAAGGTTGCTTTCGAGTCCTTCAGGCGCTCCTGGTCAACTTTAGAAAGATCCCAGCCACCGCCATGCAGCGACTTCATGAATTCAGGTCCGTAGTCAACGATACCCGCTTCGATCATTTCGCGGAGAAGGTCGTTCCCTTCACGGGTTCTTTCACCCACACCGGCAAACACCGACAAACCAGAGTAAGCCTTCGCGATGTTGTTGATAAGTTCCTGGATCAATACCGTCTTACCCACACCGGCACCACCGAACAACCCGATCTTACCACCCTTTGCATAGGGCTCGATAAGGTCGATAACCTTGATACCTGTGAAGAGAACCTCAGATGATGTCGAGAGATCTTCGAAAGCAGGAGCTGAGCGGTGGATCGGGAGAGCTTTGTCGCCCTTGGGTTGCTTGATACCGTCGATAGCCTGGCCGATTACGTTAAAGAGGCGTCCCTTGATATCGTCGCCGATAGGCATTTTGATAGGTGCGCCAGTGTCGGTCACCTTCATGCCACGTACGAGACCTTCGGTACCGTCCATCGAAATGGTGCGTACGCGGTCTTCGCCGAGGTGTTGCTGGCACTCAAGAACAACGCGGGTGCCGTCGGCTTTTGTTACTTCAAGGGAGTCCAGGATGTTGGGAAGTTTCGAGCCTTCATCGCTGAAAGCCACGTCTACTACCGGTCCGATTACCTGGGTGATTTTACCGTAATTCGCCATGGGGATTTTTTATTCTTATAGATTGATTATCAGAGAGTTTAAATAAATGCTGGATTCGAAAAATCCGACCGCAAAACTAAGGTTTTCGCGCTCCGAAAGGATATTCGGTAGGGGAAAATTTTAGGGATTTTTATCGCCGACGCCTCCTTAATTCTTACTTCTTTTAATTCTTACTCCGTACTTCCTTAAACGGGATTTTGCCCCACTCCCTTCAATTCGATCCTGAACGTGGTTCCCTGATTCTCCTCCGACGATTTTACAAAAATTCGCCCCTGGTGATACATCTCGATAATGCGTTTGGCCAGTGCGAGGCCCAATCCCCAGCCCCTCTTTTTTGTTGTGAACCCGGGTTTGAAAACACTCGGCAGGTTGCTCTTCGGAATGCCCTTCCCGGTGTCAGAAATATCGATCAGCACGCGGTTCTCGTTACCCCTCAGGATCTTAATGGCGATGGTTCCGGAGCTTCCCATAGCATCGACGCCATTCTTGCAGAGGTTCTCGATAACCCACTCGAACAGCGGCGCATGCACCAGGGCTGTAATGGACTCCGACAGGGTGTAGAGCTCGAAGTTGATCCTCGAAGAAACCCGGGGTTGGAGATAGGCTACAACATTCTGAATGAGAGCATAGATGTTTTCCTCTTTTAGTGTGGGCGTCGACCCGATGGACGAGAAGCGCTCCGTAACGACCTTCAGTTTCTTGATGTCCTTGTCGAGCTCGTCGGCAATTCCTTTGTTCTTGATATCGGGATCGTCGCGAAGTACTTCCACCCAGGCCATGAGCGATGAGAGTGGAGTGCCCAACTGGTGAGCCGTTTCTTTCGCAAGACCAACCCAGACACGATTTTGTTCGGCAGTCTTCGAATAATTGAATGCGAGGTATGAGATAAATCCGAAGATGGCGATCACCGACAACTGGATGAACGGGTATGCGATCAACTGCGTGAGCAAGAACGAATTCTTGTAATACACGAATTGCTTGCCGAATACTTCCTGCGTCGCGGGATCTTTTAAAAGTATTTCGATAGGAGGGTAGGCCCGCTTCATCTCTTCGAGCTCACGAAGCAGGGTCTCATTCTTTCGCTTTAAAGTCCACTTGGGATCGATGTCGAGGTTCGTGTAATCGATGAACTCATTCTGCTCACTCATCAGGATCGTCGGAATAGAGTTGTTCTTATTCACGATCTCTTCCGATACAAAGAAGATGTTATTGTTCGATTCGTTTACGGTGTATTCGAGAGCGCGTGCATACAGGTTTACCTGGTTGCGTTCGCGTTCTTTAAGCTGTTCGACAAGTACGTTGGTGTAAAAAACAGAGCTAATGCTGATAACAACGGACACGACGAGGATCACCCACTTGAGGTTGGAGTTGTCTTTGTAGAACTCCATCGAGGCGATCGCGGTCTTTAAAGCCAAGTTGTTATCCTTTCATGAGGAACCATTTTGCCAGCACCTTGTAATTCACCTTGGTTCCAGACATCAATATACCAACACGATAGATTCTTCCTGCCACCCAGGTGGTGAGAATAAATCCGCCGATCAGCAAGATCATCGACAAGCCAAGTTGCCACAGGGGAACTTCCCCGCCAAGCCGACCCATCATCGCAATGGGCGAAGTGAGCGGAATGATCGAAAGCCACACGCTTATACCACTGTCGGGCTCACGCAAAATGAAGATGAACAAGCTCATGTAAGAGATAAGCATCGGTAATGTAACAGGGAATATAAACTGCTGTGCTTCGGCGGGACTATCCACGGAAGAGCCTACAGCTGCGAACAATGCACCGTAGATCAGGTAGCCACCGAGGAAATAAAACAGGAAGAGGAAAACGATGTATCCCCAGGGAAGATTGATCGTTTCAAATATCCACGAGCTTGAGCCACTCTGTGCTGCGGCCTCGGCGCCAGGTTGCGACATCCCTGTGAAGTTGAGCGACAGGGCTGTAAGCGTCGTCATCAGTATTATCCATATCAGGAATTGCAATAAGCCAACGGTAGCCAAACCCAGGATCTTTCCCATCATCAACTGGAATGGTCGCACCGACGACACTATAACTTCAACAACCTTGCTGGTCTTCTCTTCAATAATACCCTGCATGATCTGCGCACCGTAAATGAAGATGAACATGTACATCAGGATACCGAATGTCATCCCCACCACGTAGTAAACTCCCGAATTGCTTTTCTGTTCCTTGCCATCTTTCGAAACAGTCATGGTCTTCATTTCGACGCCGCGGTTAAGGCTGTCGAGAGTGGTCTTGCGGATCCGTAGTTTTTCCATCCTGAGATCCTGGACCTCGTCGTTGAGGATCGATCGAATGTCGCGTTCCTCTTCCATGCTTGGTTTCCGGACGGAATACAGCGTGATACCTTCCGGGTTGTTGATGTCGATGTTGGGAATGTATAGCAACCCGAAGTCGTCGGTTTGATTGTACGCTTCCTTCGCTTCATCAATTGTTCCGTGGAAGGGCTTGAAGCGATACTTGGTGGTATCGGGATTGAATAGATGTGTCTCGTCTACGTAGTACACAATTTCTTTCTCGGCACCTTCGTGTGATTTCTTTTCGATCATGAAAAGAACGGCAATGATCGCGGGGAATATCAACGGGATCAGGATAGTTGCCACGAGAAACGACTTCTTACCAACGCGGTTTAAAAACTCACGCTCGACGATCAACAGAATTTTATTCATGGCTTTCTCCTTTCACTAAACTGATAAATATTTCACCCATTGTCGGCATCTTCTCAACAAAAGCGTGCACTTCCGTAACGCTCACCAGGTCGGTGATCAACCGGTTTGTTGTTACATCAGGCCTTGCTTTTACGATCGTGTTGTAAAAACCATCCTCAACCTCCGATTGTGAAATGATCTCGTAGCTTCCGTTCGCCGAGAAAGATCCTTTATGATCGACCGAGAAAGTATGCGACCTGAACTTAGCCTTCACTTCCTTTTTCGATCCTTCAAGTATTTTTTCCGATTTGTTGATGAGCGCAATGTGATCGCAAAGATCCTCAACTGTTTCCATCCTGTGTGTTGAGAAGATGATAGTGCATCCTTTCTGTTTCAACTCAAGGATCTCTTTTGTGATAAGTTGCGCGTTTACCGGGTCGAATCCGGAGAATGGCTCATCGAGTATGATCAATCTTGGCTCATGAAGGACGGTGCTGATGAACTGTACCTTTTGCGCCATACCTTTCGAGAGGTCCTCCACTTTCTTATTCCACCAATCTTTGATCTCGAATTTTTCCAGCCACACTTTAATGCGGCTAACTGCATCTTGCTTTGTAAGTCCCCGCAGGCGTGCGAGGTAAATCAGCTGGTCGCCTACCTTAAGTTTTTTGTATAGTCCGCGCTCTTCGGGCAGATAACCGATCACACCGATGTGTTCGGGTTTTAGCTTCTCGCCAAAGATCCTGATCTCACCTTCGTCGAGTGTGATGATCTGGTTGATGATGCGGATAAGGGTAGTCTTGCCGGCGCCGTTCGGGCCAAGCAATCCATAGATGGTTTTCTCGGGAATTGTGATGCTCACATTATCCAACGCGACATGTTTGGCATATCGTTTTGTTATTCCCGTGGCGGTTAGTGCTTCCAAGAGTAAGGGATGATTTTCACGAAGATAAGTATCAAAACTTATCGGAACCTTACAAAAAGAAACAGATTAAAAGAGAGGGTTATTTTTCTTTGAAAATAATCTTACCCAGGGAAACATCCAGGTCGAACGTGAGAGCATCGGCAGAATGCTTTTCATACGCCGCGTTGGCAAAAGTATTTTCCCCGATGCGTTGCAAACTCTTGCTAAGGCTCACGCTGCAGAGCCATGATTCGTTCACTTTAACGAGAACAGGTACATCGTCGCTGGGTAACGAGATAATAAGATTGCCTGCTCCCACGCTGCCCTTAACATGATTGTTGATCAAAGGCCTGTTTGAAAAATCGAGGTACATGTTACCAAAACCAACGTCTACCAAAACAACCTTCGACTTCGAAAGGCTGAGTTGCTTTACATTCAACGAACCTACGTCGACCTTCACGAAGAAGGTATCCATCTCAACTTTGTTTTCGAGACCCGACGAGTATGACACATTTACGTCGGCACTGCCGGTATTTATTTTCAGTCTTTTGATTGCTAAACCCGAAAGATCTACGTTGGCGTTGCCGAGTCCGTACACGAGGTCGAGAGAATATGGCTTCGAATCGGTGAGGTATACTTTCCAGAGCTTGTCGGTCACTTTATCGTCGCTGCCGAAAACCTGGTTCGAGATCATCTGGCCGACGCCCCGTTGGTTCTCCTGTTCGAGATTAAGTTTCACGAATACAGTGCCTTCCTTCATTTCCTTTTTGAAGGAGTGACCATATTCTTCGAGATCTTGATTGCTGTAGATGTTGAGGATGTCGGCGGCCTGGCTGGGGCGGATGAAGCAGTTTCCGACTTTGGCCTTCATGTGGAGCTCGACGGCCTGGCATGCTTCAGGGCTTTCAACGGTAAATTGCTTTTTAATCTGTCCCCAGCAGCTCAGAATGCTGACAGAGAAGACGATAAAAGCGCTTGACAGAAGTTTCCCCATGTCCGGTTTTTACGATTCGGTTAGTCTTTAAGTTGTTCGGAGTAAGAAAATCACTCAGAACGACAAATTGATCAGTTACAATTAGGGTTATACGTAGTTCTGGCCCCCAGGTTACTGCGAATTTGGGCTGGAAAGCAGGTTTCCAGGGACGAATGTGTCTATGAAACACAATGTAAGGTGGATGTTCCGCCTGCGGCGGGTTCTGGGTTATAAGTTCTGAAACCAGTAAGTAAGATTTGGTCTGCCGAACCGGGAGAATCATAGGCCTTCAATGAAGCCTACTATTGAAAGTACTCCTTCATCCTTTCGAAGAAACTCTTATCATTCACATCCGGATGCGGTTGAAAATTCGGCGAGTCCTTCAGCGATTCAAGCTTTGCCTTCTCCTCTGCTGTCAGCTTCTTCGGCGTCCACACATTCACATAGATCAATTGATCTCCGGTGCCATACCCGTTCAGATCTTTCAATCCCTTGCCGCGAAGCCTGAGTATCTTCCCGCTCTGCGTTCCCGGGTCTATCTTGATCCGAACCTTTCCACCGATCGACGGCACTTCTATACTCGTTCCCAGTGCCGCGTCAACAAAGCTAATGTGCAAATCGTAGATGATATTGTTACCATCACGCTTCAATGTCTTGTCTTCCGCTTCTTCGATAACGATCAGCAGATCTCCGGCGGCACCGCCACCAGGCGCTTCATTGCCCTTCCCTGCCATCGCAAGCTGTACACCTTCACCAACACCAGCCGGAATGCGAACGCTGATAAGATCTTCCTTGGGCAAGAGACCCGAGCTATCCACCCCGGGAGGCCGCTTGTCGACAATCTGGCCCGAACCGCCGCAGCTTGAACACGTAGTTGTTGAAACCATCTGACCCAACATGGTATTGACAACCTTGCGGATCTGCCCCTGGCCCTGGCAGGTAGGACATGTCTTGAACGTTACGCCTTCGGCCTTTACAAGGCGCGTAACTTTAATTTTCTTTTCTGTGCCGTTGGCAATCTCGTCGAGTGTGAGCTTGAGTTTGATCCTGAGGTTAGATCCTTTTCGCTGACGCGATCTGCCGCCGCCACCACCAAAGAAGCTATCGAACGGTCCGCCATCGCCCCCGAAAATATCTCCAAACTGGCTGAAGATATCTTCCATGTTCATGTGCTGGCCACTGCCGCCAAACCCACCCATGCCTGGTTTCGAATGACCAAAGCGATCGTACTGCGCACGCTTGTCGGCGTCGCTCAATACTTCATAGGCCTCTGCAGCTTCTTTGAATTTTTCTTCGGCTTCCTTGTTGCCAGGGTTCTTATCGGGGTGATACTGGATGGCTACTTTTCTGTAAGCCTTCTTGATCTCTTCCGGAGCGGCAGTTTTGGAAACACCAAGAATTTCGTAGTAATCTCTTTTGCTCATTATATGTTGTTAACTCAGCATCCGACAACCACCTTTGCAAAACGGATCACCTTGTCGTTCAGGAGATATCCTTTCTCAACCACATCGACGACCTTTCCTTTTTTCGATTCGTCGGGAACCTGTGTGATAGCTTCATGCAGGTCGGGATTGAAATCACCCTGTGCATCCATAGCTTTCACTCCGTATTGATCGAGGACCTTCTTCAGTTTTTGATAGATCAGCAGAACGCCGTCGGCTTCTTTGCCGTTCAATTCTTTCAGAGATTTTTCGGCCCGCTCGAAGTCGTCGACAACGGGCAACAGTGCTTTGATGAGCTGCTCGTTGGCAGACTGGATGAGCTCCAGTCGTTCTTTTGCCGTGCGGCGACGGTGGTTCTCGAACTCCGCATACAACCGGAGGTACTTATCCTTCGATTCTGCCAATTCGTCCTGTAATTTGGCTAAAGCCGTGTCGTCCTTGGCAGTGGCGGTTGTTGCACCGTCTGCTGCAGAAGCTTCGGCAGCCTGCTTTTCTGCCCCGTTTTCTGATTGAGTTGTATCTTCCATTCCCTGTTTCCGCTGAAATTCATCGCAAGATGACAAGAATTTTGCCAAACGACTATTCGATGTCAGAATGGCGTTTCAGTGGAGGTTCTTCCAGATGAGGTCTTTGAGCTCGGTGATACCCTGGGTGGTGATCGACGAGATGAAAACGGACTGAACTCCCTTGGGAAGCTCCTTTTTCATTGCGTTCTTAAGCTCGTCGTCGAGCATGTCTGATTTAGAGATGGCGAGAATTCTTTTTTTGTCGAGCAACTCGGGGTTGTATTGCTTCAACTCGCTGAGGAGGATCTTGTACTCCGCTTTTATGTCGTTGGCGTCGGCGGGGATAAGGAATAACAGCAGCGAGTTTCGTTCGATGTGCCGCAGGAAACGTATGCCCAAACCTTTTCCTTCGGAAGCTCCTTCGATGATGCCGGGAATATCGGCCATCACGAACGACTGGTTATCGCGATACGAGACAACACCGAGATTTGGCGTGAGCGTAGTGAAGGCGTAGTCGGCAATCTTTGGTTTCGCGGCAGACACAACAGAAAGTAACGTCGACTTGCCGGCGTTGGGAAACCCGACGAGCCCCACATCGGCGAGCAGTTTTAGTTCGAGTACGAACCAACCTTCGACTGCGGGTTCGCCCGGTTGAGCATGCTGGGGTGCCTGGTTGGTTGGTGTGGCGAAGAAAGCGTTGCCCTTGCCGCCGCGTCCACCAGGGGCGAGTACAAATTCTTCTCCGTCACTGTTGATCTCGCAGATTACTTCTCCGCTGTCGCCGTCTTTGGCAACGGTGCCGAGGGGCACTTCTATGATCTCGTCTTTACCATCGGAGCCGGTACGATTTTGTCCTTCGCCGGCTACACCATTCTCGGCGCGAATGTGTTTGCGATACTTAAGATGAAGTAATGTCCAGAGTTGTGAGTTGCCTCTAAGGATAATGCTGCCGCCGCGACCACCGTCGCCGCCATCGGGTCCGCCATGAGCAACAAATTTCTCGCGATGAAAGTGAAGACAGCCGGGACCGCCGGCCCCCGAACGGGCATTAAACCTCACGTAGTCGATAAAGTTTGGCGACGACAAGCTGCTTAGCCGATTACCTTACAAATATTATTGAAGATGTCATCGATCTCGCCGATGCCCTTAACAGTTACAAGCCTTCCCTGGTTCTTATAGAACGGAAGTACGTGAACCGTCTTCGTAAAATATTCAGTGATACGCTTGTTCAACTTTTCTTCCTCGTCGTCGACGCGATTTTCTGTGGTGCGTCTTTTGGCGATGCGCTTACGCACTTCCTCTTCGGTAACATCGAGGGCAACCACGTGGTGGATCGCACTGCCGTTATCTTTCATGAACTTATCGAGCGCTTCTGCTTGTGCGACGGTGCGGGGAAATCCATCGAAGAGAAATCCTTTTGCTTTCGGATTTTTATCGAGCTCTTCTTTGAGCATTGCGATGGTGATCTCATCGGGAACGAGAGCACCGCTGTTCATGATTTCCTTAACACGTTTGCCGAGAGATGTATCGTTCTTTGTATGCCATCTGAAAAGATCTCCGGTTGAGATGTGAACGAAGCCGTATTTAGCGATCAGCTTTTCGCTTTGGGTTCCCTTGCCAGCGCCGGGAGGACCAAACAATACAAGATTGACCATGGTTTTTTTGGGTACGAATTGCGAAGATAATAAAAGAGGAGTAAGGAGCCAGTAGCAAGGAGTAAGTAGAGGGGTCAGGCTTGAACGTACAGGTCCTTTAGATTCCGGCCCAGGCCGTCATAGTCCAGCCCATAGCCTAAAACAAACTCTTCCTCTAACTCAAAACCACAGTATTTCACGGGTACATTCTTGTCGCGGGCGGCTTTCTTGCGGAGGAGGCTTACGGTTTCCACTGACTTTGCGCCGAGGCCTTTCAGTTCTTCCATGATACGTTGCAGGGTGAGGCCGGTATCGACGATGTCTTCTACGATAATTATATCCTGGTTGAACACGCTTTCGTCGTGACCAATGAGAGACTTGAGTTGTCCGGAGCTGACGGTACCCTGGTAAGACGAGATCTTTGTGAACGAAACTCTACAGTCGCAGGTGATACGCTTAATGAGATCGGATGCGAACATGAAAGAACCATTCAGAACGGGAAGGAAGAGGGGAACTTTACCTGCGTAATCTTTATTTATCTCGTCGGCGAGTATATCGATACGTTTTTGAATCTTCGATTCAGGAATGTGCTTCCTGAACGTTAAGTTTTTTACCTGCATAACACCAATGAGGTGGCAAAAGTAATGGGATTATTTTAATTGACTCAGGAAGTTTTGCCACAATCGTTTTGCAGCAGCAGGGGGATATTCATTGACGCTTGAAGCGCGCGTGCGAAGGTATTCTTTTAATTGCTGCTCCATGATGTTGTTGACGCTCTCCGCCGTCCACTGCTTTAGCTGTTCATTTCTTGTGTCCAGCCACCTGCCGTCTTTTTCGCGTTGATCTTTGAACGCCGCAATCATCTTCCATATTTCATCCAGGCCGGTTTTTGTGACGCCGGAGCACGTGATCACTTTTGGAGCCTCGGAAGAAAGTAAATGCAATGCATGCGATAGTTCAGCCTGCGCTCTTTTCGCATTTGCGATGTTGTCGCCGTCGGCTTTGTTGATTGCGATGCCGTCGGCAATCTCGATGATACCTTTCTTGATGCCCTGCAGCTCATCGCCTGCCCCGGCCAACATCAACAGTAAAACGAAATCAACCATGCTTCGCACAGAGATCTCCGACTGACCCACGCCGACAGTCTCAATAATAATGACATCGTATCCGGCAGCTTCGCACAATAATATAGTCTCCCTTGTTTTGTGGGCTACCCCACCGAGGTGCCCGCCCGTGGCGGTAGGTCGAACGAACGCATTTGGATCTTTCGACAGGTCTTCCATGCGAGTCTTGTCGCCAAGAATGCTTCCGCGCGATTTCATACTGGTGGGGTCTACCGCCAGCACTGCAACTTTATGATTTTGAGAGGTGAGATATTTTCCGAACGACTCAATGAAGGTACTCTTGCCGACACCGGGTACGCCGCTGACGGCGATCCGCACAGATTTCCCTGTAAGAGGAAGTAACGATTCCAGCAGTTCTTCGGCTTGTGCCCGGTCGCTGTCGAGCTGACTTTCGATCAGAGTGATGGCGCGGCCCAGTATAACTGTCGAGCCGGAGATGATCCCTTCGCGGTATTGTTGTGTCGATAGCTGGTCGGCTCGCATAGGACATCCAAAGCTAAATATTTAATTTTAGGTTACTGGTTGTACCCCCTTTGACCATTTACTTATGAAGAAGAAGATCTTTTACCAAAGTCTGGCGATTACGGTGTTTGTTTTCGTTATGCTCTGGGGAGCGCAACGAGTAACGGACCTTAAATTGTTTGCTGCCTTCGATACCATTGGGCAAGCTTTGTCAGACTTTCAGTTAACTGACTATGCGTTTTCGAACCTTCGTGAGTATCCAAACGTCGACGACAGGTTTGTTCTTGTGAACATTGGCCCTCTCGACCGGCGTGGCATCGCACAGCAGATTCAAATTCTTAATTCGTACAATCCCAAGATCATTGCATTCGATGGTTTCTTCAAATGCCCTGCAGGATTGCGTGATTCCATCAATTGTCCCCAGCTGCTCGACACGCTTGGAAATCTCATGCTCGAATCTGCGATCGCAGATGCAAATGATTTTGTATTAGGCTCGAAGCTGATGCAAACCAGGGTCACAGCAAAACAGGATATCGAATTCTATGACTCGATGCAATATTCAGATGAGAATTTTGGAAGACATGCAACCTATGGATTTGTGAGTCTGCCTACGAATGCAACGTATCAGGAGGATGTAAAACTTTGCCGTTCGATCTTTCCAAAATGGACAGTGAATGGTCAGGAGCATCTTGCATTTTCTGTTCAAATAGCAAAGCGATATGATTCGGCCAAAGCGGAGAAATTTCTTGCACGCGGGAACAAGGAAGAATTGCTCAACTTCAGGGGCAACATGGAGGTTGTACAACTTGGATACGATACCGAGAAAGCGAATGAAACCGGTGCAAGCAGGTTTCCAACGATGTTCAGTACACTCGACTACGATCAGGTGTTGCGCGGAGACTTTGATTCGTCGGTCGTGAAGGGTAAGATAGTGATGATGGGATTTATGGGTAATTATCTTGGTGCGCCTCAATGGGAGGATAAATTTTTTACACCATTGAATAGGCGAGTTGCTGGTCGTGCGAACCCGGATATGTTCGGATTAGTAGTGCATGCGAACGCAGTAGTAATGATACTCAACGAAGACTACATTAACGAGATCCCTGAGTGGACACAATACCTGATAGCGTTTGTCGTCTGCATGCTCACCGTTTACTTGTTTGTGTATATAGACAAAACACTTCCTACGTGGTTCGATGCTTTGTCGTTTGTAATTCAGATGGTGGAACTTCTGTTGATTTCGGCGCTCGTGATATTTGCATTCGACCTTTGGAGTTTGAAACTGGAACTTAGCGTAGCTCTTGGCGTTTCAGCGCTTGTTGGCCCTTGCTACGATATATTCAAATCTCTTCAAAATGAATACAACAAGCGGTTTACCAAAACGCAGGAGGCGGTATAAATGCGCCGAAGCCATAATTGAACTGCGTCTGCAGACGAGTGGAAATGTTGGCACGTTTTTTAATATCTTAGTGTCGCAAATACCCAAAACCCATGAAAACAGGTAGGTCATTATTAGTAGTTGG
Organism: Cyclobacteriaceae bacterium; assembly: GCA_035656375.1. Lineage (GTDB taxonomy): Bacteria > Bacteroidota > Bacteroidia > Cytophagales > Cyclobacteriaceae > ELB16-189. The sequence goes on along the minus strand of DASRSO010000198.1, from coordinate 33,940 downwards.
TGCGTTTTTTATGTCATTTTCGGTCGTTTTCGGCCAGGGTGACTACGCGTTTAAGGTGTTGGCCAACAAAGGAACAAACGAAGTCAAGTCGGGAGATTCCTGGGTGGCCGTAAAGACAGGAGCAACCCTCCAAAAAACTGATCAGCTGAAACTTTCAGAGAACTCATATATAGGCCTGGTATCTAACGCCGGCAAACCACTTGAAGTGAAAAAGTCGGGCGTGCACTCTGTTACAGAATTGCTCGCACAGGTTCAATCTGCTGCAAATACAAGTGTACTCAATAAGTACACTGACTTTATCTTAAGCAGCAACTCAGCTGAAGCTAAAAAGAACAGGTTGAGTGCAACAGGAGCTGTGAGTCGCGGACCGAAAGAAATCAAACTTTATCTCCCGGAAAACAACAGCCTTGCGGATGTATTGAACGATAAGGTGCACATCACATGGGAAAAAGATAACGGCCCTTATGTTGTTACTCTTAAGAATATGTTCGATGAGCAACTTGGTGTGATAGAAACTCCGGAGACTTCAATAGAAGTGAGCCTCTCAGCTCCCGAATATGCTAATGAGTCTGCGATACTTGTAGAAGTTGCAACCAAGGCTGACTCAAAGCTTAAGTCGCCCGCACGTTTGATCAAGAAGATGAGTCCTGCGCAGGCCGACAAAGTGAAGAAAGATATGGCCGAGTTCAGTTCGCAGGTAAGTGAACAGACTGCATTGAACCAGTTTATCCTCGCAGGTTTCTATGAAGAAAAGAAACTGATCATCGATGCACTTGGTGCATATGAGCAGGCGATCAAGATGGCTCCCGATGTGCCTTCATATAAAGAAGCATACGAAGAGTTCCTCTTCCGCAACAAGCTGAAAAAGATTCAGACCCCGTAATTAATAACCAATAACTAATGTCCAATTACCAATAATCGGACGTGGCCCATATAAAGAGCTCCGGGTATGTATCCGGAGCTTTTTTATTGTCGACAGATTCCTATTTTTGTGTGACCTCCTAAATACTACCAACAATGAGCGTACTGGTTAATAAAAATTCGCGTGTGATCGTACAGGGATTCACAGGCTCTGAAGGAACATTCCATGCAGGACAAATGATCGAGTATGGAACCAACGTAGTAGGCGGAGTCACCCCTGGCAAAGGCGGACAGGTTCATTTGGGCCGCCCCGTTTTCAACACCGTGGCCGAAGCGGTTGCAAAAACAGGCGCCGATGTTTCGATCATTTTCGTTCCCCCGGCATTTGCGGCAGATGGGATTATGGAAGCAGCCGATGCAGGCATCAAAGTGATCATCGCCATCACAGAAGGTATTCCGGTAAAAGATATGATGACCGCCAAGAAGGTGGTTAAGGATAAAAAGGCAACGCTGGTCGGTCCGAACTGCCCGGGCGTTATTACGCCTGGTGAAGCGAAGGTTGGTATCATGCCTGGCTTCGTGTTCAAGAAGGGTAGGGTTGGTATCGTTTCGAAATCAGGTACGCTTACGTACGAAGCCGCAGACCAGATCGTGAAAGCAGGCCTCGGAATTTCTACGGCAATTGGTATCGGTGGTGATCCTATCATTGGCACTCCAACCAAAGATGCTGTTGAGCTATTAATGAACGATCCCGAAACCGATGCGATCGTTATGATCGGTGAGATCGGTGGTAACTACGAGCCGGTAGCGGCGCGTTGGATCAAAGAGAACGGAAATAAGAAACCTGTTGTAGGTTTCATTGCTGGTCAGACTGCTCCTCCCGGGCGCCGCATGGGCCACGCAGGAGCTATCATTGGTGGTGCAGAAGATACTGCAGCAGCCAAAATGAAAATAATGAGAGAATGCGGGATCCAGGTGGTAGAATCTCCCGCATTAATAGGTGAAACAATGGCCAGGGCGCTTAAAAAATAATCAATATCCAACACCCAATGTTCAGGTGCTGAGCACCGGGGTTGGTATTGGGGCTGGACGTTTAAAAAGCAGCTGTACGGAAATCTCTCTCGAGGTAAGCGTTAAGATTATCGAGACTTGAAAAAGTATTGATCCTTTCAGGTTCGAGATCGATGTCATCCTGACGATACATCACCTCTACAAAAAAATCCTTAACCATGTAGAGGTACACCCTGCGCTCGTTACGCCAACGGGATCCAAGCATGATACCCTTCTCGCGCAACATTTCGAATTTCTTTTTGTCAGCCAAAAACTTAAAACCAATCTTGAACCACATACCGCTCTTGTTTTGAGTTTGATAACACAAAGAAAAGAGGTGTAACCCGGGGTATAAAATGTGGGGAAATTCAGAGACCTAAGATTTGCACCGTGGGTATTAACTATATGTTCCGGGACGTAACATTCTGGTAAAACCTTACAGCCGGAAATTCGCAGAAAACGGTGCTAATCAGGGTATTTTGAAGGTTTCAGGGCGATTTTTTGGAATCCGACGGTAAATATTGCTTCGACAGTAAATCGCCGTGCCGGTGCGCCGAAGGCCTATAACAAGTCGTTCGCCAGGTTAGCCAATTCGGAGCGCTCCCCTTTTTCAAGCGTAACATGTGCATAGAGCTCGTGATCCTTTAACCGGTCTATGAGATACGACAGCCCGTTGCTTTGTGCGTCCAGGTATGGTGTATCGATCTGGTAAATATCGCCGGTGAAAATGATCTTGGTGTTTTCACCAGCACGGGTGATGATCGTCTTTACTTCGTGAGGCGTCAGGTTCTGCGCTTCATCGACAATGAAACAGATGTTCGATAAACTGCGGCCACGGATGTACGCCAGTGGAGTGATCACCAACTTCTCGTTCTGCACCATCTCGGTGATCTTCGAATATTCCTTATCGGACTCGCTGTACTGATTTTGAATAAACTTAAGGTTATCCCAAAGCGGCTCCATGTATGGATTAAGCTTCGACTTGATGTCGCCCGGAAGATACCCGATGTCTTTATTGCTTAACGGTACGATTGGTCGTGCGAGATAGATCTGTTTGAAATCACGTTTTTGTTCGAGAGCTGCAGCAAGTGCAATAAGCGTCTTTCCTGTTCCGGCAACACCCTGCATAGAAACGAGCTTGATCTCCGGCTTCAACACAGCGTGAATCGCAAAGGCCTGTTCGGCGTTGCGCGGCTTGATGCCATAAGCACTGCGTTTCTCAACCTGCTCCACCATTCCATTTGCCGAATTGTAGAAAGCAAGGACCGATTTCTTTCCACTCTTCACGATGTAATAGTGGTTCTTCATCGGTTTCTGTCCGCCGAGCACATCTTCGGGCGGCGCATATCCTTTGTCGTAAAGCAGGTTGATCATTGCTGGATCTGCTTCGTCGACAACCTGGCTGCCGCTGTAGAGCGAACTGATGTTTTGGATCTTCCCGGTTGTATAGTCTTCGGCTTGCAGGCCGAGAGCTTTTGCTTTCAATCGAAGGTTCACATCCTTGGAGACGAGGATAACCTTTCTTCCTTTGTTTTCTTTCTGGAGGAGGAGTGCTGAGTTAAGGATACGGTGATCGGCTTTGTCTTCGCCGAAAACTTTGTTGGCGTCGACCGTACCGGTGCCGGCTGTGTCCATCAATACCTTGAAGCGTCCTTTGCCCTTTCCGTTGATAGGGTTCCAGTTATGAAGAAGTTGTTCTTTGGCAAGTTTGTCGATCAGGCGGATGAACTCACGCGCTTCGAAATTCTTGGTGTCGTTTCCTTTTTTGAAGTTGTCGAGTTCTTCGAGGACTGTTATCGGGATCCCTATATCATGCTCATCGAAATTCAGAATACTGTTGTGCTCATAAATAATCACAGAGGTGTCGAGCACAAAGATTTTTTTGTCTTTGTCTTTTTTGGTCTGCTTTACCATCAAAAAAATGTTAAGAACGAGGACTTGCTAAAGCTAGCAAAAGCGCAGTGAGAAAACCAAAAGTTTGATATTAAATATAGTTGAAGTCAGAGGCGGGAGTAGTAGTCGCCTTTTTCGGTCGGAGTGATCTTAAGGACGTTGGCGAGAACAAGAGTTATTAATTTTTCGGCTGCTGCTGTGTAAGGTAAACCTGTCAAAACCTGAAACTCTGGTAATGTTATTTTGTCTTGCTTCTCCAAATGGCGCATAAGGGTCGATTCGTGGTCACCATAAGTGAACTGAACATTCTTTCCCTGCTTTCCTCTTCTCACTATCTCACTCATTTCACGACTTGCTTTCATACTCATGTCGCGAATGCGGATGTATGTTACCGATTGTTTTTTGCTGACCAGGAAGATATGTGGACGCTTGCGGCTAACGGGAATCTCATATTGTACCACGAATTTCTTCCCGGAAAGAGGGATAATGGTTTCAGTAAAGTGGAGACCGGGTCGACAATACTTCTGCAGGGCTTTTTTGATCAACAGTGATTCCTCTTCGGGATACTTTACGCCCGACAGATCGCCGTCGTCGTTCACGCCTACCAACACCACGCCACCGGAAGTGTTTGCGAAGGCGATCATCTCACGTACGATCTGATCGGGGGAGGAGGCGCGCCGTTTGAACTCCAGGTGAAGACCTTCGCCACCGGCGACTAACTGTTTCAATTCGCGGAGCTGATTGACATTAACCTGGAGGTTTTCGGAGGGATACATGTGGCGGCGAAGGTGCTGGGTGCTGGTGCGGAGCTAAGAATGGTTTAGTTGGTCTGTAATTAGGGAGAACTCACGCGTGTTCAATTAACCGGGTTTCGACACACGTATGATTTCTCCAAAGACGCACGATGAAGTCAGGCCGTCAGGTCCCGGCACTGGTGCCTGGCACCAAGCACCTACAACTCAATTTCTACGATTACCAAACTGCTCATCATCAAAGTCCTCATCATCCTCGGAACCCGGCTCACCTTTCGTCTTCGGCAGCGTAAACATACTACTCAACAGGTCTTTGAACTGAAGCCCGCTCGTCAACGGATGCTTACTGATCATGCTGTACTCCGCAAGGCCATGCAGCGCAAATTCCATCAGGAAAAGTTTTATCGGCGCATCCTGTCCTTTATGAAACTCATTTACGAGGTCTGCCAATCCAGGAACCGACTTCAATGTTCGTTCGAAGTCCACGTTCGTCATGTCGTTCAAAAGATCGATCGTGTTGCCTTCGCTAAACCATTGCGTAACTTTTTTGTAAGGACTCTTATCTTTTTGTTTCCGGAATTTGTCTGGATCGGGAAAGTATGAAATGAACTGTGTACGAATGGCTTTACCGATGAGATTCTGTGCAACAATGCCAGGACCCTCCTGTTCACCTTCATAAACCAGCTCAACCTTACCGGTGATCGCAGGCACGACTCCAATGAAATCCGACACGCGCACCGATGTATTTTTCTCGCTGTTGATGATCGTACGGCGCTCCGCCGCTGCCATCAGGTTTTCGTAAGCCGAAATTGTCAATCGTGCCGACACGCCACTCTTCGCATCAACATATTCGCTCTTGCGCGCCTCGAACGCAATCTGTTCGATCAGGTCTTTCGCCAGCTCGTTAACTGATATCGACTTGCGCTGCACATCTTTCAGGCGCGCCTCCTGTTCTGTAATTCTCTTTCCAATGTCGATCGACTTCGGGTAGTGCGTGATGATCTGGCTGTCGATGCGATCTTTCAACGGCGTTACTATGCTCCCGCGATTCGTGTAGTCTTCCGGGTTCGCTGTAAACACAAACTGCAGATCGAGCGGCAGCCTGATCTTGAATCCACGAATTTGAATATCGCCTTCTTGCAAGATATTGAACAACGCCACCTGGATCCTCGCCTGGAGATCAGGCAGCTCGTTGATCACAAAAATGCAGCGGTGCGAGCGCGGAATGAGCCCGAAGTGGATAACACGCTCGTCGGAATATGGGAGCTTCAACGCCGCAGCTTTAATGGGATCTACGTCACCAATCAAATCTGCAATTGAAACATCCGGTGTCGCAAGCTTCTCAGTGTAACGATCGTCGCGGGCGAGCCAACTGATCGGCGTGGCATCACCTTTCTCGCTTATCATGTCCCTTCCGAACCTCGAGATCGGGTTCAACGGGTCGTCGTTCAACTCGGAGCCCTCGATCACAGGAATGTATTCGTCGAGCAGGTGGATCATCAGTCGTGCGAGACGGGTCTTTGCCTGTCCGCGCAAGCCGAGGAGGTTGACATCGTGACCGGCGAGGATTGCCCGTTCCAGGTCGGGGATCACGGTTTCTTCGTAACCCCAAATGCCTTCGAAGACGTTCTCTTTCTTCTTGAGTTTGGCGATCAGGTTCTCGCGAAGCTCTTCTTTGATGCTCTTCGATTGAAACCCGGCGGCCTTCAGTTGGCCGAGTGTTTTTATGTTCTTGAATTCTTTCATTTCTAGAAGTTCTTTCTCCTGTTCTTTTTGAAGTCTTCAAAGACGAGGTTTCCAAGTCCTTGCAGGTTGCTGTAGTATGCGTTGCCGTTGTTGGCTTTTGTAAATTCTCTCACGAATGCTTTCAGGTAAGGATCGGAAGCAATCATAAAAGTGGTTACAGGTATTTTGATCTTGCGCAGCTGCGTGGCAAGCGTCAGTGTCTTGTTCAGGATCTTGTTATCGAGACCAAAACTGTTTTTGTAATATTTTATTCCCTCCTTGATGCACGTTGGCTTACCATCGGTGATCATGAAGATCTGTTTGTTCGAGTTCTTCCTGCGACGAAGGATATCCATAGCGAGCTCCAGACCGGCCACGGTGTTCGTGTGGTACGGACCAACCTGCAGGTAGGGCAGGTCTTTAATTTCTATTTGCCAGGCATCGTCGCCGAAGACAAGGATGTCGAGTGTGTCTTTCGCATATTTTTTGGTGATCAGCTCTGCCAACGCCATCGCCACTTTCTTTGCGGGAGTGATGCGATCTTCACCATACAGGATCATCGAGTGCGAGATGTCGATCATGAGCACGGTAGATGTTTGCGACTTGAATTCATTCTCCACAACCTCGAGATCTTCTTCGGTCATGTTGAATTCATCCACCCCATGATTGATCTGTGCGTTCCTCAACGAGTCGGTCATCGAGATCTGTTCGAGCGTGTCGCCAAACTCGTAGTCGCGACGGTCGGTCGTAGCTTCATCGCCACGCCCGCTGTGCGGAGTTTTATGATCGCCAGGCTTCGACTTCTTCAGCTTCCCGAAAATTTCTTCCAGCGCCGACTGACGCATGTGCTGTTCACCCTTCGCATTTACTTTTAGTTGCCCGGACGCGGGATCTTCCGTGAGATAACCGTTCTTTTTCAGGTCCTCAATGAAATCACCAATGCCATAATTGGGATTGGTGAGCTTGTATTGGCGATCCACTTCCGTAAGCCACTGAAGGGCTTCGGAAGCGTTTCCGGAAGTGATCAGCAACAGCTGCATGAAAACCTTCAGCAGCTTTTCGAAGTCGCTTTTTTGACCTTCCGGGGGCGGTGTATATTTTGAAAAACGATTTCCAAGCATATTTAACCTCGTTAATCTTCCGGCTGCCGACCAGGTGAGGATACGCGTAATTTATTTACACAAATTGACGGCGCAATGAAAAAAAGAACTTTCCTCCTGTCTGTGCTGGCATTAGCATTATTGGTGTCGTCCTGCACGACGTACCAGTGTCCTACCTATTCAAAGAAGACGGAAGCGGTGAAAAAACAAGAGCGGATCTAGCGTACTGTGTGCGCCGTAGCTTTTAGCGTTGGCGTACAGCTACTTTCTCTTTCGATTTTTCCAATACTTCTTTATAGTAATTCTCGTACTGCGGAAGTATCCGGGAGATATCGAATTCCTGTGCCCTCTTCAAAGCATTCTCTTTGAATCGGGGCAGGTTATTTTTATCGAGAATAAACAGTGCCTTCCTGGTCATGTCCTCCACGTCTCCAACATCACTCATAAAACCTGTAACACCCTGCAGGTTCAGCTCCGGCAAACCACCAATGTTTGTTGATATTACTGGAACTTCGCAAGCCATCGCCTCCAGGGCAGCCAATCCAAAACTCTCTGCTTCCGATGGCATCAGGAAAAGATCCGCTACCGAAAGCACTTCCTCCACAGCCTCAAGTTTACCCAGGAACCTCACGGCGTCGTTGATGCCAAGCTCGCGGCATTGACTCTCTGCATCCGTTCTCTCAGGCCCATCACCGATCATCAATAACTTGGCCGGGATCTCTTTATGGATGTTATAAAACACCTTCACGACATCCGGTATCCGTTTTATTTTCCTGAAGTTCGATGTGTGCACGATAAGCGACTCGCCATTGGGACAGATCGCTTTCTTGAAATGATCTTTCTTCTGCTTCTTGAATTTCTCCAGGTCGATAAAGTTCGGGATCACCCGGATCTCGTTCGTTATCTTGAAGTGTTCGAATGTCTCCTTTCGAAGATCCTCCGACACTGCCGTTACTCCTTCAGACTCATTTATAGAGAACGTTACCACCGGCTCGTACGATGCATCGCGGCCAACCAAAGTAATGTCGGTGCCGTGCAGCGTTGTGATCACAGGAATGTATATCCCCTGGGTCCGTAAGATTTGTTTTGCCATGTATGCTGCCGAAGCGTGCGGTATAGCATAATGTACATGCAACAGGTCGAGCTTTTCGTTCTTCACAACGCTCACCATCTTGCTGGCGAGGGCCAGTTCGTAAGGCGGGTAATCGAACAGCGGGTAGTTCCTGAAATCCACTTCGTGGTAGAAGAGATTCTCATTCAGGAAGTCGAGCCTGCTGGGCTGACTGTACGTAATAAAATGGACTTTATGACCTTCCTGGGCCAGGGCTTTGCCAAGTTCAGTGGCTACGACCCCGCTGCCTCCAAAGGTCGGGTAACAGACGATTCCTACTTTCATCGATCAGGTGATGTTAGGGTAAAACCCCGTTTAATTCGGTTTAGTTTCTGGTTTACTCCTGAAACTGGCAATAATTAAATATAGACTTATAGATCACTTCCTGGATCCGGGGACGAATGTTGGCATTTAATAGTTTATTGCTCCTGTCGGGCCATACGCGATTCGACAAAAACACGAATACGAGGTCAAACTCGGGGTCGACCCAAATGCAGGTGCCCGTAAACCCGGTGTGACCAAAGGTTTTTGGAGAAGCATACGGAGTCGTCGGGCCATTCCAGTCTCCGACTGTCGGTTTATCCCAACCCAATCCCCGCCTGCTATTGTCATATTGCTTCGATGTGAACAGGTTCACAGTTTCAGGTTTAAAGAAACGCACCCCTCCGTAGGTGCCACCGTTCAACAACATCTGCCCGACCTTGGCAAGGTCGTTGGCGTTACCAAAAAGACCGGCGTGACCAGCAACGCCGCCAAGCATAGCTGCCCTCTCGTCGTGCACAGTGCCATGAACCAGTCGTTTCCGGAAGATAGTATCGATCTCTGTGGGGGCAACACGGGAAAGATCAAATCTTTCAAGTGGCTTAAATCCGAGCGTCTCCGCTCCGAGGGGCTCGTAAAAATGATCCTGTAAGAATTCATCCATGGGCTGGTTGACCAGTCCCTCCACCATAAACTGGAAGAGCATCGATGCCATGTCGCTGTAACGATACGGGTACGGAGTGCGCGACGACCGATCTGTCATCTTCGATTTCAGCACCCACTGCAGGGCAGAATCTCTCACAACGGGATTAACGTACAACTCGGGAGCAACCTGCATGGGGTACTGCTCCGACTTTGTAGTACCATAATAGTATGGCATCAACACTTTTTCCTGCACCGTGTTTGGCCACATAGGAATGAATGGAAGCAAGCCCGACTGGTGTGTGAGCATGTCCTTGATCGTGATGTCTTTTTTATTCGTGCCGCGAAGAGCAGGCAGGTACAACGATGCTTTTTTGTAAACATCGATCATCCCTTTTTCCTGGAGGAACATGACTGCTTGCAGTGTTGCTGCGACTTTCGTGATCGAAGCGAGATCATACAGTGTTTCGTCGGTCACGGCAGTCTTGTTTTCATAGGTGTACCACCCAAATGAGCGGTCGAAGACGACTTTCCCTTTTCGTGCCACGAAGACGTGACACCCCGGTGTTGCCACGGAGTCGATTGCCTGTCGCGCGATGTATGCGATCTGTTCGAGCGTCTTGCTGTCCATACCGGCCTCTTCGGGAGTAACGTAGGAGAAACGTTGCACTGGATTGATCGAAAGCCCGCGGCCTTCCATTAATGAGTGATTGATTGAAACCGGCAGTTCCCCGTCGAACGTCATGGCTCCGAAGAGCATTTGAGCCACTGTCTTTTCGGAGATGGGATTGTCGAAGTATGCCGCGATGGCTGTGTTGAGGTCACTGAATTGATTGAGCTGTAACGGATCTCCGAAATGACAGATGACCTTTTGTTTAGGCTGAAGCTTATTCAGGAAATTTTTGATCGTTGGAAGGAACGATGTTGAATATGGAAATATCCCGATCACGACGTAGTCATATTCGTCAACTTTAACGAAAGCAGTGTCGGCAGCCGATCGAATGTTGAAGTGATCGAAGTGGGCGTACTTCGACAGCATGTGTGTGAACTCATTCTTTTGTTCCTTCCCGATCGTTATCGAAGCAAACCTTTTGTTTTCGAGAGATTGGATCGGGACAGCGTTATTTTGATTGTCGACGAGTGTTACCGATTTACGGGTAACTTCCTGTTGAAGCATTTTGGCTTCGAATGAATTGAGTCTCCGTACGAGATTTTCGGGATTGATAGGTTGCCATTGTGCGAGCCCGGCATCGTATTTCGCAGCGAGTATCTTTTTTACTGTTTGATCGAGGAGCTGCTGAAGCGGAATGTTTTTCCTGAGATCTTTTTTTAGTCTCTTCACCGCAGATGAAATGTTTTCCGGATCGATGAGGATGTCGTTGCCAACCTGGAAGGCAAGTGCCTCAATGTCGCCGGCAGCCGGTTTTTCATACACTTGCCTGAGGACGGATACATCAGTAAACGTGAGGCCGGTAAACCCTAAACTTTTTTTGATCCGTTCACTGATAAAGATCCTCGAGATCTTCGCGGGTACTTCCTGCCCCTTCTCCATGTAGAAGAACGGGAGATTGGTTGTACGAATACCTTTCAACCCGTTGTCGATCAAAAATCGATACGGCTCAAACAACTCTTTGTCGGGCTGGCCCTGGAAGAAAAGTTTCGCTGATTCTTTTGTTGCAGTTCCTATCGTTTCGTGCTGTGCAACTGCGATGATGCCATTGTCCTGTAGGGCTTTCACAAACAGTAATGCCTTTTTTTGAACTCGCTCCTTGTTGTCGCTGTAGTGCATGAGCGTGCCGGGATAGTCGTCGCTGCGATAGTCGAAGTTTGCCTGCGGCGAAAAGTTTATCTGCAGTCCGAGGAGTTTCATTTCTTCGGCGATCTCTTTGCCGACTTTCGAAATGAGGCTGTCGCTGCGAACGGCGCTGAGTACGAGCGGCGGGGGGAATGTTAACACGCTGTCGATCGCTTGTCCGACGCCCGCTGTGGCTTCGATGCCGAACAACATGGGGACGCGCGAATTTTTTTGGGCTTTGTTAACGAGGTGGGCGTGACTTACCGGGCCGCTCTTCATTATTATGGCGCCCCCGATGCGGTAAGACCGGATTTTATCAAACAGGTTTTCCTGATCTTCTTCGCTGTTCGACGGAACGCGGACCATGATCAGTTGACCAATTTTTTCTTCGGTGTTCAGCGTCTGAAAAACGCTGTCGATCCACTTTTCTTTGCCGTTTTGGGCGAAAACCGACTGCGCGAGGAAGAATGCGGTCGCGAGGAGGAGATAAAATTGCAGCGAAACTTTTTTCGTCACCCGCGGTGTTGAGCTTTGTAATTGCAGTCGAATAAGATCAATTTTACACATCACGAACACTGCAATCTAACTACGATTTCGGGTTTTAGCGAGCATTCCGGCTGACGGGAAATAGTTAAAAATTAATTAAAGAAACAGAGCTGACATGAAGATCCCCGGCATATTCGGCAAGACACCAAAACATCAGAGGTTTAATTATAAGCCCCGGTACTACGATCCAAAAGAGGAGGAAAATCGGGACCGCGAAGAACGTATTCGCCAGGAAATAGCCAGGGAGAATGGAACAGCAGTGGAGAACACAAGCAGCGACGACACACTTGGATATCGCTCTCGCATGAAAGGCTCATTCCAGTCGGCTCGCAAAAGATCGGCGCCTTCGAAAGATGAACCCAACTACGCGATTATCCGCCTGGGGATATTGCTGCTCCTCGCGTTACTGATCGTGGGATTCTTCCAGTGGGGCGGAAAAGTATTGTATATACTCTTCCTGGTATTCCCCGTCTGGATCTATTTCAAGTTCGTCAAGAAAAATTAAGAGCAGGCTTCGAGTAGATTCATGTCGGACATCATCCAACTTCTCCCGGATTCTATTGCCAACCAGATCGCCGCCGGCGAAGTGGTGCAACGTCCTGCGTCTGTAGTAAAAGAGCTTATCGAAAACTCTATCGACGCAAAAGCAACCCGCGTTCAGTTAATAGTTAAAGAAGCAGGCAAAACTCTCATCCAGATCATCGACGACGGTACCGGCATGAGCGAGACCGACGCACGTATGAGCCTCGAACGTCACGCCACTTCGAAGATCCGCACAGCCGACGATCTCTTCCGTCTCCGAACAATGGGCTTCCGCGGCGAAGCACTCGCATCTATCGCAGCAGTGTCGCAGTTCGAAATGAAAACGCGAATGGCTTCGCAAGATCTCGGAACACTACTTGTAGTCGACGGCTCCGATATCCGCCGCCAGGAATCTGTTGCGTGCGAAAAAGGAACCAACATCTGCGTCAAAAATCTTTTCTTCAATATTCCCGCACGAAGAAATTTCCTCAAGTCGAATCCAGTTGAGATGCGACACATCATCGAGGAATTCCAAAGACTCGCTCTCGCAAACTCCGAAGTCGCCTTCTCGCTCATCCAGGGCGACGAGCAGATATTCGACCTTCCACCCAGCAAGCTGAGCCAGCGCATCGTGAACATTTTCGGGAAGACCTATCAGCAACAGCTCGCACCCGTTAAGGAAGAGACAGAGCAAATACGAGTAACCGGCTACGTGGGACGACCCGAGTCTGCACGAAAGACACGCGGTGAACAATTTATTTTCGTCAACAACCGGTTCATACGGAGTAATTATCTCAACCATGCAATACAGACTGCCTTCGAAGGACTTATACCCGACGGAAGCTTTCCGTTCTTCGTGCTCTTCATCGACATCGATCCGAAACACATCGACGTCAACGTTCACCCCACGAAGACCGAAATAAAATTCGACGACGAACGAAGCGTGTATGCTGTCGTAAGTGCAGCCGTCCGGCAAGCACTCGGTGCACACAACCTGGCTCCCGCCATCGATTTCTCCGCCGATGTAAATGTGATGAGCAAGCTTGGTAACAGCTCGTTCCAAAAAGAACAGTACTTCGACGAACAGTTCACTTCACTGAATCGCTCGAACCTTCAGAACTGGGAGAAGATGTTTGTTCCCGATCAACCGGTGCAATCATCGTTGCTTATGGGCCAGCACGAGGCGAAGACACTTCGCTTCGAAAGTAATTTCAGTGAAAAACCGGCGCCGCCGGAAGAGCGGATCTCATTCCAGTTCCAGAATAAATACATTATTAAAGTCGTGTCGAACGGACTGTTGATCATCGATCAGCAGGCGGCACACGAACGCGTTCTGTTCGAGAGGTTTCTAAGCCAGCTTAAGGCCGATCATAGCGCGAGCCAGCAATGCCTGTTCCCGCAGACTGTCCATTTGGGTGCGTCCGATTTCGCATTGGTGCTCGAAATCGAGAAAGAGGTGAGGGCGTTGGGATTCCAGTTCGAAGTATTTGGAAAAAATACGCTACTAGTGTCAGGAATTCCGTTAGGTGTGCATGGCGAAGAAAAAGCGATGTTCGAAGGATTCCTGGAACAGTTTAAGGTCAACCAATCGGAGCTAAACGTGCCGCTCCGGGAGAATCTTGCCAGGTCGCTTGCGAAGCGAACCGCCATTCCGTCAGGTCAGAAACTCAGCCGGGAGGAGATCGACGCGATCGTGGCTGGGCTGTTTGCTTGCCCCAATCCCAATTTTTCCCCCGAAGGCAAGCCAACATTTTTTACTTTTGATACGTCTAAAATGGAAAGCTATTTCAGACACTAATCCCGATCTTCCGGCCAATGCTCCAATTCAGTCCCGTCTCCCGCAATCTTATATTCATTTGTGTAGCCGTTTTCCTTCTACAATTGTTCGTGGGGCAGCGGGTTACGATGCTTCTTGAGCTTTACCCGATCGGGAGCCCGTATTTCCGGCCATACCAGCTTTTTAGCTACATGTTCGCCCACGGCGATTTTTCGCACATATTCTTCAATATGCTAATGTTGGCGTTCACTGCACCGATGCTGGAAATGATCTGGGGACAACAAAGACTGTTGATTTATTACGTGGCAACCGGTATCGGGGCGGCGTTGATCTATGCGGCAGTCGAATATTTTCTTCATCCTTTTGGCGGCAGGCCGATGATCGGCGCGTCGGGCGCTATTTACGGACTGCTGATGGCCTTCGGCCTGTTGATGCCTGACAGGGAAGTTCGATTATTGATTCCGCCGGTGGCCATCAAAGCGAAGTACCTCGTATTTATACTTGGTGGCATAACCTTCCTGTTCGGCGGTAGCAACGTTGCTCACGCCGCACACTTTGGCGGGGCATTTGTGGGATTTTTAATGATTAAAGTCTTCAGATTTTAGTTTGTGTTTGGGGAATTCAGAAACGCATTCGACAGGTATAACAACGGACATGTCCAGTTGATCATCATTAACGTGGTGATCTTCATCGTGATGATCATCCTTTTTGCTACGTCGCGATGGTTTGGCTTCGAAGCGGCGTTTGAGGTTGTTGAAAAGATATTTGTACTGCCGCCGAAGTTTGGCGACTTCCTCATGCGTGCATGGACGTTGATTACCTACTCCTTTGCGCATGACTGGACCACCATTTGGCACATCGTGTTCAACATGCTGGCGCTTTACTGGTTCGGTCAGCTTTTCATTGAATACCTGGGCAACGATAAACTGATAGCAGTTTATGTTCTTGGTGGCCTAGCCGGAGGCATCTTGTATTTGCTAATGTTTAATGTGATCCCATTCTTTGAGGCACGCTCCGAATTTTCGGGACTGGTCGGGGCTTCAGCTGCGGTGTTTGCTGTGATGATGGCGATCGTTACACTAATACCAGACTATACATTTATGGTTTTGTTGCTTGGTCCTGTTAAGATCAAGTACATCGCATTGTTCTACATAGTTCTTTCTTTTATCGGATCTGTTGGTGTAAATGCCGGTGGAGAGATTTCGCACCTCGGTGGCTTGTTGATCGGATTTGTTTACACACGACAATTGCAAGCCGGCGTTAACTGGGGCTCGTGGGTAACGGCAACACTCACATGGATCAATGGCCTCTTCAAAGCTTCTCCGAAAGTGAAGGTAACGTATCGTAAGAACGAGCCCGCAACGGCGCAATCAGCAAAGAAAGGCGCACCCAAACCCGGATTTAACAAAGCGACGCAAGAAGAGATAGACGCCATCCTCGACAAGATCTCCGATAAAGGTTACGAAAGCCTCACGAAAGAAGAGAAGGAGAAACTTTTCAACGCGAGCAAGAAGTAGAGTTATACACGCTCCGCATCGTCGTAACGTTTTACTTCGAACAGGAATCGCGCCCGCTTTACACGTGCGGCTATAGTCTGATTATCGTGAGATGAGAGCATTTATCACAAACTGGTAAGCCACTGTACCGATCAAAAAGATCGAAAGCAGCAACCCCGCATTTCCACCGCCGAATTCAATCAGCAAGAAAAGGAAGCCGACCAGGCATAATCCAATCGCTAAAGCCATTGCAATCATGCGCTTCGATTTGACGGATGGCTTAAACATCGCACTGCACAATACCATCACGCCTACGCCGTAGAACGCCATGTACACAAACGTTCCGGTGCTGGTGAAAAGTAGTCCGATCAATCCGAGGATTGTTATCGCAAAACCGATCCCCGTAAACGTCGAAGCTTTCATTTGTTCTTCATTCAGCGCGTAGCGGCCATAAACGTTCAGGCGGAGGAAGAGATTCGAGATGGGTTCAAGTATCCATGTCGACAGCGCAAAGGCCATGTACAGGTAAATGATTGGCGTAACGAATGGCTCCAACCCGGGGTTCGATTTCGAAAGACCATTAAGAAGTCGTACTCCGAACCAGAGACCAAGAATAAAAAACCACTGGTACTTCGAACTCATGTTGCTCATCCAGAAACTGTATTTCAGGAACACCCGGTAAAACCAATAGCGTGCCTTTAACGCTTCCACCAATCCGGCCTTCGCATGCTCGTTCTCAGGGTCGAGCTTCAGTGCTTCACGAAACGACTCCAGTGCTTTTTGATAATCGCCGCGCTCCAGCAATCCCCAACCAAGATTTGCATGAGTGTACGAGTTATGCGGATCGTTGTGCAGCGCTTCTTTTATTGTTTCATAGCTCTCTTCTTTCCGATCGAGCTTCAGCAGTGCGGTGGATCTCGCGTTGAGACACACAAGATTTTCAGGGTCTACCTGTAAACCACGATTTGCATACGTGAGCGCATCTTCCCATTGTGTCTCTTGCAGTTTGATAAGCGCGACCGTACCGAAATAGTTTGCGTTGTGCGGATCATAAGAAATCGCACTTAACAAATATTTCTCGGCCTCTTTTATATTGTCTTTGCGCAGTTGTACAAGTCCAAGCAGGTAGAGGAAGTACGAATTATCGGGTTGTTGTCCCAATGCCTGCTTCAGATAGCCAACTGCTTCGTCATGTTTCCCGAGCTCTGTCTTACTGAGTCCTAACAACGCAAGAGCATACGGATGATTGGGATCGCTGGCCAGCAGTATTCTCAGCTCGCGCTCAGCTTCTTCAAATCTCTTGTGTTCAATCAGCAAGGTTGCCCGCTGAATAATCTGGTCGGTCATCGGGGGATTACTTTTTCAGCTTAAGGTATTCGAGAATTTCGTCGTAAAGTCCCGACTCATTGGCGTAGAGCGCATAATTGCGGGCGGCGTTAAACCATTCGCGCGTCGAAGGCTTTACCTGGCGCGCGGCATTCAGCAGGTCTTTGGTTGAAAGCGGTTGAGGAACGCCGGCCTTGAATGCTTCGCGTAATTTATTTTCAATGGCGATGTCCACCATGCCGTGAAGGTCGGCGCCCGAAAACTCTGCGGTTGATTTGGCGAGCGTTGTGTAGTCTATGTCTTTCGCGGGCTTCTCTTTCAACATGATCTTAAGAATACTCTCCCGACTTTCATTATCAGGAGGTTGAACGAAGATGATGCGGTCGAAGCGTCCCGGGCGTCGGAAGGCAGTGTCGAGTTGCCATGGGGCATTCGTAGCGCCGAGGATCAGCAACCCATCGTTAGAAGATTGAACACCGTCGAGTTCACTTAGGAATTGGTTGATGACCATTTTCGCAGAACTGTTCCGAAGGTCGGTGCGGCTTGAACCGAGCGCGTCGATCTCGTCGAAGAAAATAACACACGGTGCTTGCCGACGTGCCGACTCGAAGATCGCATGGAGTTGCTTTTCGCTATTGCCTTGCCACATGTCGAGCACATCGTGGATTCCTATTGAGATGAAACCTGCTTTGATCTGCCCCGCAGTTGCCCTTGCGAGGTGCGTTTTGCCACAACCGGGAGGACCATATAAAAGAATACCGCCGCCTATCTTTTTGCCGTAGGCTTTGTACAGGTCCGGATATTGCAGGGGCTGTATGATCTTGATGTTGATCTCTTCCTTGACCTTCGACATCCCGCCAACGTCGTCGAAATTGATACGCGGGCGCTCGACCTCCTGGAAGCCGTTTTCAATGTCCTGAAGTTGCTGCTCTGCGGAGCTTGAAGAGTTTGTTGTGCGAAGAGAGTCGAGCTCGTCGTCTTTGAAACCGGGATTGAGTGCAAGAACACTTCGATAAATGTTCATGGCCTTCCCGCGCTCGTCGTTGCGCATGAGACTCTTGGCGTGGAGGACCAGGAGTTCCATGTCTTTCTCGTTGTCGGAAAGTTCTTCGAGCACGACTATGGCGATCGAATATTTGCCTTGCTCGAAGTAGCTTTTTGCGAGACCGCGACGAGCTTTCAGGTTGCCAGGGTCTTTTTCGAGAACAATGCGATACTCGGCTTCGGCTTCTGCAAACATTTTTGCCTGCAAAAGATTTTCGGCCAGCAGAATTCTCAACGGCAGGTTGTCCGGTGATTGTTGTAAGGCATCGCGAAGGCTATCGATCATCCTGGTGATTTTCGGAGCCCAAAATACGGAGAATTAGGCGTTAGTACTGGCGGAGAAACGCCGATATTTCCCTGGTCATTTCGTCTGCTTTTTCCTCCTGCACAAAATGCCCCGCATCTTCGTATTCAACCACCCTCGCTTTCGGCAGCCTGTCTCTCCACTTTTTTAGAATCGTCGGGGGCACGAATTTGTCTTTCATTCCCCAAAAGATCATGATCGGTTTGTTTTCAATAACTGAAAGCTTGTCCCATTGCTGCTGCCACCAATCCGATGCCCCCATAAGTTGAAGAGCTATAGCATACAACGCAACGCGCGATGTCGCGTCGGGCACAACATTTTTGTAATGACGATGTGCTTCGGGAGTTAATTTCTTCTTGTCACCGAAGGCCGACGGCATGATCATGTTTACCGGGGCATTCATGGTTTTGTAAAGGAACCTTCCAAACCATGAATCGATCATGCGTGCCGGTTTACTAAAATGGGGATCATTCTTCAACGACCACATCCAGGTGTTGAACAACACAACTGCCCGTACGTTCCCGGGATGTTGCACTGCATAACCCATCGAAATCCCTCCACCAAAGTCGTTAGCGATGATGGTGATGTTTTTTAACGAAAGCTTTTCAATAAGTAACGTGAGCCGCTTTGAGTGAGCCTCAACTGAATAGTCGACGCCCTCTTTTTTATCCGATAGCCCGAAACCGAGGTGATCGATCGCCACGCAACGAAAATCCTTCTTTAATCCTTTAACGAGATCACGAAAACCAAACGACCATTCCGGTGTCCCGTGAACGAAAAGTATGGTTTCAACAGACGGCACCTGTTGGTCGTCAGGACCTTCATCGATGTAGTGCATCGAATGTCCATCGATCATAGCCCATTTCGATTCGAACGGGAACAGTTCTTTGTTAAGCCAGGCTGGTTGAGTTTTCATTTTGTATAACGTTGAATGATTTGTTGAGCGAGTTTGTCGATTGGAACAGAGTTGTCCTGGAGCCAAAGGATCACGAGGCCATCGACTTGCGACAGGAAGAGCATGGCTTCGAGGTGAGGATGTTTATAATGCATTTTTTTGAAGATCCCGGTGAACGACTTCGTGATGAACTCCAGCACCTGGCCTAACGGCTTCTTTGCGACGGCAATCACTTTGTCTTGCAGGCGTATTGCATGCAGGAGTTTCCAGAATTCACTGTGTTGTTTAATTATCTCTACAGTTTTGACGACATGTATCTCGATGGCCTGTCGTGGTGGAAGGTTGGGGTTGCGGTATGCTGTCATCGATTCCTGGATGTCGGCGAAGCCGCGCTGTATGATGTCGAGGAGGAGATCTTCTTTGGTTTTATAGTAGTTATAAAGGAGGGGAGGAGAGACTTTGGCTTTTTTGGCGATGTCGCGCACGGAGGTGCTGCCGTAGCCATGGGTGGCGAACAGCTTTAAGGCTGCTTCAAATATTTTCTCTTTTTGATTCCACGTTTTGGGCATAGTTTTATTATGAACGATCGTTCACAAAAAAAGTTAAAAAAAATCAGATTTTTATTTCCTCGCAAAAGATTCTACCATCAACCTGATGATTTCCTGCCTGGATACCAGATAAACCGCCGTGGGATAGTCAACCTTAAACTTTTCCAACGATTTGAAATACTGGTCTTCATCTATTCCCAGCTGGCCCATCAAATACTCCTTCACCTGCATCGACTGTATCACTTCGTAATACACCTGTGTCTTCACCAGCTCTGCCTTATTGGTTGTCATCTTCCTCCGCTCGCGGTCGGTACCTAAAAGCTTCGACAACACCCCATTCATCACCATACCTGCTCCAAACGTCTGTATCATGGTATTTGCATTTGGCGCCTCTACCGTCTGGTTCCTGAACTTGGGATTGTCGGCCGCCGCACCTTCTTTAATGGCTTGCTGAATTTGCTCATGCCCGTGAATGATATATCGATCATACACCACCACCTGGTCGAGCACACGAACAGTTTCGGGGAGCATCACATTCATATCCCACGCGGTTTCTTTTGGTGCGACCTTTACCGGCTTATATCCGAGTCGCGTGAATACAACAGTATCACCGGGGTTGATCGCGAAAGTGAAATAGCCATTCTCGTTGGCCGCAGCAACGGGCGCTCCCTTTACTGTGTGAATAGTGGTGTATGGAAGAAGGTCGAACGTGGTGGAGTCGCGGGCGTAGCCGGAAAGGTAGATCTGCCCGAAAGAGTTTCCGGCCATTAGAAGCATGACCAGGGTGGTACAAAATAGAAGCAGCTTGCGGACCATGAATTTAAAATACAACGCCTGTCTATTGCGTTAAATTACAATTCTCGCACCACGTTTTTTTAAGAAACGCATCTTCCAAAATCTGGAACGACAGTCCGCCCTTAGATACCGGCTCAAAAAGACGGCAAAACCGTTGTTTATTGCTGTTCACTACATTCAAAAGGAACGACCGGTAGCCTGGCGTCAAGGTATGTTTATGATCTGAAATAGTGAGCATCACATAGTGAAACAGCAGGTCTTCGGAAGCATCGAGTGCTTTGATCCTCGGCTCGAGAACTTTTTCAGCAAGCTCGAACCGGCTGTTATATGACAGGAACCGCGACAGGCTCGTGAGATCTGCGTCTTTCAAATTGATCTTCTTATAAGAGTCGAGGATGAACCTTATTGACTTTTCCCGTTCTGGATATTTGCCTTCCCAGTAGTTGATCTCTGCCTGCGCGATGTGATAGTTGATCATCAACCGGGTAACGAGTGCACGAGGGATCCCACGCTTCTCCAGGCTCTCGATCGTGGCGCGTAAAGGACTTCCCGCCGGCAGCGTCCGGGTCTTGAGCCAACCTTTTAATCTCAACGCCGAGATGTTATAGTCGACCTTCGCATTTCCACCAAGAAGCTCATTCAGTTCATTGAAGACTTTCAGGGCTTCGAAAACATTCTGGTTATTGTGCTCGAAGTTGTACGCCGCCTGGTTTATCAACAAACTCCCGAATTCGATAGCCTTCGGCACTTCAAGCTCGTTGATAAAATTTGTTGGCAACTCCTCCCGTTCGATCTTGTGAAAGATGATCTCCTGGAGATACATCGCCTCGTCGATGTTTTTCTTCGCAATACTTTGGGAGAAATAATTCTTCAGCTCGGCGGGTGTCGCTTTGCTGTACGTTACTCTCTTTTCGAGAACAAGTTCAATGATCGCCTTTCGTTCTTTGGCGAGTGTTGGTTCAAGTTTGTCGGCCAGCTTCTGATCTTTCAGCGCCTCTTTGATCTCGTCTTTCGACATTGACATCAGATACTGGTACGGTGTTCCGTTGATCGCCTCGAGAAATTCAACCCAGTTCTCGTTCGAAGTGATCTCCGACTTGATCGATTCGGGCTGAAAGCTTTGCATGGCTGCGACAATACTTTGAGCACGTTCATCTTGTAGTTCGAGGTTACGCTGCAGACTTCCTTCCACCGAAGTGAACGCTCGTATCCTGATGTCGGTAATAGCATAGTCGGTGATCTTGAGCGAATCATACAGTGGCTTGATGTCTTCTTTTTTATAGACCGAAGTGTTCTTCGCGAAGGGTATTGTGAAGCGCAGTGTTTTCGCAAGATCTTTGTAGCGCTCTTCGAGATTGTCGCGATTCAGCGTATCGTAATACAATCCCATCGGCAACATTTCCCATGCATGGGAATCTACATTTACAACGGTCGTGTAATTGCAAAGGTATTGGTCGTCGATCAGTATCTGGTTGGTTTCGATCTTTGTCTTGTCGAACGATTTTGGGATGAGGCCACCGAAAACATAAATGATGTTCCGGTCCGACATCCTCAGGCGCTTCTTTATGTCGTCGCGATAGACGGGTTCGAGCAGGTAACCTTTATGTGAAAATTGCCCGGAGAGGCGTTGGATGTTGTCGCACTGAAACTGGTCCTGGTTTACGATGTCGATCGCGAAGCCGTCTTTTTTCGAGTCGAAGAATTGCCAGAAGAGGCGGGGTTCGTTGAAGATAAGGAAGGTGGAGTCGCCAATGATCTTTGTGGCAAACTGAACTTCGGCGGGGAGACTTTTGAGCTTTGCGGCCATGTCGCCGCAGCGTTTGGGCATTTCGGCTTGCGAAACACCTTTGATGTCGTAGTTGTTTCTATTTGTGAACTGAGCGCGTGCTTCGAAAAAAAAGAGGAGGAAAAAAATTATTAATGCGCGCCGCATTAGGTTTAAACTTTATTCGCCAACTGGCCGCAGGCTGCATCAATATCTTTTCCCCTGCTCTTTCTTATGCGGGTGGTAATCCCATTACTCTCCAAAAGATGTTGATACATCGCAAGCACCTCATCACTTGCCTGCTTGAACTCTCCGTCGTCTATATTATTGTACTCGATCAGGTTCACCTTGCTGGGAATGATCTTCGCAAACTTTAACAATGCCTGGGCATCTTCCGGCTTGTCATTAACTCCTTCCCACACCACGTATTCGTAAGTAACTTTCTTTTTTCTTTTCTGATACCAGTATTTCAACGCATCGCCGAGCTCCTCAAGAGAATTCGTGTCGTTGATGGGCATGATGGACGAACGGGTTTTATTGATCGCAGAGTGCAGCGACACTGCGAGGTTGAACTTAACTTCGTCGTCGGCCATCTTACGGATCATCTTGGCAACGCCGACCGTTGAAACGGTAATTCGTTTCGAAGCCATGTTCAATCCTTTCTGCGACGTGATCTTTTCGATTGCCGCAGTAACGTTCGCGTAGTTGAGCAACGGCTCGCCCATACCCATGAACACAATGTTCGTGAGCGGCCTTCCAAAGAAAGTTTCGCATTGTTCTTTGATTGCCACCACCTGGTCGTAGATCTCGTCGGGACTCAAATTACGCTGACGCTTCAATCGTGCCGTGGCACAAAACGCGCACGCCAGGCTGCACCCAACCTGTGAAGAGACACACGCTGTGATCCTTTTTTCAGCGGGTATCAGCACACTTTCAACAATCAATCCATCGTGAAGCGTAACTGCGTTCTTTATAGTGCCGTCGGTGCTGCGCTGCATCTTGTCGACGCGGATGTGATTGATCGTAAAATGCTCTTTCAGCTTCTCACGCATCCCGAGCGATACGTTGGTCATCTGGTCGAAGTCCTTTGCTGATTTCTTCCAGAGCCATTCGTACACCTGCTGTGCACGGAATGCTTTTTCGCCGTTTTCAGTAAAAAACGTTTTAAGCTCGTCGAGGCTGAGCTTGCGTATGTCGCGTTTTACGGAAACGGTCGGTTGCGTCATGGAGCCTTAAGGGACTTTTATAAAAGATTTTGTCTCGCACTCCTTCGCGGAGTCGTGGATCTTGAGTGAAGTGGCGGTGAGCTCGTCGATCACCCATCGTTGAGTAACAAGGCCCGATTTCTTATCCAGTATAAAAAATTCGGAATCGGTAGCCTGGTAACGGAAGGCTGTTTTTGATGTTGCCTTCTTCTTGCCGGTCGAAAATATTCCTTCTTCGCCACCACCTTTTTCGTCGAGTGTCATCACCCGGGCTACGGAGGTCATGGAAGTGGAACTCATTGCCGAGGTAAGTTCTTTTTCGGTGTCACTTTCCTTCATCTCGGCCTGAAAACAGGTTTTGTGGTCAGAAAGTTGCCACTTTCCCACAATAGACTGTGCCTGCGCATTAACTGCTAACACGACGAGGCTAGTAATAACGAGGGTTTTCATATGCGACAAAGTTACGGAGTTTGGAAAAAATCTCTGTTTCTACGATTTTACGACCTCGCCCGACAAACAAGTTGGGACCTTACCTATAAACCCCAAATGCAAAAGAGTAACGCAATCGTAATCACTGCTGGTTATCTCGATACCAACAGTGGTAAAACCGCACATGGCCTCATCCGCGGAACCGACAGGTTCAATGTTGTGGGTGTGATCGACGAAAAGTATCCGGGCAAAGATGCCGGCGAGGTACTTGACGGAAAGAAACGGAACATCCCGGTGTACGCAAGTCTTTCAGACTTCAAAAGCAATTCGAAAGAGACCGCGAAGTACGTGGTCATTGGTGTCGCGACGAAAGGTGGCGTAATTCCCGACTCGCTTCGTACACTGTTGAAAGAGTCGCTCGAAGCCGGCTACAGTATTGTGAACGGACTTCACGACTACGTGTCGGACCACCCGGAGCTTGCTGACCTTGCGAAGCAGAAGGGCCTCGAGATCATCGATGTGCGCAAGCCGAAAAAATTCAAGGATCTTCATTTCTGGTCGGGCGATATCGCAAAAGTTAAATGCCTGAAAGTTGCCGTTCTCGGTACCGACTGTGCTTTGGGAAAAAGAACCACTACGCGTTTCCTTACTGAAGCCATGCGGAAAGCTGGCTACAAGGCCGAGATGATCTACACTGGTCAGACCGGCTGGATGCAGGGCGCGAAGTACGGCTTCATCTTCGACTCTACTCTGAATGATTTCATTTCAGGTGAGATGGAGCACGCGGTGGTAAGTGCATGGGAGAACGAGAAACCAGATATCATTTTCATAGAAGGACAGTCGTCGCTCCGCAACCCAAGCGGACCTGCCGGAGCTGAGTGGATCGTTTCGGCTGCAGCCGAAGTAGCGGTGCTACAACATCACCCTCCACGCAAGCATTACAAAGACCTTCATTACCCGGCGCTGATCCCTTCGCCAAAAGAAGAGATCGAGTTGATCAAAATGTATGGCGCGAAGACCGTTGCCGTTACCGTCAACACTTCGAAGATGAAGGAGAAAGAAGCACGCAAGGCTGCTGCGAAGTACAAGAAACAACTTGGTATCCCGGCAATACTCCCGTTGGAAGACGGTGTTGATGCCCTTGTTCCTGTTTTTGAGAAATTGATCAACAAGAAAAAGAAGAAGAAATGAAAATCAAGAGTATCAAAACCTGGAAAGCAGATCTCGTAAACACCAAGCCTTACACGATCGCGTTCAAAACCGTTACCGAAGTTTTAAATGCTTTTGTTGAAGTTACCCTCGATAACGGCACAACTGGTCTTGGCGCGGGCTGCCCCAGTGAATATGTTACCGGCGAATATCTCGAGTCGACCGTAGAAGTCTTGCAGGAGAAAAACCTGCAGTACCTCGTTGGCCGTGATATCACCGAGATCAATCAGCTCATCTTCGAAACAACTCAAAAGTTTCCGAAGAATCCCGCCGCTCGCGCAGCCATCGATATTGCCCTACACGATGCGTTCACAAAGCACCTTAATGTTCCCCTGGTGAAATACCTCGGGCAGAAGATCAAATCGCTCCCTACATCGAACACGATTGGTATCAAGAATGTGGAGGAGACTTTGAAAGAAGCCGAAGAGTATGGTCAGCGCGGTTTCACAGTATTGAAAGTGAAGCTCGGAAAAGATCTTGCCGAAGACATTGAGCGCATCGTAAAGCTGCGTGAGAAATTCGGGAGGAAGTTTGTGATAAGGATCGATGCAAACCAGGGATACACGCAAGACCAGACGATCGAGTTCTATAAGAAAACAAAACACCTCGACGTTGAATTGATCGAGCAACCACTCCCTGCAAAAGATGTTGCCGGCCTGAAACAATTACCCGAAGAGATCCGCACGCTCGTTGCGGCCGACGAATCGTTGTTGTCACCGAAAGACGCTTTGGAGCTCATCAAGCCACCAAGGGCCGCCGGCATATTCAACATCAAGTTGATGAAGTGCGGAGGTATTTCAAATGGACTGAAGATCGCCGACATCGGCTACCAGGAAGGCATCGACCTGTTCTGGGGTTGTAACGACGAAAGTATTGTTAGCATTACCGCAGCGCTTCACGTTGCATTTGCCTGTGCGAATACAAAATATATAGACCTCGACGGAAGCCTCGATCTTGGAAAAGATGTGGTGAAGGGTGGATTTATTTTGAAAGATGGGGTGATGACCTGTTCGGATAAAGCCGGACTTGGCGTCGAGCTTATCTAAGATAGACCGCTGCACGCGGCGATAGAGATTTTAACCCCACGTTTGCGTCGAAGACCCAGGCTGTGGGGTTTATTTTTAACCTTGGTATAAGAGATGCCACCCATCGAATCCTCTAACGCAACTTGCCGGTAACAAAGAATGTTGAGGGTCTTTGTCATAATGCATCGATCAGGGTTTTTAGATTACTAAACGACCGCTTGCCGATCTGCCAATCAATCTCGTTTACGGTAATTTCAGTACTTCCCCCGTCATCAACTCTAAACCCGTTCCTTTCCAGGGCATTTTTCGTCCAAAGAAACATCGGACCACTGCCAATCAACCTTACCGACTGGTTCCTGTAAGCTTCGTGTTGCACTTTTCCCGTCTTGAGATCATAGCCTTTAAACTGGAACACTTCGTCGAAAGATCCGTCGAGCACAAGATCTTCGGGTATCCCACACTTCAGCTTTTTCCCCGAGGCAATCCAGACTGTATCGGCTGTCTGCAGGGCCAGGTCGAGTTCGTGAGTTGCAAGCAGAATCGACTTGTTTTTTTGTCGCGCAAGTCGTCGAAGGAGGTTCATGATCTCAAGCCTGTTGTTGAGATCGAGATGTGCCGTCGGCTCATCGAGCAACAGCACTGGTGTGTCCTGCGCGAGGGCGCGTGCGATCATCGCCATCTGCATTTGGCCATCGCTAAGCTCGTTGATCTTTTTATCGAGAAGATTTTCGATGCGGACAAGCGAGATCGCAGACCCTATCTTTTCATGATCATCTTTTGAAAGGGAAAGGTCCCAACCCAAATATGGATATCGGCCATAAGCAACGAGCTCGCGCACCGTCATGTGTTGCGACTGGATGCGATCGGTCAGTACGATGGCAACATGTTTTTCATTTTTTGGAGGGATTTCACCATGAAGAGGTGGTTGCAGGCCGGCGAGTGTCCTGATAAGAGTTGATTTGCCGCAGCCGTTCGGCCCCATAAAACATGTAAGCTCGCCGGCGTTCAGCTGCAGATCCAGATCTTCAAACAAATGAACACCATTGTATCCGACCGTTAGTCCTTTTGTTTCAAAAACCGGTGCCATCAGATATTCACTTTACGGTTTTTGATAACGAGCCAGATCACGACAGGTGCGCCGATCATTGACGTCACCGCGTTCAATGGCAGCACCTGTGTGCTTCCCGGCAACTGCGCGATGATATCGCAAAAGAGAAGTAATACGGCCCCGCCGAAGAATACAGCAGGCAGCAATGTCTTGTGATTGGTGGTCGGGATCAGCAAACGAACCAGGTGCGGAACGGCCAGGCCCACAAATGCCACCGGTCCGCAAAAAGCCGTTACGGCACCGATCATGAGGCTTGTAGCGGTAAGTATCACCAGCCTTGATCTCTTTACATTGATCCCAAGCGCTGCAGCATAGTTTTCGCCCAGCAACAATGCGTTTAGTGGTTTCATCATAGACAATGCCAGCCCCATTCCAATAACAACCACTATCGCCAGTACGATGATCTCGTCCCAATTGGTAGTACCTACACTGCCGAGCCCCCAGATCATGAATGCCTGTAGGTCTTCGGCCCTGCTTATGTATTGGAGCACGCCGACGACCGATGCCGTGGTGGCGCCCAGCATGAGGCCGATTATCAAAAGAGAAGTGTTGTCGCTGACATACTGTGAGATTGCGAGGATGAGCAGGAACACGCCGGCGGCGCCGAGGCTGGCGGCGATGGCGATCGTCCATGGACTGGCAAAGGCCATGGAAATGCTGTTTCCGGCGAGGATCAGGATGGCGACCATGAGGCTTGAGCCCGAGGTGAGACCCAGGACGTCGGGGCCGGCGAGGGCGTTGCGGAAAAGAGTTTGCATGAGGAGGCCGCCGATGGAGAGTGAGGCGCCGGCCAGGATGCAGGTGACGGCAACCGGGAGCCGGAACTTGTAAATAATTTCGGCGGAGGCATTAGAAACGCTTCCCAGGGCCAGCCGCAGGAAAAAAAGGGCAATGACAGCGAGCACGAGCCAGAGCCAACGAAGCGATCCTTTTTCCATGAGCGCAATTAATGCAGAAATCACACTTTTTTGAAACCCGCTCTTGTGAAGTAACCTTTATCTCCTATCTTTGCAGTCCTTTTTGCGTGAGAAAACCCGCAAAACGACTTAAAAACAAGCAAAATAGGTTCAACCATGCCCGGAATAATTGGACGTAAAGTAGGAATGACAAGCGTGTTTGCCGCAGATGGGCAAAATCTCGCTGTCACCGTCATCGAGGCTGGCCCTTGCGTTGTGACCCAAGTGAAAAACATGGAGACCGACGGATACAAGGCCGTTCAACTCGCATTCGGCGAAAAGAAAGAGAAGAATACCAGCAACCCGATGAAGGGGCACTTCAAGAAGGCCAACACAACTCCCAAGAGGGCTGTGGTTGAGTTTCGCGATATCCCGAAAGAACTCGAAGGTCTTGCTGAACTCGGCAAAGAGATCCGTATTACGGACGTCTTTGTTGAAGGCGACTTCCTTGATGCAGTATCTACCTCGAAGGGTAAAGGCTTCCAGGGTGTTGTGAAGCGTCACGGCTTCCAGGGTGTTGGTGGACAAACTCACGGTCAGCACAACAGGTTGCGCGCTCCCGGTTCAATGGGTAACGCATCGTTCGCTGCACGTGTAATTAAAGGCAAGCGTCTTGCCGGCCGTATGGGCGGTGACCGCGTGAAGGTTCAAAACCTGAAAGTGGTAAAGATCATTGCCGACCAGAACCTGATATTGATCAGTGGCTCCGTACCCGGAGCTAAAAACTCAACGATAATTCTTCAAAAGTAATTGCGATGGACTTTGCAGTTGTTAAACAAAGCGGCGAGAAGACGGGAAGGAATGTGAGCCTTTCGTCTGAAGTGTTTGGTATCGAGCCAAACGATCACGCTATCTGGCTGGATGTGAAAAACATCCTCGCGAACCAGCGCCAGGGTACTCACAAATCGAAGCAGCGTAACGAGATCGCCGGTTCTTCGAAGAAGATCAAGAAACAAAAGGGAACAGGTGGCGCCCGTGCGGGTAACATCAAGAACCCTCAGTTCAAAGGTGGTGGACGTATCTTCGGACCCACACCCCGCGATTATAGCTTTAAGCTCAACAAAAAGGTAAAAGACCTCGCACGCAAGTCAGCCCTCAGCTACAAGGCAAAAGATCAGCAGATCGCAGTTGTTGAAGACTTCAACTTCGAAAACCCCAAGACAAAGCAATTCCAGTCTTTGTTGAATGCACTGAACCTCGCCAAGCACAAGACTCTCGTAGTCCTTGGCGACACAAACAAGAACGTAGCCCTCGCTGGCCGCAACATCCCGAACACAAAAGTTATCACCGCATCGCAGATCAACACTTACGATGTAGTGAATGCAGACCAGCTGATCCTTTTGGAAGGCTCTCTCAATAAGATCGATAACCTCTTAAAAGACTAACCAGCAATGAGCATTTTGAAGAGACCCCTGGTTACTGAAAAAGTATCGTCCCTGAACGAAAAGGGAAAGTATGGTTTCATTGTAGACATCGAAGCTGGTAAGGATGATATCCGTACAGCTGTTGAAAAGATGTACAATGTAAAGGTGACGAAAGTCAATACCATCAGCGTGATGGGCAAGCAGAAGGTTCGCTACACCAAAGCTGGTGTACTCGCAGGCCAGAAGCCCAACTATAAGAAAGCAATTGTTACACTGAAGGAAGGCGATGTTATCGACTTCTATAGCAACGTTTAATTTATATGGCGCTTAAGAAATTAAAACCGGTAACACCTGGCACACGCCACAGGCTCGCTCCTGGGTTTGAAGATATCACGACAGACCGTCCCGAGAAGTCATTGCTCGTAACCATCAAGAAAACTGGTGGTCGTAACAGCAAGGGCCGCATGACAATGCGCTACATTGGTGGTGGTCACAAACAGAAACTCCGCCTTATCGATTTCAAGCGCGACAAGTTCGGCGTACCTGCCGAAGTAAAGTCGATTGAATACGATCCTACACGCACAGCGCGTGTTGCTCTTCTTCACTATGCTGATGGCGCAAAGACTTATATCATTGCTCCCCAGGGTTTGAAGGTAGGACAGAAGGTTGTGTCGGGCGAAGATGTCGCTCCCGAAGTAGGTAATGCTCTTCCTCTTTCGAAGATCCCGATCGGTACGATCGTACATAACGTTGAGATCAAGCCCGGAAGAGGTGCAGCGATCGCTCGCAGCGCTGGTTCATTTACTCAGCTTGTTGCCCGCGAAGGCGAAGTTGCAACACTGAAGATGCCTTCAGGTGAAATGCGTAACGTACTTAGCCGTTGCCTTGCAACTGTTGGTGCTGTATCGAACGCCGACCACATGAACGAAAGTGTTGGTAAGGCTGGTCGTAGCCGCTGGAGAGGTATCCGTCCTCGTACAAGGGCCGTTGCGATGAACCCTGTCGATCACCCGATGGGTGGTGGTGAAGGTCGCGCTTCAGGTGGTCACCCGAGATCACGTAAAGGTTTGCTTGCGAAAGGCAAGAAGACCCGTCACCCGAAAAAGTATTCTGATAACTTAATCATAGCCAGGAGGAAGAAATAACAATGGGAAGGTCAGTTAAAAAAGGTCCGTATCTCGACGCGCGTCTCGCGAAGAAAGTTTCTACGCAGGAATCGTCGGGCAAAAAGTCGGTGATCAAAACATGGTCGCGCCGCTCTACGATCACTCCCGATCTGATCGGCTTCACATTCGCTGTTCACAACGGCAACAAGTTCATCCCGGTGTATGTAACCGAGAACATGGTCGGACACAAACTCGGCGAATTTGCACCTACTCGCACATTCAAAGGTCACTCAGGTAATAACAAGGCAGAAGCTGCCGCCGCGAAATAATTATGGAAACGGTAGAAAAGAAAAAGAAGAGATCAGTACTTAAGAAGGAGAAGATCCAGGCTATCAAGGATGCAGCGAAAGTTGGTCCTGGTGTAGCGTACCTGAGAGACGTTCCTACCTCTCCGCGTAAGATGAGGCTGGTAGCTGATCTGATTCGTGGTGTCGATGCATTCAAAGCACTGGCAATCCTGAAATTCGAATCGAAGCATCCTGCCGCCAAGCTCGAAAAGCTGTTGGGTTCTGCCGTGAAGAACTGGCAGTTGAAGAATCCCGATGTGGATCTCGACAAAGCAGGTCTTTATGTGAAAGAAGTATTTGTTGATGGCGGAAGGATACTGAAGCGCCTCAGACCTGCACCGCAGGGTCGCGCTCACCGCGTTCGCAAAAGATCAAACCACGTAACACTGGTTGTTGATCGCAGACCGGCAGAAGCTACAGAAGTAAAGGAAACGACAAGAAAAACTAAGAAAGCCGACGAAACAGCGGCAGCGTAATTGATAGACTATGGGACAAAAAATTAATCCTGTTGGACTTCGCCTGGGAATCATCCGTGGATGGGATTCGAACTGGTATGGCGGCAACACCTTTGCTGACAAGCTTGTAGAAGATCACAAGATCAGGGACTATGTAAATGCACGTATCCCCAAGGGTGGTATCGCCAAGGTTGTTATCGAGCGCACATTGAAGCGCATTACTCTTACTATTCACACTGCCCGTCCCGGTGTTGTGATTGGTAAAGGCGGTAACGAAGTCGACAAGATCAAAGAAGAGCTTAAGAAGATCACGGGCAAAGATGTTCAGATCAACATCTTCGAGATCAAACGTCCCGAGCTCGACGCGAAGCTTGTTGGGGAATCGATCGCTCAGCAGCTTGAAGCGCGTATCTCTTACCGTCGTGCAATGAAGCAGTCGATCGCTTCTGCAATGCGTGTAGGTGCTGAAGGTATTAAAGTGAAACTGTCGGGTCGTTTGGCTGGTGCCGATATGGCTCGTACAGAGATGTATAAAGAAGGACGTATCCCTCTCCATACACTTCGTGCAGACATCGATTATGCAATCTCCGAAGCACAAACTGTGTACGGCAAGATTGGTATCAAGGTGTGGATCATGAAGGGAGAAGTTTACGGCAAGCGCGACCTGTCGCCTAACGTAGGCATGGTTAGCAACTCGAACGAAGGCAAGCAGCAAGGCGGTGGCGGTGAGAACCGTGGTGAAAGAAGAGGCGGTGGCCCTCGCGGTGATCGCAGGGAAAGAGGCGGCGATCGTGGCGAACGCCAGGACCGCGGTGACAATCGCGGCGGCGGCGGAAGAGGTCGTGGCCCAAGGAGATAATTGATTTAGCTTTTTATATAAAGACTTAAGAATAGAATTTTATGCTTCAGCCAAAGCGTACCAAGTTTAGAAAAATGCAGAAAGGCAGAGTGAAAGGCAGTGCCACACGTGGTCACACAATCGCCTTCGGATCTTTCGCATTGAAGGCAATCGAGCCGGGTTGGATTACTGCACGTCAGCTTGAAGCTGCCCGTGTAGCGGTAACTCGTGCTATGAAGCGCGAAGGCCAGGTTTGGATCAGGATCTTCCCCGATAAGCCTGTAACCCGTAAGCCTGCCGAAGTTCGTATGGGTAAAGGTAAAGGAGCTCCTGAATACTGGGTAGCAGTAGTGAAGCCTGGCACCATCCTGTTCGAAGCAGGTGGTGTAAACATCGCTACGGCGAAAGAAGCGTTGGCCCTCGCAGATGGCAAGCTTCCGCTTCGCACGAAGTTCACGATCAGAAAAGACTACGTTGAGGAATCAGCAAAATAACGCGTCATGAAATACTCGGAAATAAAAGGGTTGAATCTCGCTGAGCTTAGAGAAAAGCTTGGCAGCGAACAGGAAGCACTTCGCAAGATGAAGTTTGCTCACCAGGTTTCGGCTATCGAAAACCCGATGAAGATAAAAGAGACACGTAAGTTGATTGCGCGTCTGAAAACAGAATTAACGGCTAAAGTCGCTAAAGAGGCGACAGCTCAAAAGTAATTGGTCATGGCAGAAAACACAGAAGCAAGAAACCTCCGGAAGGAACGTATTGGCAGGGTCGTCAGCAATAAAATGACTAAGACCATCACTATCGCGGTAGATCGCAAAGTGAAGCACGCCATCTATGGTAAGTTCATGAACAAGACTACCAAGTTCATGGCGCACGACGAAAAGAACGAAGCCGGTATCGGCGACACCGTGCGTATCATGGAGACACGCCCGTTGAGCAAGAACAAGCGCTGGAGACTTGTTGAAATAATTGAAAAAGCGAAGTAATCATGATAACGACAGAATCACGGCTCGTGGTGGCCGACAATAGCGGTGCAAAGGAAGTCCTTTGTATGCACGTGCTGGGTGGCACCAAGAGGCGCTCGGCAAGCGTAGGCGACAAGATCGTTGTGACTGTAAAGTCGGCGCTCCCTACCAGCCAGGTTAAGAAGGGAACGGTATCGAAGGCCGTTATCGTGCGCACCAAGAAAGAGATCCGTCGTAAAGATGGTTCTTACATCCGCTTCGAAGACAACGCAGCCGTGTTGCTCAACGCACAGGACGAACCCCGCGGTACCCGCATCTTCGGACCTGTTGCCCGCGAGCTCCGCGAGAAGCAGTTCATGAAGATCATATCATTGGCTCCAGAAGTATTGTAATATGGAAAGGAAATTCAATAAGCAACCCAAGCTCAAGATCCGCAAAGGTGACCGCGTCAGGGTAATTGCCGGAAACGACAAGAAGAAAGAAGGACGCGTCCTCGAAGTGTTTCCTGAAAAGAACCGCGCCATCGTTGAGGGTATCAACATGGTAACAAAGCATCAGAAGCCCTCAGCAGGAAAACCTGAAGGTGGCATCAAGAAAACTGAAGCAGCTGTGCACGTCAGCAATCTCGTGCTCATCGATCCTTCGTCTGGCCAGCCTACGCGCGTAGGTCGCAAGCTGAACGACAAGGGCGTGCTCCAGAGATATTCGAAGAAAACAGGTGAATT
>DASRSO010000197.1:0-13835 GCA_035656375.1 Cyclobacteriaceae bacterium | reverse complement strand
TAAGATCGACAGCCTGAGCTACAATCTCGCTATCTCCGAACCGGTTCCTGAAAAACCGATGGCCCTGCCAAGACTGGCGCCACACCTGCTGGACCGCGCGATGATAGCCGGTAAGGGTGGAGAAAGGATAGTGACCACCGTGAATACATCGATACAGCAGCGAACCATCGACATACTTGATGATCATCACAGGAGATTGAGTGGCAACCAGGTATTCAATGCAGCAGCAATTGTGATGGAGGTTCGCACGGGAAATGTGCTGGCATATGTTGGTAATGTGAGTGCGGGTGGTGAACATCACGAGAATGTGGATGTGATCCGTTCGAAGAGAAGTACGGGGAGCATCCTTAAGCCATTCCTGTATGCGGCAATGATCAACGAAGGGTTGATGCTGCCGAAGACCCTTGTGCCTGATATTCCAACGATCATCAACGGGTTTAGTCCGAAGAACTTCACCAAACAATACGATGGCGCTGTTCCCGCAGATGTGGCGCTGATCCGTTCGTTGAACATACCTGCTGTTCATGAGCTTCGCGAATATCGTTACGAAAAATTCTACCGGGTCCTGAAAGACATCGGCATCACGTCGCTCGATCGGCCTGCCGACCATTACGGACTTTCATTGATACTTGGCGGCGCCGAAGCAACGCTGTGGGATGTCACTGGTGCGTATGCGTCGATGGCACGAACACTCAATAACTATTTTGAACGCCCGGGGGCTAATCGTTATCGCATGAGCGACTATCATCCCCCGGTGTTTATTCACGACACAACGGCAACCACGACCGACTTCAACTACGAACAACATTCAACCTTCGACGCAGCATCGATATGGCTCACGTTCGAAACATTGAAAGAAGTATACCGCCCCGGCGAAGAGACTGGCTGGCGAAACTTCTACTCGTCGAAACGAATTGCATGGAAGACCGGGACCAGCTTTGGCTTCCGCGATGGATGGGCCGTAGGAGTAACACCCGACTACGCAATAGGAGTGTGGGTAGGCAATGCCGATGGCGAAGGACGGCCGGGGCTTACCGGCACCGACACTGCCGCACCAATCCTGTTCGATATATTTTCGCAATTGCCACAGAACACGTGGTTTGGCACGCCTGCCTCGGAGTTAACTCCCATTGCCATTTGTAGTATCAGTGGCAGTCGTGCGTCCGAATGGTGCAATGATGTGGATACGCTCGATGTGGCGACAGCTGGTTTGAAGACGCCGGTTTGCGTGAACCATAAACGTGTTCATCTTTCTGCTGACAGGAAATTCCGCCTTCACGCCGGGTGTGAGCAGCTCGATAACGTTCATGCCGAGAACTGGTTCGTGTTACCTCCCGTACAGGAGTATTATTACCGCAGCCACCACCTGAGCTATCGAAGCTTGCCTCCCTTCCGGAAAGATTGTGCGGACCCTGCGGGCATCGCCGCAATGGATATGATCTACCCGAAGACCGACTCACGCATATTCATTCCCCGCGACCTCGATGGCACTATGGGAAGTACTGTTTTCCAGGCGGCTCACCGAAATCCACAGGCTACAATTTACTGGCACCTCGATGGACAATTCATCGGTGCTACATCGCGATCGCACAGGCTTACAATTTCTCCTCCCGAGGGCTCGCATCACATGACGCTCGTTGATGGACAAGGGGAGACACTTGAAAAAGACTTTAATGTAATTTCAAGAAGATAATAGTACATTTCGGAAAATTTTTTAACCTCCCCGGATCTTGAAGGCGCTACTGACAATCGTTACGATTGTTGTTGCCATTACCAACAACGTCTACTCACGCGACACGAACTACGTGGTTATTGGTGCGTTCTCTGTTAAGGATAACGCCGTACAGCTTGCTGTGAAAGCGAGAGCAGAGCTGGAGATCAATCCAGCGAAACAATTATACTATGTGTTCGTGATGAAGACAGAAGATCATCAACAGGCATTGAACGAAGCGACGCGGTTAAGAAGTCAAACCGAGTATAAAGATGCATGGGTGTTCTTTGGAACATTAGGAGAGGGAGGAAAGGGCGTCGATATTGTTTCACTCCCTGATCCAGCCCCCGTAGTTATTGAGGAAAGAAAAGAAGAACCCAGGGAGGAACCCAAAGAAGAGCCCAAAGAGACGCCCAAACCCAAAGAGGAGCTACCTCCTTCTCCAGCCGACGCTAAGTCCAAGCCGTTTTATTTTAATGTTGTTCGCGACGATGGAACAAAACCAACAGGCGCCGAGATCACGGTCGTCGATCCAATCACTCAACGCAAAGAATACGTTCTCGCCGGCAATGAAAACATCACGCTAAAAGCCATCAACAAAACAGGCGATTTGCGACTCGAATGTGATCTCGCCGGCTATCGCAAGATCGTTCAGACAATAAATTTCAAGGACCCTACAACCGCCGACGGCATTACGATCGTTGATAATCGCGTTGTCGTTCCTTTTCATTTGGTGCGACTAAAAAAGGGTGACTTCTCGATTTTGTATAACGTGTTCTTTTATAAGGATGCCGCGATCATGAGGCCGGAGTCGAAGTTCGATCTTGATGGTTTGCTTGCAATGATGAACGAAGGCCCGAACTATAAGATCAGGATACACGGACATACAAACGGCAACGCTTCGGGTCCGATCTATGAGCCCGGCGAATCCGGCAACCTATTCAGCCTCACAGGGGCGAAGGAAGGTAACGGGTCGGCCAAAAAGCTTTCGGAAAAAAGGGCTACAGTTATCCGCGACTACCTTGTTCAGAATGGCGTCGATGCGGCGCGGATGAGCGTTAAGGCCTGGGGCGGAAAAAAGCCCATTTACGATAAACATCACACCCAGGCATCGGCCAACGTAAGGGTAGAAGTCGAGGTTCTTGAGGAATAACGGCGATCCATCCAGTTTTTTTGCCTATTTTCAACTCCCTGATATCGATTATGAAACGAATAATATTGCTAGTCGCGTCGCTGGCTTTCGTTGCAAACATCTCGTTTGCCCAGAACCAGGACGCACCCGGACCTGAACGGTATGTTATTGTTGGCGTTTTCCGGTTGATGGATAACGCGGTACGTTTCACGGAAAAATTAAATAAAGAGGGCTTTAGTGCGGGCTATATCCAGAATCCAAGGAACAAGCTCTATTACGTAACCCTGTTTCAATCAACGGAAAGTAAGCAGGCTTTTGCTTTCATGATGAAGATAAGATTGGAGACAGAGTATAAAGAAGCATGGGTTTACAGGGGTTCGCTGGGTGCGCCGATAACAGAAGCGATTGCTAAAAAAGAAGAGCCGAAAAAAGAGGAACCTGTTATAGTAAAAGAAGAACCTAAAAAAGAAGAGCCCAAAGTTGTAGAGCAACCTAAGGTCGAACCTCCCAAAGAAGAACCTAAGAAAGAAGAACCCAAGCAAGAAGAACCCAAGCAAGAAGAACCCAAAGTAGTCGAGCAGCCTAAGGTTGAAACTCCTGCTGTAGATTCTGCCGCCACCGATCCCAACGTTCCAACCATGACTCCTACCATGGAGCCCAAGCCCGTTGGTAAACCATTCTTTTTCAAGCTTGTGAGCAGCGAAACCGGTGAGCCTGTCGAAGGTGAGATCCACATCCTCGAACCCAGTGGCAACGCATCGACATTCCAGACCTTCCCCGCAAACCAGGTCGTGTACCTGCCCGCGCCGCGAGATCCTTCACAGGTGTATGCAGTTTCAACACTGGCCGCAGGCTACCAGGAAATGAACCGACCTCTCAACTATGCCGATCCCTCGGCATCGGCCGCCGAAGTTGGCACCAACGAAGAATTTGTCATCGCGCTGCCGCTCGTTCACGTGAAGATGGGCGACTACATCGAGTTCTCTCAGGTGAGATTCTTTTCGAACTCGGTTCTCCTTCAGCCATCTTCAAAAGAAGAGCTCGATGGACTTGCCGAGTTATTGAAGCAAAATCCCCGTTACAAGATCGCGATCCACGGTCATTGTAATGGAGACCAGGACAGGAACATTATTGTCCGCGCTCCGAATGCCGACTTTTTTACAGCTTCTTCCGGAAATCAACGCCGCACGGTTAACGCAAAAGAGTTTACAGAACTCAGGGCTGAACTCGTGAAGGATTACCTCATCGCACAAGGTGTTGAAGGAAAACGCATCAGCACGAAAGGGGAGGGTGGAAAAGCGCTGATCTACCCGATAAACAGTACGCTGGCGGGAAGGAATGATCGGGTCGAGATCGAAGTGAAGAGAGGAAAATAAGTAAACCCAAAACTACTTCAGATCTTCTTCAAGATTTCTCGAGATCGTTTGGGTGATCTTGTCCAAGTTCTTACCGCATACCTGTAATTGTTGTACCAGTATCCTGTCTTCTTCCGGCAGGTTGATCCTTTCGATCAAATGCAGTAACCCGAGAATGCTGACTACTGGCGCGCGAAGCTGATGTGCATTTGCATGTGCATACTCTGCCAGCTTCTGGTTCTGCCACATCAATCGTTGTGTACGTTCTTCGATCTTTGATTCGAGCGACTTGTTAAGATCCTCGATCTCTTCCTTCTGATCCTGGATCTCTATGGTTTTTTCGCGCAGCAGGTCATTTACCTCAGCTACTCTCTTGCGCTGGCGGAACAACACCCACGCCATGATGGCCGAAGCAATCAACGCTGCCGACATCGCAATGAGCGTCAACTTTTGTGTCCTGATCTGCGCATGTTGACGGGCATGTGTTGCTTTCAATTGTTGGTTCTCGATATCGCGTGCGCCCGACTCGAACGAAGCCTGAAGTCGCGCGATTTCTTCGAGTCGTTTTTCGTGATAGATGCTGTCTTTGATCATGCAATGTTTGTCCATGGCCAGGAGTGCATTCTTCATATCACCCTGGTCGGCATACAGCTTCGATTGCTGTTTGTAGTTGTAGATCTGCAGGTCGGGGGCTGCAAGCTCGTCGGATAATACGATCGCCATGTTCACATATTCCATCGCGCGCGTTGGCTGTCCGAGGGCTTTGAATGTCTCCGAAAAATCCTGGTAGGTTTGAACAAGCGAACGGATCTCCCCCTGGTCTTTCCACAGGCGTTCGGCTTTCGTGAAGTAAGCTAAAGCCTGGTAATATTCTTTGTCGTAGTGTTTGATCTTGCCGAGGCCGGTGTAAGCGTAGGCAATTGTACGTGCATTGTTTGCTTTGATTGCCGATGAGAGTGAGCGGTCGAAATAATTTGAAGCGGAATCGTATTTCCCGAGAAGGTAATATGCTTCGCCGATGTTGTACAGCGCGATCTCGAAATTATTCGTGTCCCATTCGAGTGATGTCCGGAGAAAAGTGATCGCCTTTTTGTAGTCACCGAGTTTCTTGTAGACTTCACCCATGTTGTGATACGATTCCGAGAGACCGACCCGGTCTTTGATGCGTTCCGATTCGCGGGCCGATTGGTGATAGAAGTTTAGAGCTGATTCGTAGTTGCCTGTTACCCAGTATGAGCTTCCCGTTACATTGAGTGCACGCGCGAAGCCGCGTGTAAACTGGATGGCTTTCGAAAACTCCATCGCTCGGCGACTTATAGAGCGACTGATCTCGGGGTTCGATTTCAAAAAGTCGAATGCGAGCCTGTTCAATCTCGTGATGTATGAACTGTCTTTTGGAGTGTGTCGAAGAAAAATTTCGACGCTATCGGGCAAAAGGATCTCTGCCCGAACCGTTGTAAACATCCCCGCTGAAATCACCAGCACCAGTAAAGCTCTTACCATTCCTTCTGTTTTATGAGGTAATGGCTTTTAGAACGTCGTGCTGAGTTATGATGTGCACTTTCTTGGTTTCGTCGCGTACGAGGAGAGCTTTATTGTCTTTGTTAAGCATCGACGACAATACATCCAGCGTACTATCGAGAGCAACAAAGATCATTGGCTTATCCATGATCTCGCCTACAGACTTGTCTTTCAATTGAGGATCGGATATGATCTTATCCAACAGGCTTGAAGATGCCACGCTGCCTACAAACTCACTGCCTTCGAGCACCGGCACCTGGTCTACTCCTTCACTGTTCATGATCCTGATCGCGTCACCGATCTTCGACTGCTTCGAAACAGTGAACAGACTGTCTTTACCATTGCGAGCGGTAATAATATCTTTTGCCGTGGCGAATGAACGTTCGAGAAAACCGTGATCTTTCATCCACTGGTCGTTGTAGATCTTATTAAGATACCTTGTGCCGTGGTCGGGCAGAAGGATCACCATTACATCGTCTTTCTTCAGGTTAGCCTGGGCATATTCGAGTGCACCATGAAGTGCAGAGCCACTGCTCCAACCCACGAACATACCTTCTTCACGCGACAAGCGACGTGCCGCGATAGCGCCATCTTTGTCGGTTACTTTAATGAAATGATCGATCACATCGAAGTTTACATTCTTCGGGAGAATGTCTTCGCCAAAACCTTCAGTGAGGTAAGGATAGATCTCCGCCCTGTCGAATATTCCTGTTTCTTTATACTTCTTGAAGACGGAACCGTATGTGTCGATACCAACAGTAACGATGTCGGACTTCTGTTCTTTCAAATATTTTGCAGTTCCACACATAGAACCACCAGTGCCGACCGTTGCGGCAAAGTGTGTGATCCTGCCT
This sequence comes from Cyclobacteriaceae bacterium, assembly GCA_035656375.1. Taxonomy (GTDB): domain Bacteria; phylum Bacteroidota; class Bacteroidia; order Cytophagales; family Cyclobacteriaceae; genus ELB16-189. The sequence continues at coordinate 7,262 of DASRSO010000197.1, read as the reverse complement.
TCGGTTTGTTTCCAGATCTCGGGACCAGTTGTTTCGTAATGTGCCGCAGTGTTGGAAAGGTTATCGTACTGGTTTGGGTAGTATGAGTTCGGGATCTCGCGGTTCAGTTTGCGCGCGATCGAATAGTAACTGCGTGGATCTTCGGGCTCAACATTCGTAGGGCACACAACAACTTCAGCACCTACAGATTTCAAAATGTTAATTTTTTCCTGCGACTGTTTATCAGCCATCGTGAAAATACACTTGTAGCCTTTTGCTACAGCCGCAAGCGCGAGGCCCATACCCGTGTTGCCGCTTGTGCCTTCTATAATTGTTCCCCCAGGTTTCAGTAGACCGGCCTTTTCGGCATCCTCGATCATTTTTATCGCCATGCGGTCTTTCATGGAATTTCCGGGATTGAAATATTCCACTTTAGCGAGGAGAGTACCTTTAATTCCCCTGGAGACCTTATTGAGCCTCACCATCGGCGTATTTCCAATGGTTTCAACGATTGAGTTATAGATCATGACTGGGCCTGTTTTCTAAAGGCCGCAAAGATAAAAAAGTATTCGGTACGGAATCGTTAATAACGATTAGGCGTTCAGCGGCGACCCGCCCGCAAGCAGGTAAAGGACCGCCATTCGCACTGCAACGCCATTTTCAACCTGGTCGAGAATGATTGAGTGGCCGGAGTCGGCCGCGTCGCTGCTCAATTCTACACCCCGGTTAATAGGCCCGGGATGCATCAGAACAATCTCTTTTTTAAGATTGTCGAGCATTTTTTTTGTAATGCCGTAATACAATGTGTATTCACGCAAAGAAGGGAAATATTTTATTTGCTGACGTTCGAGTTGAATTCGCAACACGTTCGCCACATCGCACCACTCAAGTGCTTTTTTGACATCCAGTTCCACCTGGATACCCAGGTTACCGATGAATTTCGGCAGCAGCGTAGGAGGGCCGCACACCATCACTTTCGCTCCAAGTTTCTGCAGCGCAAAAATGTTCGACAGTGCCACACGTGAGTGAAGGATATCTCCAATGATCGCCACTTTCTTTCCGGCAACCTCACCAAGTTTTTCACGGATCGAGAAGCCATCGAGGAGCGCCTGTGTGGGATGTTCGTGCGTTCCATCTCCTGCGTTAACAATGTTCGCTTTGATGTGTCGCGACAGGAAATGCGGAGCACCGACACTTGCATGGCGCATCACGATCATGTCGACCTTCATCGCCAAAATATTGTTGACGGTGTCGAGAAGTGTTTCGCCTTTCTTAACGGAACTGTTACTTGCCGCGAAGTTGATCACATCGGCGGATAGTCTTTTCTGTGCAAGCTCGAACGAAAGTCGTGTGCGTGTTGAGTTTTCGAAGAAGACGTTGGCGATCGTTACATCGCGCAGTGAAGGAACTTTCTTGATTGGCCGGTTGATGACCTCTTTGAAGAAGTCGGCAGTTTCGAAAATGAGTTCAATATCTTCGCGGGTGATGTTCTTGATTCCCAAAAGATGTTTTTGACTCAGTGCCGACATATTCAATCTTTATCCTCTTTGTTGATCAGCCAGATCTTATTTTGTTTATGACCTTGTGCTTCGTATTCCACGAGAACACGTTGCGTTTCGAGCGTATCTACATAAACTCCCACGTAATCGGCAGCGATAGGCAGATCACGTGTGTGCTTCCGGTCTACCAGGACCAGCAGTTCTACTTTCGACGGCCTTCCCAAGGCGATCATCGCGTCCAGGGCCGCACGCACAGTTCTTCCGGTGTATAAAACATCGTCGATCAGGATCACGTTCTTTCCTTCGATCATAAAAGGCACGCGGGTTTCGCTGGCACGTGGCGGGGTATCGCGGCGGCGGAAATCGTCACGGTAGAATGTAGCGTCGAGGTAGCCGAAGCTGATGGTCGCCTTACTGGCCGCTTCCACTTTTTTGTGGATCATGTTCGCAAGGAAAATACCCCGCGGCTGCATGCCGAGAATTACCGTATTGGCGAAATCGTTATGATTTTCAATTAATTGATGGGAAAGACGGGAAAGCGTGATGTCGAGATGATCTGAATCGAGGATGAGCTTTTTCCGCATTCAAATGCGAATTTAGCAATTTTCACTTGTATTCAATCCTGTTGATAAAAAACACCTTCCTGTTTAATGTCACCCCCGGCTCCCGCGAGTTCGTGATCTGCTGGATCCCCGTTGCATAGAAAACGTCGTCATACCAGTACTCCAGTTTTGTCTGGGAAGTACCACGTTCCTTCACAACGTCTTCCTTGAATGCCGTGCTCAGGTTGTCGAAAGATTTTCCCTCGATAACGTCTGCATCCTTAATGATCTTCGACCGGATAACGTTGTCGTACAGGTACAACAGCGCGATCCGGTTGTCTTGCGGCAGCACTTTCACAAACTGTTGTAACTGGTAGGTCCGCACGTCGTTGATCTCAAAGCTGTTGTCCCATCGCAGGCTTCCACTGTTGTCGAAACCTACCACCACGGCGTGTGTGTACTGGAAGCCGTCGAACACCAGGTCGCCCCGTCCGCCCGGAACCAGGACGTTACCATACCTTGGCGAATAAACTGAGGTCATGCCCATCGTCCTTGTGGTGGGATAACTATAGTGCGGGTAGAATGCTTCGCCGAGCATGAGGAACTGGCCGTTGCCATAAGGCAATAGATCACTGACCAGGACCCGGTAATTGAACCGGAGCTTTTTGCCGCGGATCTTTCGTCTCTCGATGCGATCCTTCACGCGTTGCTCGCGACGGGCCTTCATGTAATTAAAAAACTTCTGCAGGTCACCGAAGTTGTAATACCGGATTGAATACTCGCCGTAGGGGTCTATGCTTGCAATAAAAATGCCCCGGGAGTATTCCGTATATCTTCCATACACGCCGCATACAACCTGGTATCCGCCGGGCTGAGTGATCGACCGACCGTAGATCAGGTTTTTATCTTCGTCGGGCTGCAGTACAATTGTTTTCAGAAGATCTCCGTCGGGATCATAGTGGCGTATCCATAAACTCCTTCGCTTCGAAATGTTTTTTCCCGACACCACGACGTCGATGTTACCTTGCTCATCCGTCCTCATTTGGTCGAGTTCGCCGGCTTCATTAAAAAATCCCGGAAGGATCTTCGACTTGTCCTGTTCAAAATTGTAGTACAAAACCAGCGGTCTGTAATTGAATGTTCCGCCGATCAACACGGCTTTCGGAGTAACGGCGAAATTCGTCGGAACAAATGGAAGCATCGTCTTTACGGTCCGGACCGAGTAATTTCCGTTTTCGATGTAGATCGACAGGACCTGGAATTCAGCAAGCGGGTTGTGCCGGTCTTTCAGGAGCATGAACACCCGGTCGTTCAGGTAGATCGAATAGTACAGCAGGAGGTTTCGTTCGATCTTTATGTATCCTCTCCATTTTTCTGTGAATGTTGTGTCGAGGCGAATTACTTCTATGGCATACTGTCCTTCAGCAATAAATGTAGCGTAAAGGAACAGGCCGTTCTCACCAAGGGAAACACTTTGATACGGATCGGTCTGCCCGTCGTGAAGCGGCATCTCATAGCGGGTCTGACTGACCTGTGCCAAGGCAGAGAAGGTCAGGAAAAATAAGATTGCCAGGAATAATCTAGTACGCATCCAATTTAATGATGTAGAAGACCGAGCGGTTGCGGTCCTCAAACTTCATCTCCGGATCCCTCACGTCCTGATAGCCCCACACATAGAATTTGTTGCCATACCAGTGTCGAACACCGCCTTCGTCTTCCGTTTCGTCACGGACAATATCGGTGGGTTTCTTCATCAGGACTTTTAATGTGTCGCCTGAGCTTTCGTTGTTTTTGAAACGCGCTTTCACCACGAGTTCACTTTCCGTTTTCGCGGCGATAACGATCTTGTTCCGGTCGCACCAGAAGTCGGCGGCCTGCTCAATGGAAGGCTTGCGTTCGTCGTCAACTTTCATGCTGTGATCCCAGTCGAGCTTTCCGTCCGGGTTGAAGGCCAGCACCGACGTCGATAACATGCTGATGTCGTTGTGAACTGCTGTGTTATAAAGATTGTAAGGAGAGTTGTAATACCTCGAAGCAAATGGGCTATAGCCATACATGTAAGGATTGTAGTACCCGTTGTATCCGCCGGTGTATGGATAAGGTCCGGAGTTGCTTGCTGTTACGGTGCTGTAGGCTTCTGCAAGCAAATAGAAACCGGTGCCATGTTCATCAAGTCTCACATTCGAAACATTGGCTCTGAACTCCGGGTCTTTCGATTTTTCACGGAAGCGTCGTGATGTGGCCTTGATCTTGTCTGCACGCTTTACAGTAAGATAGTCCAGGAAGTGATTCAGTTGTGCGAAGTCGTAATAGTGGATCGGTTGCTCTTTGAACGGATCTGCGAGCACGGAGAAAAATCCGCTTGCCATTTTTGAATTTCCAACACTGTATGTTCCGGCGATCAACAGCTCATCGCGTACCAGCGCACTGGTGAGCCCCGAAAGAATTGTTTTGTTCTGGTCGATCGGAATTTCGTCTTCCATCAATTGCGTCCCCTTCGCATCGAACACGCGGAGCACGAGCGATTTGTTTTGTCGTGTAGAGCGATTTGTTACCAGTGTGTTGAAAGTATTGTTCTCGTTGATCCGGAGGTCGAGCAACTCGGTGTCGGATGTGAAGAAGCCGGGAACAACTTTAAGTTGCGATTCGGCAATGTCGTAGATCAATACCGCAGGTTCTTTCGAAACATATCCGCCAAATATGGCGTGCCGGTCGAGTACAGTGAAGTGTGTAAGACGGAAATTGAATTCATGCTTGATTTCGTAGCGATCGACGGCAAAGTTGTCGAGGTTGTATTCGAGCAACAATACTTCGGCCAGGTCGCTCTCGCCCGAGCGAAGCAAAATATAAAGATGGGTGCCGGTGTACTCGTACCCGATCAGCTTCATGCGGAACGGCGTACCGATCTCGGTGGTCTGCGTTTCCCGGAGTAGCGTGTCGAGCGTCTTTATCTGGAAGACCTTCTGGCCTTCGAGGAATTTTTCTTTATCACGAACGAGGGCCAGGCCCCTGTCCTTCATTGAAATAATGGTCCATGCGTTGTCGGTTCCTTTTTGATCCATCTCGAACCGTTCGATCTGGTTGATCTGTGCGTTAGCTTGAATAGCCAACAGCAGAAAAAAACCCACAAAAGACCCAACACGTCTCATTTCGACAGTCCTTATTTTCCGTTACTCATCTTGACGATCTTGTCGTATTCACTTTTTTCAACTGATTGCACCGACAGCCTGGGGACCCTCGCGAGGGTCATGTCTTTAAGGTCGCTCTCGGCTTTGACCTCGGCAAGTGTAACGGGGTTTTTAAGTTTCTTTTCAGGTATGAGGTCCACCACAAGCCAGGCAGCATCCCCCGGTTCAGGGTAGGCCTCCTTTTCCACCCTGGCTATGCCAATAACCGATTTTTCGTCGCCGGTGTGGTAAATGAAAGCCAGGTCACCTTTTTTCATGTTCTTGATATTGTTGCGGGCACGTGGGTTCCTTACCCCATCCCAGGTAGCCTTGCCTGCCTTTACAAGGTCGTCCCATGAAAATGTTTCCGGTTCAGTTTTCAGCAGCCAGTAGTTCATCAGAATTGAGTTTGATCACCTAAAATAATAAATGGAAAGCAGTAATAAGATTCCATATAATTTGAATTCCATAATATTGGGTCGGAAATGAAGATTCTGCTGCTCAGGTTCTCGTCGATCGGTGACATTGTCCTTACCACTCCCGTTATCCGCACGGTGAAAACGCAGGTCGACAATGCAGAAGTACACTTCGCCACCAAAGCTGCATATAAAAGCATCCTGGAGTCGAACCCATACATCGACAAGAGTCACTATTTGGGCGACAGCCTCCCGGACCTGATCCGGGACCTTCGAAAAGAAAAGTTCGACTTCGTCATCGACCTCCACAACAACCTTCGTACCCGGATTATTAAGTTCGCCCTGGGCGTAAAGTCGTCTTCGTTCTACAAAGCCAACTTCGAAAAGTCGCTAATGGTGAATTTTAAGATCAACAAGCTGCCGCACGTGCATATTGTTGAACGATATCTCGCCGCCGCCGCACCGCTGGGTGTGAAGAACGATTCCCTCGGGTTGGACTATTTTATCCCCGAAAAAGACCAGGTTCCCCTCGACTGGCTTCCACAAGAAATGCGCAGTGGTTACGTGGCTTATGCGATCGGTGCACAACACAACACAAAAAAACTTCCCATAGAACGAATGGTGGAGCTGTGCGACAAGATCAACAAGCCGATCGTGTTGCTCGGCGGCAAAGAAGATTTCGAGAACGGAGAAAAGGTGCGGCAGTTCTTTGAGAAAACACCCGAATCTGCCGGCTTCGAAAAAGGATTAAAAGAGCTGAATAAAAAGACGATTATATACAACGCTTGCGGCAAGTTTAACCTGAATCAGTCGGCCAGCATTGTAAAGCAGGCGCAGTATATCTTCACACACGACACGGGCTTGATGCACATTGCCGCGGCATTCAAGAAAGAGATCTTCAGTATTTGGGGAAACACGATCCCGTTGTTTGGAATGTATCCCTATCGTACGCGCTTCACGATACTCGAAAACAACAAGGTAAACTGCCGGCCCTGTTCAAAGATAGGCTACGAGAAGTGCCCCAAAGGACATTTCAAGTGCATGTATGATATAACGTTTGATTTTTACCTTCCGTAGGCTCACCGTAGCGGCGCGTGAAAAAATAGTTGATGCTCGGGAAGCATCTCCGGATGCCCGATCTTCAAAAGGTCTTTCAAAATGATATCCGGCCTCAGATATCCCAGCTCTAAAAAATCGTTGCCGCCTTTTGCACCCTTGCGTGCATTGTAGTTGTAAATTTTCTTTTCTTTAAATGGCTTGAACAACGCGTATCGCTTGTCGGCGGCGGTCAGTTCATCATACGTATCGAACGAGCCAACGATCCACAGGTCTGCATCCTTCGCTTTGTCGTACACAGATTCGAAACTGATCTCGAGCCAACCGGTTGTTGAATCGTTAGCCCAGAGATAATTGTTTCCGGAGTCTTCAAGGAGTTTGGCTGCATAGTTGTCTCCTCCCGGCATAAACCATGCGTCGCCATAAACCGTGCCGAGCATCACCGAAGGTTTTTGCTGAACGCTTTCGGCTTTCGCCAACGTGGTGATGTATTCCTTTTCGATGATTGCGAAGAGGGAGTCGGCAACTTTTTCTTTCCCGAAGAACAGCGAGGTAAACTTTATCCATTCCGCACGACCGAGTGCGTCGCCTTCCATGTATTCT